>JBDHVD010000333.1:0-10176 GCA_039809525.1 Labilithrix sp. | reverse complement strand
GGTAGCGAACGACCGCGTACTCCCTCGCCCACGCGCGAGGCGGCGGCACCTGGTTGAGGATACGGTCGAACCCGCCGGTGTCGTACGGGAGAAAGGAGACCGGCGAACCAGCGAACACCGCGACCGGCGCGTCACTCGTGATCGGCGAGCCGATGAAGAGATCGTCTCGCTCGAGCCGCACGACATGTCCCGCCGGGACGTCCACGGTTGCGGGGCCCTCCTTGGCGACGACGGATACGCGAGCGTCGCGCAAGCTGCCGAGAGCGAGGAACGCCGCCATGTCGTCGTAGACCGCGTTGCCTTCACGCTCGTGCTGAACCGTTGGTCGCCCCGGCATGAAGACGCCGAGGTCGACGTTTCGCGTGTCCCAGCTTCCTGCACTTCGCAGCGCCGTCGACGATGTGAACACGTTGATGATCCATCCGTAGGCGTAGGGATGGAAGTACGTGGCGAAGACGGGCTCGCTCGAGCGGATGTGGAACCCGAGGACGTCGGAGACGTCGTGCGGGCCGAGATGCCCTTCGTCGACGATGGGAGGGAAGGGGCACTGTCCCCAGTCGTCTCTTACCGGAAACTGGGCGAGCGCCCCTTGCACGAGGGCGATCACCATCGATGCTCCGGGCGGGAGCTCGCCTCCCGCGACGGGCGCGTACGATGGAGCCATCGTCGATGACGGCAGCACGATGCGCGCAGCATCGCCGATGTCGACGACTTTGCCGTCGCGAAGGACTTCGATGCGCGCCGGTCGATCGCTCGGGTTCGACACGAGGGCGGCCGTGCAGCCTTCGTTCGACCACGAACCATCGGGGACTGAGAAGATGAGGTAATCACACCCGAGCGGTGCGCCGCGGGCAGCCGCCTCCTCGCACGTCGTCAGTGGAGCGCCGCCTTCGGCCGGAGGCAGCGGCTCGGCCGGGCCGGCTTCGGCATCGCTCGCGTTCGCCTCGAACGCCGGCCGGCCGGCGTCGCCGCACCCGGCGCACGATGGAAGCGCGGCGAGCGCGGCGACGAATGCGAAAGCGAGACCTCCACGCGCGCGCGCGTCGTCGAGCTGCGAAACGGAGACGAGGATGCAGCGCGCGCATGACAGGGCTCGCTTCAGCGCGCGGGCACTTGACCAAGCATCGTGGCGATCGAAGCGGTGTCGAACTTCATTGCCACCACGCCGGCGGATCGACCGAAGCCGAAGGCGTTGTTGAGTGTCGACTCGTACGAGTTGCAGCCGGTCGTGATGGCCGGGACGGTGAAGTCCTGGGCCCCGGCGAGGAACTGACCCGTGGAGACGCTGTAGCTCCCGCTTTGGCTGAGGAAGCTCTTCGTCGTGCTGAGCGTCACCGTGAAGAGTGAGGTCTGGCAGGTCGTCCCGACTCCGCCACCGCTGATCTTGATCCGCATCCGGAGCGTCAGGGTGACGATCGGTACGTCGGGATCGACGGTCCCGTACGTGCCGCTCGCTACCACAATCGGTCGCGCGCTCACGTATCCGCCGGCATTGACGTTCGTCAGCACGTCCGTGAAGCTCGCGCCTCCGAACGTCCACGACCCGTCCGAGGCGAGATCGCCTTCGAGCTGGCCGTCGAGGCGGAACACGCCGCCTCCGGAGCCCCCGTCGTAGATCGAATCGAGGGTGCCGGGGACGTCGATGAAGTAATAGTCAGGGTTGCTCACGCCGGCGTGTGCGACCGACTGCACGGACAGCGCGCTCGCGATGACGCTCAGCGCGACGAGCCCCCCGAAGATTCTTGCTCATGAATCGCTCTTCTTTCTGAGCGCAAACACCCCCGCGCGCAACCCGATGGAAGTGTCGCAAAGATCTCGAGACAACCTCCCCGGGGAGTAGAGCGAAGCCGAATCTGCGCGCTCGGCTGCGGATCGATGCCGCGCACGGCACGCGTCGATACGCCTCAGGAGGACGGACCTCGTCCTCGCGCGACGGAACATGGACCGCGATCCGTCGATGGCGTGGCCGGCATCGTGACCCCGGGCATGCGCGCGAAGAGCGTCCACTCCTTCTCCACGAGCACCTTCGTCCACGCCGGGCCGGGCGGATCAGCCGCGAACGGATCGATGCGACCGCGCACGAGGACGTGGTCGTAATACGGGCCGTCGATCGCGTTCCTGAACGCGCACGGATCGAACTCCCAGAAGTCGACGTCCTTCGCGGGCGGCGCCGCCTCCGGGCGGTAGTGGAGCGGCCAGTGCCCGAGCACGGCGAACGAGGGCTCGGCGACGCCGCCGCCGCGCGCGCGATGGTAGGCCGCCACGTGGATCCACGAGGGGAAGTGCGTGCGCTGCGAGGCGATGCGGAAGTGGAGCGAGAGCACCCGCGAGCCCCTCGGGATCGCGTCGAGCACGCGATCGAGATCGCCGACCTCGTCCTGGGCGAGGCGGATCTCGCGCGCGTCGTTCATCGCGCCGAGGAGCGTGAGAACGGCGGCGCCGGCGAGCGGCCACGCGCGTCGCGGCGTGAGCACCGGGAGGACGAACAGCGGGACGAACACGGCGAGGCGCACGTTGAGCATGTCGCCGCCGCCGATCTGGTAGGGCAGGGCGACGTACGCGACGAGCGTGACGGCGAGCGGCAGCCAGAGCGCGAGCCGCTTCGCCGTCCCGCGGAGCGCGATCGCCGAGACGCAGATCCAGAAGGCGATCGCGAGCGCCTCGTCGGCGTGCGTCTTCCAGAGATCGTGCGCCCAGAACGGGAAGAGGCGCGCGAGATCGCCCGGCGCGGCGAAGCGGATCTGCCCCGGCGCGTCGAGCGATCGGCCGCGGAGGCCGACGCGCGCGACGAGCGCCCACGCGGCGAGCGTCGCCATGCCCGGCACGAGCGCGAGGAGCGACCGTCGCGGACGGCGGAGCGCGACGATCCGCGCGGCGGAGATGAGCGTGAACAGCACGAGCGCCTGCACGTGCACGAAGAAGAGGAGGACGCCGAGCGCGGCGACCGCCCGCGTCCGCCCGCGCACCGCGAGCGCGAACCCGAGCAGGACCAGCGGCACCGACGCGACGAAGGGCAACAGGCCGACGACGAGCGCATGGTTCCAGAACAGCGGGCAGGCGAAGAGCGCGAGGCGCTCGTCGCGCCGGAGCGCGCGCAGCATCGAGCGCGCGGCGTAGGGCCAGGCGATGCCCGTCGCCGCGAGGAGGACGAGGTTCGCGCGCTCCGCGGTGCCGACGACGAACGAGAGCGCCGCGCCCGCGAGGGGGTAGGCGAGGTACTGGCTCTCGCCGATCGCGAACGTGTAGTGCTCGGCGATGCGGTAGCTCGGATCGCTCCACTGGCGGAGCGCCGCGATGGCCGCGACGTGCTCGGGCAGATCGGAGAACGGCAGCCATCGCGCCGCGAAGAGCGGCAGCACGTTGGCCACCGCACAGAAGAGGAGGAGGCGCGACCAGCCGGCCTTGCTCAGTCGAATGGGTTCACCTTCTCGAGGAAGGGCCGGTCGTCGTCGTCGGGGTCCTGGCGGCAGCCGCCGCGGAACGAGGTGCAGTCGTCCTCGTCCTTCCCGCTGCACCCGGCCTGCGCCGAGACGAGGATCGCGATGCACGCGAGGAAGATCACCGGCACGGCCGAGACGGAGAGACGGAGCTTCGGCATCGCGGCCCGCGCGCGGTGCAATCGACGTACCTCGCGATTTTCGCCGTCGTTCCGCGCGATGGTCCGGCGCGCGCTCTGGCGGCGCGATCATGGAGCGTCAGTGCTTCGCCTTGCGCGAGGCTCCCTCGTCCTTCGGGAGCGGCTGGGAGAGGAGGTGCACCGCGGACGGCGTCTGCTCGCGGAGCCAGCGATCGAGGCCGAAGAGCTTCGGCGACGCGCCGTCGTCGTCGATCGCGACGCCGGCCGAGAGCGGCCCCTTCGCGACGACGAGGGCGCCGCGCTGGTGATCGCCGCGCGACACGACGGTGCCGCGGAGGCCGACGTCGCCGCCGTGCGCGTCGATGTTCCGGAGCGCGATCGTCTCGGGCGCGAGCGTGATGCGTGCGCGGGCGTCGAGGTTCGGCGCGCGCACGAGGCCCACGAGGAACTTCGGGAGCGCGCCCTTCAGCGCGAGGGCGAGGATCGGCGTCGCGTCGTCGGCGACGAAGCGCACGTTCGCGTCGAAGATCGGCTCCCGCCCGAGGACGACCGAGCCGCCGAGGACGCTGACGTCGCCGCGCCAGCCCTTCGTCTCCGCCGAGCTGCCCTCGACGCGCACGTTGCGCGCGGCGATGCGCGAGCCGCCGACGTCGACGCGCGACGCGTCGGGATCGAAGCCGCGGAGGAGGCCGGTCACCGTGAAGTCGCCCGTGAGGCGCACGCCGCCGACGTGGATCGCTGCGTTCTCGGCCTCCACGATGACGCCGCCGGAGGCGATGCGTTGCGAGGACGACACGACGAGATCGGCGTTCGCGCGCGCGCGCCCGGAGGCGACGCCGACCGCGTCGCCCGGCACGAGCAGCGCGTTCAGGCTGCGCGCGTCGGGGAGCGTCGCGTCCTCGACGACGAGGCGGAAGTCGAAGCCCTCGAGCGACGGATGCGCGAGATCGAAGGCGTCGGTGCGTCCGGTGAGCACGACGCTCGGCGCGACGAAGTCCGCGCGCCGCGACTCGCCGAAGCGGCCCTCGGCGCTCCGGATCGCGAGCGCGGAGGCGGTCAGCGAGAGGCGGTTGCGATCGAGGTCCCAGCTCGCGATGTCCGCCTGGAGATCGGCGTCGCCCTGCACGTGGAGCTTCTTCCCGCCCGCGCCGATGCGGCGCGCGTGGGCGACGACCCGGCCGCGCGCGACGTGGCGCTCGACGGACGCGCGGACGTCCGCCGAGAAGCGCCCGTCGGTGCTCTCGAAGCCGAAGTCCGCGCCCTCGGGGAGGAACGCGTTCATCGCCGAGGCGTCCTGCACCGCGCCGCTCTCGATCGTCGCGACGAGATCGGCGCGGGCGAGCGGATCGGAGAACGCGAAGCGCGGGCTCGAGCCCCGGAGCGCGATGCGCGCGACGGTCATCGCGGGAGCGGAGGCGCCCTTCCGTGACGCCACGATCCGATCGACGTCGATCGCCGCCTCGTCGACCGCGAGATCGCCGTGCTCCCACACCCAGTCGTGCACCCGCGCGTGCGCGCGCAGCGTCGCCGCGAGCGCGAGCGGCCCGAGGGTGAGGCCGAGGCGCGGCGCGGACGCATCGAGCGTGCCGCGCGCGCGGTGATCGGCGATGACGAGATCGCCGCGCATGTCGAAGCGCGCCTTGCCCGCCGCGATCTGCATCTGTTTGCCCTTCGGGAGGTACGCCGCGAGCATCCCTCGATCGACGATCTCGCCGTCGAGCATGCGGAGCTTCGCCGAGAAGGCGCGCAGGGGATCGCTCAGGTCCACGAGGGGACCGGTGGCCGAGAGCTCGAGCCCGCCGAGCTCGACGAACGCGCCGCCGGCGCCTTCGGTCGGGGCGATGGTTGCATGATGCACGCGTGCCTCGAGCGTCGCGTCGTGCGCCTCGGTACGCTCGCCCCAGCGGAGCTCGCGCATCCGGAGATCCGCCGTCGTGTCGCCGTCGACGCGGACCTTCGCCACGCGCACCGCGAGCGCGCCGCCCTGGAGCGTCGCGCTGCCGGTCGCGCGCTTCTCGCCCGGCCACACCTGGAAGTCGGCGCGGAGGTGGGCGGAGCCCCCGAGCAGCGGGAGCGGCGCGAGCGCCCGGACGTCGGGCACCTCGGCATCGGGCACGCGGACGAGGACGTGGAGACCTTCGAGCGGCTTCGCGAGATCGACGCCCGGCGCGTCCGCCTCGACGTGGGCGCGCGGGACGCGTCCGACGCCGGCGAGCTCGGCGTCGTGCACCTCGACGTCGGCCACGAGCCGCTCCGCCGTCGAGCGCGATCGCACGTCGAGCGCGCCGCGCACGCGGCGGCCGTCCTTCTCCGCCTCGAGCGACGCGAGCGTGAGGTCGAACGCGCTCGCCGGCTTCACCACCCCGTCCTCGATCACCACCGCGATCCGGCGCGCGTCGACGTCGCCGCGGAGCTCCGGCCGGTCGAGGCGCGCGCGGAGGCGGAGGTCGGTGTCGACCGAGACGTGGTGCACGAGGTCCGCGCCCTTCACCGTGCGCGGATCGAAGCTCTTCACGCGCACGCCGAGCTGCCCGGCGATCTCGGGGACGATCGGCACGGCGTCGTGCGCGACCTTTCCCTCGCGCACGTCGGTGGCGATCGGGCCGATCCACACGTCGCGGATCGGCTTCAGGTAGAAGCCGCCGGCGATCCGCGCGTCGCCCTGGAACCGCTCGCGATCGATCCACACGTCGCGGACGTGCTCGGCGACGACTTCCTCGAGGCGGATCGTCCAGAGGTGCCACGCCTCGTCGGACCAGACCTCGGGGCCGGGCGGCTCGGGCGGGCGCATGGGCAAGCGCCCGAAGCCGGGGATCGGCGGGACGTTCGCGACGACGTCCTCCGTCAGCTCGGGCGCCGGCCGGCGCGTGCGGAGGTGGAACGCGATGCCCTCGCCTCGGACGTCGCGCGCGGTGAAGCGCTTCCGCGCGAGGTCGACGAACGAGACGCCGAAGGTCACGCGGTCGACGTGGAGGATCCACTCGACGTTGGCGTCGCTGCTCCGGAGCGAGAGCTTCCGCGCGTGGATGGTGCCGGGGAAGACGGACCAGCCCTGCGCGTAGCCGACCCAGAGGGTGCGGGAGTCGGCGTTGACGACCCGGTCGAAGAGCGGCGTCGAGAGGAAGAGGTTGATCGCGACGACGTAAAGCGCCCAGAGCGACACGATCGCCACAGCGAGGGCCCGCACGATGCGGAGGAGCCGCTTCTGCCAGGGTCGATCGCGCCGCACGGGCGCGGGTGATGCAGGAGGCGAACCGCGCTCAGGGAGTCGGCGGCTTCACCCGCGTGCTCGCGCGGAACGCGTCGTCGGTGCGGTGCGTCTCCGCCACGAACGCGTCGTAGCGTTCGCGCGGGACGGTGCCGGTCGAGACCTCGAGGGTGAAGTCCTCGTCGATGCTCGTCCCCGCGACCGAGATCTTTCGCTGCGCGGACAGGAGCGGTCCCTTGCCGTCGAACGGACCGGGCAAGCGGGCGATCTGCGCCTTCGCGGGGAGCTCGACCTTGCGGCGCACGTGGTACTGCGTCGCGTGGTTGATCGCGAGCGCGCTCTCGCGTGCGCCCTGCGTCGCGTACACCGAGCTGAGCGTCGTCACGTACGGGCGCGGGAAGACGTAGTGGATCGGATCGATGCCGGGGAGGATCCACGTGCGCGATCCCGGCTTCGTTCCCTCGACCTGCGCGTACGCGGGCGCGGAGAGCTCGGCGCGGATGGCGACCTGCCAGCTGCCCTCGGTCGAGGACAGCTCCACCTTCTCGACGGTGGCGAACGGCACCCACGCGAGCGCGATGCCGCGGAGCGCGCGCTGGCGCTCGAGGCCGACGAGACGGAACAGCGCCTCCGAGACGTCCTGCGCCGATCGCCCGCGCAGGAGCACGGTGAGCAGGCCCTTCGCGTTGCCCTGCTCGTCGACGGTGAGGCGGATGTCGATCTCGTCGCGCTCGCCCTCGGCGGCGGTGCTCGGCAGCGGCGCGATCTTGCCGTCGGGCATGAGCGCGTTGCGCCCGCGGAGCTCGGGCGAGATCCGACCGGCGGGGAGGGGAGGACCGGACACGTCCGCGTCGATCCACACGTCCTTGCCGTCGACGTGCGCGATGGCGAGCGGATGCATGAAGCGACCGAAGTGCGGAGGGAACGAGGCGCTGTCGGAGAACGGCTCGTTCTCCGCGACCACCACGTCCGTCGGGATGCCGAGCTCGCGCAGCGCCCGCACGATGAGCCACGTGCGGCTGCCCTCGTGCGTGGCCAGGATCTGACGCGCGGTGATCGCCTGGCCGCCCGGCGAGCGTCCGATGTCGACGTCCGCGAGGATGACTCCCGACGCCTCCTTCACCGCCTGACCCGAGGCGGCGACGATCGTGTCGACCAGGGCGCGTCCCTTCTCGTTCTTCGCCGCTTCGCGCGCCCAGGTGGTGACCTCGGGGCTCTCGGCGTCGAGCGCGGCGACGGTCTCGCGCTGCCCGCGCGCGACGTCTTCCCACGTCGTCGTCGAGAAGCTGACCATCACGTTGCGATCCATCTTCGGCACGCCGGCCTCGATGCGGCGCACGCCGCGGTCCTTCACGCGCCAGGTGAGGACCTTCTTGCCCTGCTCGGTCTTCTCCTCGGGCTTGCCGAGGACGGGATGGCTCCAGAGCGAGGCACGGAGGCCCTGCGGGATGCGCAGCTCGATCTTCGCGTCGCGCACCGCGGTGCGCTCGGGCATGAGATCGGGCGTGTCGATGCCGATGTTGCCGATCTCGCCGGGCACGCCGGCGCCCTCGTAGATCGCCTCGACCGCGTCGCCCGCCTCGAGCTGCGAGAGGTCGGCGTGCGACTGCGCCGCGTTCGGCGTCCGATCGGGCAGCACGACGCGGCCGTCCTTCTTGAAGATGCGGCGGCGGAGGACGCGGATGCTGTCCTTGCCGAAGACCATCGGCGCGGAGGCCTGCGCGTTCGACTCGACGTCGGTGGTGCCCATCACCCGGCGCACGTCGAGCATGACGAAGCGCACGAGGCCGCTCTCGTCGACGGTGTAGCGCTCGTCGTGCGCGAGCACCGCGGTCGCCGCGTTCGCGAGGAGCGACGCGCTCTCCTTGTCGTTCACCACGCGCTCGGCGACGCCGTCGAACATGGCGAGCGGATCGTCGCCCGCGGCGCGGAGCAGCGAGGGCAGCGCCGTCGGCCCGTCGCGCGCGATCGTCGCCTGCTTCAGGATCTCGGGGACCGCGGCCTTGCCCTTCACCGCGTAGAGCGTGGCGATCGGACGATCGGCCGGGTTCATCGCGTCGAGCAGCTTCGCCGCGCGCGGCAGATCGCCGGCCTCGAGCGCGCTCCGCGACGAGAACGACAGATAGAGCTGCGGGCTGCCGGAGAGCGCGCGGAGACGCTCGAGCTCCTTCTCGGCGCCGGCGCGATCGCCGGCGGCCTCGCGCGCGTGATGGCACGCGAGGCTCGTCTTGTCGGACACGCTGGTCGGATCGCAGTCGAACGCGATCGCCTCGCGTCCCGTGCGCTCGAACGCCATCCGCTCGACGTCGCGGAGGAGCGGCGAGCCGAGCAGCGGCGAGCCCCCCGGGCGCGGGTCGCGACGGCCGGCGGCGCGCTCGAACGCATCGCGCGCGCGATCGTAGAGATGCTCGCGCCCGGCGACGGCCGCCTCGTAGGCATCGAGCGTCTCGCGCGCACGCGTCTTCGACTTCGGGCGCGTCTTGTCGAGATCGGCGAGCGCCTCGAGGTTCGCCTCGGCATGACCGCGCCGCTGTCCGGCGAGGACGGAGTGCTCGATCGTCGCCTCCCACGACTCGGGCCATGCCTCGAGCACGCGGTCGAGGGCGGCGCGGGCGCGCTCCTGCGCCTTCACCGCCGGCAGATCGCGGACGCCGCGGAGCGCGCGGGCGTACGTGAGCAGGAGCTCCGGGGGAACGTTCTCGCGCGTGGCATGGACGTGGAGGAGGTTCTCGGCCGCGCGGCTCTCGTTCGTCGCGAGATCGGCGAGCGCGACGGCGAGGAGCTCGGGATCGGTCTTGGCCGGAGGCGCGGCGAGCTGCGCCGAGCCCTTCGCGACGAGCGTCGCCGCCTGGCCGACGTTCGGGGCACGCGCGCGGAGGGGCTTGCCCGTGTCGTCCCATGCCCCGATGTCCACCGACGCGAAGTCCTGATCCATGCCGACGCGCGCGACCAGCCGGAGCGCGCCCGGCTGAGCGACGTCGACGCGCGCGAAGCGCGGCACCGATCCTGCGCCCGCCGCGTACGGACGCTGGATGACCACGCGCCCGCCCGCGCGCAGGGTGGCGGCGGAGCGCGTGCGGAGGCTCACGCCGATCGTGCCGGCGCGCGGGACGTCGACGTCGACGATGACGTCGCGTACGCCCGGGGCGCTCGTCGCCGCGTAGAGGGGCACGTGGCAGCCGAGCGCCGCCACCCGCATCGGACGGATGCGCGGCGAGAACGGTCCGGGGCCGGGCACCTCGGCGGGCAGCGGCGCGGTGGGCTGCGCGAACGCGCCCGCTTCCTCGACACCGGTGACGGAGTACCAGGACGACGGACCGACGAGCACCGCCTCTCGCGCGCAGCCGGTGCGCGCGGCGAGATCGCCGGCCGCCGCCGCGTCGCCGCGTCG
>JBDHVD010000332.1:0-10248 GCA_039809525.1 Labilithrix sp. | reverse complement strand
CGCGCCCTCGCCCCGGAGCGCCTCGGTGATGAGGAACGTCTTCGCCTTCGGGTGGAAGAGGGTCGTCGGGTGGAACTGGTAGAACTCCATGTTCGCGACCTCGGCGCCCGCGCGGTACGCCATCGCGATGCCGTCGCCCGTCGCGACGTCCGGATTGCTCGTGTAGAGGTAGACCTTCCCCGCCCCGCCGCTCGCCAGGATCGTGGCGCGCGCGAGCACCGTGTCGACCTTGCCCTGCGCGACGTCGAGCACGTACGCGCCGGCGCAGACCTCGGGGCCCCCGTACTTCGCGAGCGTGATGAGGTCGATCGCCATGTGCTCCTCGAGCACGCGGACGTTCGGCTGGCTCGCCACCGCCTCGACGAGCGCGCGCTCGACCTCGCGGCCGGTCATGTCCGCCGCGTGGACGATCCGGCGCGCCGAGTGGCCGCCCTCGAGGTGCAGGTCGAGATCCTGCTTCGCCTTCGGCACGGGGAACGAAGGGCTCGACTCGTCGGCGTGCGCGTCCGCCGGCGCGAGGTCGAACTTGGCGCCGATGTCGCGGAGCATCTGGATGCGTCCGGGCGCCTCGCGGACGCAGAGGTCGACCGCGCCGCGGCGGTTCAGCCCGGCGCCGGCCACCATCGTGTCGTTCACGTGCGCGTCGAACGAGTCGTGCTCGTCGAGGACCGCCGCGATGCCGCCCTGCGCGTACTTCGTGTTCGACTCGTCGCGCGTGCGCTTGGTGACGAGGATCACCTCGCGCGCAGGGGAGAGGGCCGCCGCCTCGAGCGCGAACGAAAGACCAGCGATCCCGCTTCCGATCACGAGGAAGTCGCACGTCAGAGGCATCGAAACACCCTTCTATCAGCAACCGGTCCCGAGGGCGCGCTCTCCCTCGCCGAGCGGGTCGACGATCCAGCGGATCGCGCTGTTCGGCGATGCCGTGCGTAGCACGAGATGACGAGCCTCGCCGAGCAGCGCCCCGGAGAGCGGCGTGTAGACGAGATCGAACGCCGAGGGCCGCACGCCGTTGGCCTCGAAGCCGTACTCCCAGACGACGGAGCCGGCGGCGGCGAACGCGAGCGCTCCCGCCCAGCCGAGGCGGCAGGTGCGCGCACGGAGATAGAGCTCGCTGCCGAAGAGCGCGTGGCCGACGAAGTTCACGTACCAGGGATCGCCGTCGGGGAAGATCGGCGGCTTCGTGAACGCTTCCTCGTAGTGCGCCCCGAAGTGCTCCGTCTGCGCGAACGGGTCCGGCCAGATCACCGTCTCCACGCCGCGCATCACCGTCATGAGCGCAGCCGCATGCACCGCGGGCACGACGAGCTCCGGCCCGCGGTCGTCCGCCGCGGCATCGGCCGTGGCCGACGTGACCGAGGTGACCGCGAAGACGAGCGCAGCCGGGGTCACCGTTCCGATCTAGCATGTCCCGCCGTTGACACGGCGCGGTGTCGACCGTAAAACCGCTCCGAACTGAATCGCCATTCAGCGATCGGTACCCCTCCAGCCCAAGCCCCCAGGCAACGCAAGATGAAGATCCTCGTCCCGCTCAAGCGCGTCGCCGACCCGGACAACGCGAACAAGGTGAAGGTCAACGCCGGCAAGCTCGAGACCACCGGCCTCGAGTGGAAGCCGAACCCGTTCGACGAGTACGCGGTCGAGACCGCTCTCCGCCTCACGGAGAACGGCACGAACCCGAAGGCCCGTCAGGGAGAGGTCGTGGTCGTGACCTTCGGTCCGAAGGAGACGGAGACCACGCTGCGTGGCGCGCTCGCCACCGGCGCCGATCGCGCGATCCGCATCGACGCGACGGACGAGCAGCTCGACGGCGACGTCGTCGCCCGCGCCCTCAAGGCGCTCGTCGAGAAGGAGAAGCCGGACCTCGTCCTGCTCGGGAAGCAGGCGGTCGACGGCGACTCGAACCAGGTGGGCCAGCTCCTCGCCGAGTACCTCGGCTGGCCGCAGGCGACGTTCGCCGGCACGATCAAGAGCGAGGACGACAAGTCCCTCGTGGTCGGCCGCGAGGTCGACGGCGGCACGATCAACCTCCGCGTGACCCTGCCGGCGGTCGTCTCGGTCGACCTCCGCATCGTCGCGCCGAAGAGCGTGAAGTCGAAGTTCACGCCGGACACGCACACGTATCCGGAGGGCGTCCGCTTCGCGGCGCTCATGGCGATCATGGCGGCGAAGAAGAAGCCGCTCGCCGAGATGAAGCTCGCCGATCTCACGACGGATGCGGCGCTCAAGATCAAGTACACCGGCTTCGAGCTCCCGCCCGCGCGCAAGGCCGGCATCAAGGTCAAGAGCGTCGCGGAGCTGGTCGAGAAGCTGAAGTCCGAAGCGAAGGTCCTCTGAGGAGGCGCGAGGTAAAGTCATGGCAAACACTCTCGTCATCGCAGAGATGCTCGACGGCAAGGTGCGTAAGTCCACGCACTCGGCCATCACGTTCGCCCGGAACGCGGGAAGCCCCTTCACCATCCTCGTGATGGGCCAGGGCGCGAAGGCCGCGGCTGCCGAGGTCGCCGGCTTCGGCGCGGCGAAGATCATCGCCGTCGACGATGCGTACCTCGCGAACCAGGTCGCCGAGCGCTTCGCTCCGACCATCGCCGAGGTCGCGAAGAAGGGCGGCTTCGACGTCGTGGTCGTCACCGCGAGCTCGTTCGGCAAGGACGTCGCTCCGCGCGTCGCCGCGAAGCTCGGCGCGGGGTACGCGCCGGACATCAGCGGCGTGAAGGCCGACGGCGGCAAGCTCACGTACAAGCGCCCGGTCTTCGCCGGCAACGCGTACGCGACGTGCGAGCTCACCACGCCGGTGCAGGTCGTCTCCGTCCGCCAGTCGGAGTTCTCCGCGGCCGAGGCCTCGGGCGGCGCGAGCCCCGTCGAGGACGCGCCGCTCGCGGCGAAGGATCCGGCGGCCGAGCGCGTCGAGTTCGTCTCGCTCGACGCGGCGAAGAGCGAGCGCCCGGACCTCGGCGAGGCCCGCGTGATCGTCTCCGGCGGCCGTGCGCTCAAGGAGAAGTTCGCCGAGGTGCTCGACCCGCTCGCGGGTCTGCTCGGTGCGGCCGTCGGCGCGAGCCGCGCGGCGTGCGACGCGGGCTACGCCCCGGCGGAGCTCCAGGTCGGCCAGACCGGCCGCGTCGTCGCCCCGCAGCTGTACTTCGCGATCGGCATCTCCGGCGCGATCCAGCACCTCGCGGGCATGAAGGGCTCGAAGACGATCGTCGCGATCAACAAGGATCCGGACGCGCCGATCTTCCAGGTGGCGGACTACGGCCTCGTCGCCGATCTGTTCACCGCCGTGCCGGAGCTCGTCACGGAGCTGAAGAAGCAGACGGCCTGATCGCCGCCCTGCCCCGCCTCCGTCGGAGCGGGTGACGACGTACGCCCTCGGTCGACGAGCACGTCCACGTGCTCGCTGCCGGGGGCGTCGTCTTTCGCGGGCGCGCGTGACCGTCGAGGGCCGCCGTGCCAAGATGACGGCGATGAAGCTCGGCGCGGTGTCGCTCGCCGTCCTCTCGGCCGCCGCGTGCACCGTGCCCTCGACGTCGATCTCGCTGTCCGGCGGCGAGACGCGCGCCATCATCGAGCCGCAGGACGTCCCGGGGATCGTGGGACGGACCACGTCGCTCCAGTTCGGGGCGTTCCAGTCGACGTACGCCCGCTGCGGGAGCAACTGCCTCGACGATCCGGGCCTCGACGTGATCCCGGTGACGGTGCTCGAGTCGTACTGCGAGCCGGGATGCGTGATCACCAACATCGGGAAGAGCGCCATGCGTCCCGCCGTCGGCGTCGTCACCGTCGCGGCGACCCGCGCGGGGACGTCCGAGCTCACGCTCCGGCTCGACCTCGGCGGAGGTCGCGAGAAGATCGCGCACCGCTCGCTCGAGTTCCGCGCGCCGTCGCACGCCTGGATCTTCTCGCGGGCCGGTGACGGCGTGGCGATGATCGCCGGCGCGACCACCGTGGTCCAGGCGACGGCGGGAGAGAGCGAGACCGATCGCGGTCTCGTGCACGGCGACAGCCCAGGGGTCGCGCTCGCCGTGGAGGGCGACGCCGTGGCCCTCCGTCCGACGCAGTTCGGCTGGGACATGGACGCGCTCCGGTCCGGGACCGCCACGCTCGCGCTCGACATCGGCGGCGCCGTCGATCGCCGGCCGATCCGCGTCGTCGATCGCGGCGAGCTCGTCGCCCTCGACATCCTCCGGCAGGACTACGCGCCCACGACCGCGCTCACGCTGCTGACGCGCTTCCCGGCGGTGGTGCGCGTGGTCGGCGTCCTCGGCGACGGCGCAGCGGCGCTGCTCCCGCGCGGCGCGGCGTGCACCGTCGAGCCGTCGGACCTGGCGAAGCTCACCGATCAGGACATCGAGCACGGGATCGCCGTCGCCCCGCTGCGTGTCGGGTCGGGCGTGCTCCGCTGCGGGTTCGACGCCGCGACCGTGTCGCGCGACCTCGTCGTACGCGAGTGATCGCGCTTCAGCGGACGGCGCAGCCGGCGGCCGCCCGCGCGACGGGCATCGGCGCCGACGTCGTCCACGCGATGCCTCCGTTCGAGGCGACGCGGCCGACGTACACGCTCGCTTGCGCCGGCTCGCCCGCCGCGGGATAGCCGCCCATCACGTAGATGGTGTCGCTGGTCGCGACCGCGCACGGCAGCCACGCGGGCCCCGGCATCGGCGCGCCCGCCGCCCACGCGAGCGTTCCGTCCTCGGCCTGCGTGCCGACCGACACCGCGCCGGTCGGGTGCGCATCGGCCGAAGCGCCACCGCCGAGCACGAACACACGGAGGCCGACGGTGACCGCCGCCGGACCGTTGACCAGCACCGGCATCGTGCCGCTCTGCTTCCATCCGCCGAGCGCGCCGTCGGCCTCGACGGTGGCCATCATCGCGACGGGCGTGTACGCGATCCCGCCGTCGAGCTCCGCGCCGCCGCCGACGACGTAGACGCGCGTGCCGAGGGCGACCATCGCGTGCGTCGCCATCGGAGCCGGGAGCGTGCCCGCCGGCGCCCACGACGACAGCGTCCCGGACTCGACCGACGCCATCCAGATCTCGTCGTGGAACGCGAAGGCCGGCGCCTGCCCGCCGGTGACGTAGACGCGCGATCCGATCGCCACCGCGGCCGACGAGCTCCGCCCGCCGGGCAGCGTCGGCCCGGCGCTCCACGAGGTCATCGGCTCGAGCGACACGGTGTCGACGCTGTCGACGTGGGGCACGCGAGCCACCCCGCTGCCGAGATGCCCGCCCGCGAAGACGGCGACGCCGGCGCCGGTCACCGCGAGCGCGCCGTTGTCGCGCGCGACGTCGAGCGCGGCGAAGGCCTCCCACGCGCCGAGCGATCCGTCGGCCGCGATCGGCGCGCGGTAGGCGGCCTTCGTGCTCTGTTCACCGGTCGCATCGGCGACGCCGCCGAAGACGTAGACGTGCTTCGCCGGCCTCGGCGCGGGTGCGTCCGCCCCGGCGTCGGGATCGGGCGTGCCGCCGCCCGCGTCGCTCGACGCCTCGGCTCCGCCGTCGGGCGCGCGCGCGGGCTCGCTGTCCTCGAACGACGTGCATGCGCCGGCCAGCACCGCGAGCGCGAGAAGGACCGGACCGCGACGCATGTTCGCCGATGGTAGCTCGACCGCCGGACGACCGTCGACGGCCTAGCGCGGGTGCGCTAGGACCGTGGGCCAGGTCGCGCGTGTCCTATCTCGTCCTCGCCCGCAAGTACCGGCCCCAGTCCTTCGAGGACCTCGTCGGCCAGGAGCACGTCACGAAGACGCTCGCGAACGCCATCGCGCAGAACCGCGTGGCGCACGCGTTCCTCTTCACCGGCGTCCGCGGCGTGGGCAAGACGACGAGCGCGCGCATCCTCGCCAAGTGCCTGAACTGCCTCGGCGCCGACGGCAAGGCCACCGGGCCCACGGCGACGCCGTGCCAGGTGTGTGCCGCCTGCACCGAGATCGCCGCGGGCGTGGACATGGACGTCCAGGAGATCGACGCGGCGAGCTACAACGGCGTCGACGAGGTCCGGCGCCTGCAGGAGGGCCTCGCCTTCCGCCCGGCGCGCGACCGCTTCAAGATCTACATCGTGGACGAGGTCCACATGCTCTCGAACGCGGCGTGGAACGCGTTCCTGAAGACGCTCGAGGAGCCGCCTCCCCACGTGAAGTTCATCTTCGCGACGACCGAGGTGCACAAGGTCCCGGTCACCATCCTGAGCCGCTGCCAGCGCTACGACTTCAAGCTGGTGAGCGCGCGGCAGATCGGGACGCGGCTCGAGGAGGTCCTCGGCAAGGAGAACATCCAGGCCGACAAGTCCGCGGTCGGCGTGCTCGCGCGAGAGGCGGCCGGCTCGATGCGCGACGCGATGAGCCTGCTCGATCAGGTGATCGCGTTCAGCGGCGAGAAGATCTCGTCCGAGGACGTCACGCGCGTGCTCGGCGTCGCCGACCGCCGCGTGATGAACGACCTCACGGGCGCGGTGCTCGGCGGAGACGCGGCGAAGGCGCTCGAGGTGCTCGATGCGGTCGCCCGCCAGGGGATGGACCTCGTGCACCTCTCGCGCGATCTCCTCCGCCACACGCGCAACCTCGTGGTGGCGAAGGTGTGCAGCGAGGAGCAGGCGCGCGAGCTGCTCGATCTCGCGGACGAGGAGGTCCTCGACGTCCTCTCGCTCGCGAAGAACGCCGACGTCGACGACCTCACGCGCGTCTTCACCGGACTGTCGCGCAACTTCGACGAGATCGTGAAGAGCGGCCAGGTCCGCGCGTCGCTCGAGATGACGCTCGTGCGCCTCGCGAAGCGCCCGCCGCTGCTGCCGCTCGACGAGCTGCTCGCGCGTCTGGCCGATCTCGAGAAGCGCCTCGCCACGGGCGCGCCCCCGCCGGCGCGCGGAGGCCCGGGCGGAGGCGGCTCCGGCGGATCGAGCCGCGCGCGCGAGCCGTCGCACGCGTCGATCACGTCGGCGATGCCGTCGCCTCTCCTCGAGGTGGCTCCGCGGGCGTCGACGATCGGCCCGCCGGTGGTCAGCGCCGCCGTCCGCCCGGCGTCGTCGCCGCCTCCCCCGCCCGCGCAGACGAGCGGCGCGCTGGCGCTCGCGGCCGAGCCGCAGGCGCCTCCGCCTCCGCCGCCGACGAGCGTGGTGACGAAGGCGGAGACGAACGTCGAGGAGATGTGGCGCGCGATCATCGCGCGGATCAAGCCGCATCGTCCGAGCGTCGCGGCGTCGCTCGAGCTCGCGGTGCCGATCGTCGTGTCGAAGGAGCGCCTGGTCGTCGGCTTCGAGCACGACTCGTTCGAGGACGCCCGTGCGGAGCAGACCGCCGCGCAGGACGTCCTGACGGAGCACGCGCGCGCGTACTTCAACGCGCCGACGACGGTCACGTTCGAGATCGCCGCGGCGGGATCGAAGGCGACCGCGAGCGTCGCGTACCTCGATCAGGCGAAGAAGAAGCAACGCGAAGCCGAGGCGCGGGCGGCGGTCGCGAACCACGAGCTCGTCAAGAAGGTGATCCACCTGTTCGACGCCGAGCTCCGAGACGTGAAGATCCCGCCCCAAGAGGACTAGCCATGGGTCAGTTTCGCGGTGGAATGAACGAGCTGATGCGCCAGGCCGCGCGCCTGCAGCGCAAGATCGACGAGACCAAGAAGTCGCTCGCGGACAAGGAGGTCCAGGCGACCGCGGTCGGCGACAAGGTGAAGGTCACCGTCACCTACGCGAAGAAGCTCTCGAAGATCGAGATCGACCCCGAGTTCCTGAAGAGCGAGGGCCTGGAGATGGCGCTCGACGGCGTCGTCGCGGCCGCGAACTCCGGCCTCGAGCAGGCGGAGAAGGCCATGGAGGCCGAGCTCGAGAAGGTGACCGGCGGCGTGAAGATCCCCGGCATGACCTGAGGCCGAGGCCCGGCCGCGCAGCATCACCGTGCAGTCTCCGAAGATCCGCCGTCTCGTCACGCTCCTCTCGCGCCTGCCCGGCGTGGGAGAGAAGACCGCGCAGCGGTACGTCCTCCACCTGCTCACCGCCGATCCCCAGGTCGCGAAGGACCTCGGCGGCGAGCTCGAGACGCTCCACGACGAGGTGCGCCCGTGCGAGCGCTGCGGGAACATCGCCGACGTGGTGCCGGGCGAGCCCGCGGTGCTCTGCGCGATCTGCACCGACCACAAGCGCGACGCCCGCGTCCTCTGCGTCGTCGGACGCGTCCACGACCTCATGGCGATCGAGCGGACCGGCGCGATGCGCGGCCGCTACTTCGTGCTCGGCAAGCTCCTGTCCCCCCTCGAAGGGATCGGCCCCGAGGACCTGCCGCTGCCACGCCTCGTCGCGCGGATCCGTGACGAAGGTGTCACCGAGGTCATCGTCGCGACGCCGCCGAGCGTCGACGGCGAGGCGACGGCGCTCCTGCTCAAGCGCGAGCTCGCGCCGACCGGCGTGTCGCTGACGCGCATCGCGAGCGGCGTCCCGCACGGCGGCGACCTCGAGTACGCCGATCCGATCACGATGGGCCGCGCGCTCGCCGGCCGGCAGTCGCTCTGACGCTGATGCGGTCCTCGGGCGCCTGCGCCTGCCCCGCGCCCACGACTACTTCTTGTCGGTCTTCTTCTCGATGTCCTTCTTCGTGTCCTTGGCGACGTCCTTCGTGTCCTGAGCCGCCTCCTCCGTGGCGTTCTTGGTGTCCTCCGCGGCGTTGTCGACCTTCTTGCCCGCGTTCTCGGCGGGGCCCTCCGCGGGCTTCTTGTCGCCTCCACAGGCGGCGATCGACAGCGCGGCAGCGAATGCAAGGATGAGTCGTGCGTTCATGCCCCGTCGAAGGTGCAAGCGCGAGGCCAGCGAGAAGTGACGAGCTTCGCGCCCGACACGGTGTGAGCCAAGCGACGAGCCGGAGACGCTGCGTGTCCCCTCCGGCGTGGGGACGCTCGACGAGGGTGCGGCCTTCTCGGCGGCGGTGCACGAGCCGCGTCCGTCGACGGATTCGTGCCGCCTCACGCGCCTCCCCGCCCGAATCGTCGCGTGCGAGCATCCTCGCGGCGCACGGCGCGCGGCGGCGCTCGAACCAATTCGTGCCGCGTCACCGGCGTCTTCGGCAGCAACCGTGACGGCGTCTCGAGCGGCCCCCGACCATCGGTGCCGTCGATCCGCACGTAGGTCCTCTCTCTCGTCGACGTCCGACGGAGCCTCGGCGGACGCTGGTAGAGGTCATCGGGCACGCCGTGGACGGCCCTGTCCCTGCGTCCCGCCACGATGGCCTCCATTCGGCGTCGAGGACGAACTTCGAGCGCGCCCTTCATGCGATCCGTTTCCTGCAACCGCATTGCCGGCGATCCGGCATGCCCTCGGACTGGCGAAAGCAGGTGCCGGGCCCGAGGGAGCCCCTCGTCTCGTAGTAGAGGAGACCTTCCGCGCCGCGATGGACCTCCGCTCCGGCACGGGCCTCCGCGCGACGCAATTCGCGATGCGGGCCGACGAGACCGGCTGCTCTTGCTGGCAGCGATCGCGCGCGCTGCTGGCTCTCCTCGGCACCGCCAGCGAGAAGACCGGCAGGGACGCCAACCTCGAGGTGAATCCTGCGAAGAAGCGGGCTGACTGGCTCTTCCGGCCGGGCACGTACGGGTATGGGGCGATTCCACGCATGCGAGACGATTGGCTCGGAAGCTCGATGAAGGCGTTCGACGTCGTCGTGTCCGAGCACGAGGTGTTCAGCGAGGTCTTGCGCGCTCATGGGAGGAGATCCCTCCGGTGCCGGGCAGGTCCTCGGATGGATGTGTCGAGGGACGTCCCCGGTTCATACCGGTCCCAACCGCCAGCGACCCGGGCTTGCGGAACGGCGGACGCGGACACACTATCGCCCAGTCAAAATGGCGAGGGCGGGAGGAGGCACCGGACAGCTCGACCTCGCGCTCGGTGGCGCGAAGGATCGCCGCGGCGGCCGGCGACGAGGCGCCGGACGGAAGCCGCGTCCGGAGAACGCACGTCGCGGCCTCGTGAAGCACCGCACGCGCCCAGAGCACCATCACCGCCATCCGGTCCACGTCACGCTGCGGGTGGCGCGCGGGCTGCCCTCGCTCCGCAACCAGACGGTCCAGGAGCTGCTCGAGGGCACGATCGACCGTGCGAAGAAGGACGGCTGCCAGGTCGTGCACTACTCGATCCAGGGCGATCACGTGCACCTGATGATCGAGGCCGAGGACAAGCGCGAGCTCTCGTCAGGCGTCCGCCGCGTCGTCATCGCGTTCGCGCGGCGCTTCAACCGCGACGTGCTCGGGCGGACGAAGGGCAAGATCTG
>JBDHVD010000331.1:0-10269 GCA_039809525.1 Labilithrix sp. | reverse complement strand
TTCGCTCCATGCGCTCGGTCTGCGTCGCTGGCGTCGCGCTCGCCCTCTTCTCGTGTCCTTCCATCGCGGCCGCGCAGAAGGGCGGCGCCGCGGCGACCGGCGCCCCGCACCAGCCTGCGCACTCGAGCAGCCAGTTCACGCTCAAGCGTGACGAGGCCGGCGGCGCCGACGCGCAGATCGGCCGGGCGCGTGCGCGCGCGGGCGACTGCGCCGGTGCGCTCGCCGCGTTCGATGCCGCGATCCGCATCACCATCGATCCGACGCTGCGCCGCGACCGCGGCCTGTGCCACGAGAAGCTGAGCCACCCGTATCCGGCGATCGACGACTACCGCGCGTACCTCACCGCGCGTCCCGACGCGCCCGACTCCGATCAGATCCGCCAGCGCCTCGCGCAGCTCGAGGAGCAGACCGGCGTGGGCGGGCCCTCGTCGCAGGCGGTGAAGGAGGAGCAGGGCGAGAGGGAGGGAAAGGCCGAGGCGAGCGGGACCTTGTCGATCGGCTCGGGCGGCGCGAAGGCGTCCGTCGCCTCGAGCGGCGGCGGAGGCAGCAAGAAGAACGAGCCCGAGCTCACGCCCTCGCAGTCGACCGAGCCGGCCGGCCGGAGCTACGACTACTACGCCGCGCAGGAGAAGAAGGCCGACGAGGCCGAGACGTCGCCCCTGCGCCACGGCGAGGGGATCATCCTCGGCGCGTTCCTCCACCTCCCGCGCTACTTCCTCGGCGAAGGCGAGACGAAGGACATGGGCTACGGCGTCGGCGGCGCGCTGCGCTGGTCGACCGGACCGTCGGTGTCGCTGATCAGCGAGATCGGCTACGCGGGCGTGGGGACGGCGGGCGCGAACTCGTCGAAGGGCGGGCTCCTCCTCCTCGGCGGCGTCGAGCTGCGCCTCCCGATCTCGCGCTACGCCTCCGATCAGGTCGTGCTCCGCGGCGGGCTCGGCTACGAGCGCTACACCGTCTCGCAGACGCGGCTCGTCTCGCACTATCTCCTCGCGCGCGGAGGCGTCGGCTTCCGGCACATCTTCGGTCCGTCGCTCGGCTTCGAGATCCTCTTCGACGGCGGACCCGCGTACGTCATGCCCGAGGTGAGCGACAACCGCGTGGTCGGCATGGTGAGCGCGTCGGCCGCGCTGCTCGTCGCGTTCTGATCAACGGCACTCGAGCGCGCGGATCCACCCATCGAGGAGGAACACGCCCTCCTCGTCGACCACGTGCGTGGCGAGCGGCGGCATCCGGTTGGCGCCCGCGTCGTGCACGCGCAGCGAGACGATCGAGCGCTCGGGGCTCCCCGGGGCGATGATCTTCGCGCCGGCGATGCCGAAGTCGTCGACGACCGGATCCACGTTGCAGGCCTTCGTCTCGGCGAGCGGCGTGGCGAAGCGGAAGTCCATCCCCGCGCGACCCGAGTTGCCGTTCGGACGGTGGCACATGCTGCAGTTCGCGTGCAGATACGCGCGCGCCCGCGCGTCGACCGCGGCGTTGCCGTTCGGCCACGGATACGCCGGCAGCTCGCTCGCCGGCCGGCCGAGCGGCGCGGAGAACATGCCGATGTGCTCGAGCGTCTCGAGCTGGTTCGCGACGCGCCCGGTCGCCGGGTAGAGGAGGTCGCGGTTCAGCTGCGCGATCTCGGGGCCGAGCGAGCGCCCCGCCGCGGCCCCGTGGCAGCGCATGCAGTCGCCCCGGCTGGGGAACGTCCACGTCGTGCCGCCGACGGTCTTCGTCTTGCCCGAGGTGAGGAGCACGGCATCGGTCTGCGCGTCGTTCCACTCGTACGTGTAGCCCGCCCAGCCGCCGTGTCGTGGCGGACGAACAGGCGCGTCTCGACGCGCGCGCCGCCGAGGGAGAAGCTCTTGACCAGCACGCTCCCCGGCGGGAAGTCGAAGTCACCGTCCGCGCCGACGCCGATGGTCGCGCCGTCGGGGACCGCGAAGAAGCGCTCCTTCTCCGCGCCGTCGCTCCAGAGCGGCGCGTTGACGTCGTACGGGATCAGCCCCGGCGCCGGCTTCTTCGGATCGGCGGGATCGACGCATCCGGTCGCCGACAGGCGCTCGGGGAACGTCGACGGCGCGCTCGGACCGTTCGGCACGAGCTTGTAGATCACGTTCTCGAGCACCGACGACGCGTAGATCTCGCCGTCCACGTCCTCGGCGAAGTGGGTGAACGCGAGCTGCGGACCGTTCTCGTTGAGCACCGTCGACGTCGCGGCGCCGGTCTGCGGATCGACCGTGAGCCCCCACAGCTCGAGGGTCATGAAGTCGCCGTAGACGTACGTGCCCTGGAAGCCGGGGATCGCGCTGCCGCGGTAGACCACGCCCCCGGTGACCGAGCGCGCCGGCCCGACGGGGACGTGGGGGTGCTCGTAGATCGGATCGATCAGGCCGACCTTGCTCGGGCACAGATACGGATCGTTCGGCTTGAGATCGTGCGCCCCCTCGCGGCACGGCCAGCCGTAGTTGCCGCCGGCGACGATGCGATCGACCTCCTCCCAGCGATCGTCTCCCACGTCGCCGACCCACACGTGTTCGTCGCGCGATCGATCGAGAGGCGGAACGGATTGCGGAGGCCGTACGCGAAGACCTCCGGATCGCCGCCGCCCCCGACGAACGGGTTGCCCGCCGGGATGCCGTAGGGCCTTCCGCCCGCCGGATCGTCGACGTCGATCCGCAGGACCTTGCCGAAGAACGTCGTCGTCATCTGTCCGTACGTGTCGTCGGTGGCCTCGCCGAACGATAGGTACAGGTAGCCGTCCTGCCCGAACGCGATCCCGCCGCCGTTGTGCTCCGCGATCGGGCGATCGAACGACAGCACCTTCGTGTACGAGGTGAACGATGCGCCCCCGTCCGTCGAGGTGAGGTAGCCGACCTCGGACGCGAACGTCGACGCGGTGTTCGTCGTGAAGGTGACGTACATGCGCCCGTTCGTCGCGAACTTTGGATGGAACGCGAAGCCGAGGAAGCCTCCCTCGAGATCGGCGAACACCGGCTTGCCCGCGAGGGCCGCGACGTCGGCGACCACCGGCGGCACCGCGGGCGGGCTCGCGGCAGGGAACGACACGATCTTGCCGAGGCGGCTCGCCACGAACCAGCGCGATCGATCGCCGGGCGCCTGCGCCATCGTCATCGTCGCCTCGAGGCCCACGTTCGCGAAGACCTGTTCGAGCTTCACCCGCGCGGCGGCCGGCGGTCGCGCGGGGGCGATGCACGTCGGGTTCGCCGGCCGCGCGTCGAGGCCGAAGGCCGCTCTCGGCGGCGCCTGCGAGACGATGTCTCGTGAGGGATCGCTCGGTTGATCGTCGTCGCGGCTCGCGTATGCCGCCGCGGCCAGGAGTACGAGCGCGGACGCCTTCGCGTGCAGGGAGCGCATGCCCGCGAGCGGGAGCATGGACGGTGCCCGCTCGAGCTCCGCGCGTTTGTCCGCGTGCGCTTGCGGCGGGTCTTGCAGCGCGCCCGTGCGCCCAGTGGCGGAAGGCGAATGGGAAGCGAACGGCGAACGCCGCGATCAGTTCGGAGGCGGCGCCGGCTCGTCGTGCGGTGACGAGGGCGCGTGCGCGCCTGCGACCGGCGCGTACCCTTCGCGCTTGTAATAGTAGTAGTGGTAGTAGCCGTACTCGTGGCGGTCGAGATTGACCGCGTTGAGCACGGCGCCTGCGATCGGCGCGTCGACGTCGAAGAGCGCGCGGAGGCCGGAGCGGCACGCCGCGGGGCTCGTCTTGAACGCGCGGATGACGAACACGACGCCGTCGACGAACTGCGAGATGATCGCCGAGTCGGTGACCGCGATGAGCGGCGGGCTGTCGAGGATCACGCGATCGAAGCGCTCGGAGAGCTCGTCGAGGAAGTGGCGGAACTTCTCCGACGCGATGACGTCCGCCGAGTTCGGCGGGATCGGGCCGCACGGGACGCAATAGAGGTTCGGCACCACCGTGGGCTTCGCCACCTCGTCGATCGTGCACTCGCCGAGGATGTAGTTCATGACGCCGACGTCGCCGGCGCGATCGAAGATCCGGTGCAGGCGCGGGCGGCGAAGGTCGCAGTCGACGATGCAGACGCGCTGGCCGCCCTGCGCCATCGAGATCGCGATGCTCACCGCCACCGTCGTCTTGCCCTCCGACGGCGCGGCGCTCGCGACGAGCAGGCGGCGGTACGGGTGGTCCGGGCTGGCGAACATCAGGTTCGTGCGGAGCGAGCGTGTCGCCTCGGCGAAGCCGGACATCGGGCTCTCGTGGGCGAGCAGCTCGGGCGGCAGCTGTCCGGTCACCGGACGGCGCCGCGGCGACTTGCCGTTCTTCTTCTTCTTGTTCGCGGCCGGCTCGCCGCCGTCGACGTCGCGCTCGGGGAGGAGGCCGAGGAACGTGACGCCGAGCTTCGACTCGACGTCCTCCGGCGTCTTGAGCGTGTTGTCGAGCTGCTCGCGGAGCAGGGCGAGCGCGAGGCCGAGCGCGAGACCGACGAGGAGCGCGATGCCGACGTTGACCGAGACGCGCGGGTAGATCGGCGCCTTCGGCTCGTTCGCGACGTCGACCAGCCGGATGTTGTTGGTGTTCATCATCCGGCGCAGATCGGCTTCCTTGATCTGCTCGAGGAGCACGCCGTAGAGCTTCTCGTTCTGCGCGCGGAGGCGGTCGAGGCGGTGGAACTCGAGCTCCTTGAGGTTCAGCTCGACGGCCTTCTTGCGCGCCTCCTCGTACAGCGCCGCTTCGCCGGCCTCCTGCTTCTGGATGATCGCGAGGTCGCGGGCGACCGCGCCCTGGATGTTGCGGATCTCGCCGAGCAGGTGCGACTTCGCGAGGGCGACCTTCTCGTCGGCCTTCCTCACCGCCGGGTGGTTCTCGCCCTTGCCCTCGGCCACGAGCTCCGCGCGCTCGCGCACCGCCGCCTGGTACTGCTGGCGGAGGCCGCCGAGGAACGCGTTCGAGAGCAGCTCGCTCGCCGGCACCTGGTCGGGCTGCTCGGTCGAGATCTTCGAGAGCTCGGAGTGCCGCGCCGTCAGCTCGGACCGCCGCATGCGGGTGCGCGTGAGGGCGCTGTCGAACTCCTGCATCTCCATGCGGATCTGCTTGGAGAGGTCCTCGAGCGTGCTCGAGGGCAGGTCGTTCTGCTTCTTGAACTCGTGGAGCGCGTTCTCCGTCTGCTCGAGCTCGGTCTTGAAGTGATCGAGCTGGCCGGAGAGCCACACGACGGTGTCGCCGGTGGCGCTCACCATCTTCTCGAGGTTCTGCGCGATGTACGCGCGCGCGATCGCCTCGGAGAGCCGGCGCGCCTGCGCGGGGCTCGTGTCGCGGACGGTGACGTAGACGAGGCGGCTGCCCTTGACCGGATCGATCGTGAGCTTGCTCCGGAGGATCTCGGTCGTCTCGTCGAGGGGCGCCGGCTGGGCCGGCTTGTAGCCGAGGAACGCGGCGTCGTTCTGGAGCGAGAGATCGCGCACCACCGACGCGAGCACGCGCTCGCTCTGCATGATCCGGTACTGCGTCTCGTAGTACTCGCGCGTGTCCCAGATCGAGCTCCAGCCGACCATGGGATCGGTCTTGTTGCCGAGCGGCTTGATGACGTCGGGATCGAACTCGACGAGCGACGAGGCCTCGTAGATCCGCGGGAGCGTCTTCGAGTACGCGAGCGCGATCGCGCCGCTGAGCACGACGCACGCGACGATGATCGGCCAGCTCCGACGGATGGCGCGCCAGAGCCAGAGGACGCCGGCCGCCGCCGACGACTCCTCACCGCCCGGGCCTCCCCGGCGCACCGGCTTTTCTGCTGCTTCCTCCACGTGCCTCCCTGATCCGCCGGCGCTCATCCGGGGGAGCGTTTCTTGCCAGTTAGGTGCGGCGGACGCAAGGAATGTTCGCGTCGATGTGGGCGCAGGTAGGGCAGCGAAATCACCAACGAATCCAGTGGTGAACGCGCCGGCGTCCACCCTCCCTGGACGCGCCGGCGTCCGTTTTTCGGCGGTCACGGGGCGTGAACGAGCGCGGTTCACGGTCTCCGCCGCGAGGACCCCGCCATGCGAAGATTGACGGGGAAGAGGGCGACGGCCGCGCTTGGCAGAGCGCCTGCAGAGGAGCGCGGCACCACCTCTTCAATCAGGGAGTGAACCATGCGCGCCATCCAGTTCCTTCTCGCGTCCTCGTTCGTCGTCGTGCTCGCCGGCTGTCCGAAGGAGAAGTCCGACGGATCCGACGGCCCGATGACCCAGGCCGAGGCGCAGCAGGCGCTCGAGGAGTCCACCGTCGACTCGCAGGCGGCGGCGCTGACGACGAGCAGCGTCGAGATCGGCACGACGTTCACCATCGGCAAGGCGGTCAACGAGGCGGCGGCCGAGCTGAAGACGTTCATCGAGACGCAGCTGCCGTGCGCCGACATCGTCCTCGCGGGCTCGAAGCTCACCATCGCGTACGGCGCGAAGCCCGGCGAGTGCACGTACAGGGGGCACGAGCTCAGCGGCAGCCACACCATCACCGTCACGAAGAACGACGACGTGATCGAGGTCGACCACGCGTGGAAGGACCTGTCGAACGGCGTCGTGAAGGTCACCGGCTCCGCCCACGTCACCTGGGACTTCGATGATCAGACGCGGCACGTCACCCACGACCTGACGTGGACGCGCCTCGAGGACGGCCGCACCGGCCGCGGCACGGGCGACCGCACGCAGCGCCCGCTCGCCGGCGGCGTCGCCGAGGGCATCCAGGTCGACGGCAGCCGCACGTGGACCGGCCAGGCCGGCCGGTGGGACCTCGCGATCGAGGGCGTGCAGATGCGCTGGCAGGACCCGGTCCCGCAGGCGGGGAGCTACCGTCTCGCGTCGCCGAAGGGCCGTTCGCTCCAGCTCTCGTTCCGTCGCGTCGATGCCGACTCGATCGAGGTCACGCTGAAGAGCGACACGAAGGAGTTCAAGTTCGTCGTCAACAGCCTCGGCCGCGTGAACGCGCAGTCCTGAGCGTGTGCTAAGCAGGGTCCGCCATGCGGACCCGTCTCGCCCTCGGTCTCTCGTGCATCGTCCTCGCAGCCTGTGGAGGGGAGCCTCCGCAGGCTGCCGTGTCTCCGGCCACGCCCTCGGATCCGGCGACGAGCGCGGCCGCGCGCTCCGCCCCGCCGCCGAAGGACGCGGAGACGTCGCCGCGCTTCGAGAACCCGGGCGGCATGTGGATGCCCCACCAGATCGCCGGCGCGCACGCGGCCAAGCTGAAGGAGCTCGGCCTCGCGATCGATCCCGCGTCGCTCGCGGATCCGACGTCGGGCGTGCTCGGCGCGGTCGTCAGCCTCGGCGGCTGCTCGGCGTCGTTCGTCTCGCCCGAAGGGCTCATCGCGACGAACCACCACTGCGCGACCGGCGCGCTCCAGCACAACTCCACCGCGCAGGCGAACCTGCTGAAGGACGGCTGGCTCGCGAAGACGCGCGCGGAGGAGAAGAACAACGGCCCGACCGCGCGCGTGTTCGTCACCCAGAAGGTGTCGGACGTGACGGAGAAGGTCCGCGCCGGCCTCGACGCGATCAAGGACGACAAGCAGCGCTTCAAGACCGTCGAGAAGCGGCAGAAGGAGATCGTCGCCGCGTGCGAGAAGGGCCGCCCGACGATGCGCTGCTCGGTGTCGAGCTTCTACGAGGGCGCGCAGCACTACCTCGTCGAGCAGCTCGAGATCCGCGACGTGCGCCTCGTGTGGGCGCCGCCCGCGGGCGTCGGCAACTACGGCGGCGAGATCGACAACTGGCGCTGGCCGCGCCACACCGGCGACGTCTCGCTCTTCCGCGCGTACGTGGGCAAGGACGGCAAGCCCGCCGACTTCTCCGCCGACAACGTCCCCTACAAGCCGCCGCACTACCTCCACGTCGCGAAGGATCCGCTCCGCGAGAACGACCTCGTGTTCGTCGCCGGCTACCCCGGCCGCACGTACTCGCTGAAGACGAAGCCGGAGGTCGAGGAGGCGGTGAGCTGGTGGTACCCGCGCCGGCAGAAGATGTTCGAGGACTACCTCGCGAAGCTCGAGGCGGTGACGAAGGACGACAAGGAGGCGCAGATCCGCGCGACCTGGTACGTGCGCCGCTTCGCCAACGCGCTCACGAACACGAAGGGGCAGATCGAGGGGCTCACCAAGGGCGGCCTCGCCGCGCAGAAGGAGAAGGCCGAGGCCGAGCTCCGCGCCGCGTCCCCCGCCGCGGCCACCGCGCTCGACGAGATCGCGAAGGTCGTCGCCGAGCACCAGAAGCACCTCGAGAACGACGCGGCCGTCGAGGAGATCGCGCTGCCGCGCCTCGTCTCCGCCGCGGTCACCATCGTCCGCATGGCCGAGGAGCGCGCGAAGCCCGACGCCGAGCGCGATCCGCAGTACCAGCAGCGCAACTGGGCGCGTATCGAGCAGTCGCTGAAGGCGCTCTCGACGAGCTACCACCGCAAGGTGGACGAGGCGGTGCTCGGCCTCGCGCTCGAGCGCACGAAGCGCCTCGCGCCGTCGCTCGACTTCGGCTTCGCCGCCGCCGAAATCTCGAAGATGTACCAGGCGACCAAGCTCGAAGACGAGAAGGCGCGCGCCGAGCTGCTCACGAAGGGCACCACCGCGCAGCTGAAGGCGAGCAAGGACCCGCTCATCCAGCTCGCGATGCGCCTGCGTCCGCTGCAGAAGGCCGCCGAGGACCGCAGCGAGCAGCTCGCCGGCAAGATGGCGCTCCTCAAGCCGAAGTACATCGAGGCGCTCCGGGCGTTCAAGAAGACGGAGATCGCGCCCGACGCGAACAGCACGCTCCGCGTCACCTACGGCACCGTGCGCGGCTACCGCCCGACGCCGGAGGCGAAGGCGTTCAAGCCGTTCACCGTGCTGTCCGAGGTGGTCGCGAAGAACAAGGGCCAGGAGCCGTTCGACGTGCCGCAGCCCCTGCTCGACGCGTTCAAGGCGAAGAAGCTCGGGCCGTACGTCGACGAGAAGCTCGGCGAGGTGCCGGTCGACTTCCTCTCCGATCTCCACATCACCGGCGGCAACTCCGGCTCGGCGACGATGAACGCGAAGGGCGAGCTCGTCGGGCTCGCGTTCGACGGCAACTACGAGGCGATGGCCTCCGACTGGGTGTTCGTCCCGTCGATCACGCGCACCATCCACGTCGACTTCCGCTACGCGACGTGGCTGCTCGATGCCGTCTTCGGCGGCGACCACATCCTCCGGGAGCTCGGCGTCGAGCCGAAGGTCGACTGACGCTGGCCCGGGCCAGCCGAAATCTGGCCGGGCCATAGGGTCACGCTCGCAACGGCGCGGGATCGCTCGGCCGGCGCGCGGCACGCCGAGTGCTACGCTGTGTTCGTCATGAGCGACCGTGACGAGCACCTCGAAGCCCTGCGGGGAATGTGGTCGGAGCTGAAGGCGCTGAACGGCCGCATCGACGGGACGAATGCGCGGCTCGACGAGACCGTCTCCCGCCTCGACGGGATGAACACCCGCCTCGACCAGACCGTCTCCCGCCTCGACGAGACGAACGATCGGCTCGACCGCCTGGAGCATCGGCAGACCGAGTCCGAGATGCGGATCACCACCGAGCAGGTCGCGGTCGCGGGCGCCGTCCGCGAAGTCCGCGATGTCTTGCGCGATCATCGCGCCGATCGCGCGCGCATCGATCGCCTGGAGCAACGCGTCGACGTGCTCGAGAAGCGCCGCGGCTGAGTCGGGGAGCTCGCCCGCCCGTCGGCCTCGAATGCCGCGCCGTGATCGGCGACGGTCGACGGCAACGACGAGGCGATGGCGTCCGATCGGGTCTTCGTGCCGTCGGTCACGCGCACCAGGTCGACTTCGGTTCCGTGCTGTCGCTGCTCGATGCCGTCGTCGTGACGGGCGGCGTGCTGGCGATGCTCGCGAGCCGGGGCCTGTTCGCCTTCGGGTTGCTCCGGAAGGGAACGGAAAGATGACTCACAGGACACGGTACGTCGCAGGCCAACACCGTTACCCCTTGGGGCGGATGACACATGGCGCGTCGGTCACCTATGCGTCGACGGTCACGTCTTCGCAAATGCGAGGGCGTACTCGTGCCAACGGAACCCATCTGCGTGGCCGAGGACCCCTGCACGCTGCTGCAATGCACCGGCGGTCTCCTCTGCGCCGTGACGGACAGTTCTCCCGCGTACGCACGGCGCGCGGAGCCTGCATTGCCGTAGCGACGCAAGACGGCAGCGGCGTCGCTTCTTCGGAAGCCGCTGCTGCGCCTCCATCAGGTGCTACGCCGCCTTCCGCGGATCGATGAGCGAGCGGCCATGCACGGGAGCGGGTGCACGGTCAGGGCCGTGAGGTGCGCGAG
>JBDHVD010000330.1:0-10296 GCA_039809525.1 Labilithrix sp. | reverse complement strand
GTGAACGAGGCGACGGTCAGGTCGGGCGGCGCGCCGAGCGATCGAGGAACGCGTCGAGCATGTCGGCCGTCCGCTCCTCGAACCACGCGTCGAGCTCCCTCGACGGACGCTTGCCCATCGCGCCGGCGATCGCGCGCCCCGCGGTCTTCCACACGACCGCGAGCGCGAACGACGTGACGAGCGCGATCTCGAGGTCCTCGCGCTTCGCCTTCGACCGCGCCGCGAGCGCGTCGGCGATCAGCTTCAGTCCTTGCATGCGATGCGGGAAGAAGTCCGACGCCTCCGCGCGCCCGCTCAGCGCCGCCCAGATGCCGAGCCGCACCATCGCCGGATCGCCGACCGCGCTCGCCACCTCGCGCCGGTGCGCCGCGAGCAGCGCGCTCGCGTCCGCGTTCTCGGCGAGCAGGCGGATCATCCGCGGGAGCAGCACGTCGCGCATCTGGTGGAAGCGCCGCTCGAGCGTCGCCTCCACGAGCCCGTCGTACGTCCCGAAGTAGTGGGTCACGAGCGCGTGGCTCACGCCCGCCTCCCGCGCGACGTCCTTCAGCCCGACGGCATCGGGCAGCTTCTTCGCGAAGACGCGGTCGGCCGCGTCGAGGATGAGCGTCCGGGCCTCGTCGGGCGAGCGGCGCACGCGCTTCTTCGTCATTGGCAGCCTTGACAATAGCAGACCCGGGCCGCATCGTTCTCTATTGTCATCAGTGACAATAACGGAGCCCGGACCATGACCACCATCGCCGCTGCCATCACCGTTCCGTCGCTGCCCCGCCGCGCTCACGACGCCGCCAAGGCGCTCTCCGTGCTCGTGCGCGACCACACGCGCCTCGATCAGGTGCTCGTCTTCATGCAGGCGGTGAACCTGGGACGGCTCGTCCGCGCCGCCGAGCGCCTCGAGGCCGATCCCGACGGCGCGCGGCTGCTCGCCGAGCGCCCGCGCATCGATCGCAAGCACGTCGACTTCGACGCGCTCCGCCGCCTGCCGGAGGGCACGCTCGGGCGCGCGTACACCCGCTTCCTCGACGACAACGGCATCACGCCGGACGCGTTCGAGGCGCTCCCGGCCGGCGTCGACGAGCGCATCGCGTGGATCATGCTGCGCATGCGCCAGACGCACGATCTCTGGCACGTGCTGACGGGCTACGCGCCCGACGTCGCGGGCGAGCTCCGCCTCCAGGCCTTCACCTACGGGCAGACCGGCGCGCCGGGCAGCCTGATCCTCACCGTGTTCGGCACGCTCCGCTGGACGCTGCGCGACAAGGGGCACCTCACGGCCATCCGTCACGCGTACCGCCGCGGCAAGGCGACGAAGTGGTTGCCGACCTTCCGCTGGGAGGAGCACTGGGCGACGCCGCTCTCCGAGCTCCGCGCGATGCTCACGTGCCCGGCCTGAGGTCGCATCGCCAGCGGCCGACGCGGGCGATATGCTTTCGTCATGCCGAACGCGCCGAAGCGCGGCACAGCCACGCTCGCGGACCTGCTCGCGGTCCCGGAGGCCGAGCGCTTCCACGAGATCATCGACGGCGAGCTCGTCCGCAAGGCGGCGCCGAGCTTCCGCCACGGCGCGGCTCAGGGCGGGATCGTTCGTGCGATCGGTCCGTATCATCGACGGCCGAGCCCGCCAGGCCCGGGCGGCTGGTGGTTCGCCACGGAAGTCGAGATCGCCTTCGAGTCGGAGCCGGCCCAGATCTACCGCCCGGACGTCGCCGGCTGGCGGAGGGAGCGCCTTCCGGAGCTGCCCGACGAGATCCCGGTGACCGTACGCCCGGACTGGGTCTGCGAGGTCCTCTCGCGTTCCAACAAGCGGAACGACACGATCCGGAAGCGCCGCGTGTACCACCGCGCGCGTGTCGGCCACTCCTGGATCCTCGATCCTTCGGAGGGCACGCTCGAGGTGTTCCGCTGGCACGAGGACGGCTACCTCCAGGTGCTCGCGTCCGAGCGGGGCGATCGCGTGCGCGCCGAGCCGTTCGACGCGATCGAGCTCGACGTCGGTGTCCTCTTCGGCGACGACGAGCCCGCGGGCGGGGCATGACGCAGATGCGCCATGGCGGCGGCCGCCGCCGAGACGCATCCTCGGGCGACGATGAAGCTCGGTCTGTTTTGCCTCTCGCTCGCCCTGCTCTCCGCCTGCACCGTCCAGAACGTCGACCTCGCGAAGGACGGCGGATCGAGCGCGCCGTCGCCGCCCCCGGCGGAATCGGCCTCGGACGGAGGCGGTTCGAACGCAAACGGGAACGCGGACGCGTCGACGTCGTCCGGGAGCGTGCCCGCCGAGCTGGTGGGCAAGTCGTGGAGCTGGGTGACCAGCGCGGGCGGCAACGTGCTCACGTTCAGCAAGGACGGGAAGTACACGAGCGACGTCCTCGTCAACGGGCATCCCGGCGACTCGTGCGGGACCGAGTACTTCACCCACTACGCGGGCGACGTCGCGTTCACCGCCGACACGTTCACGATGAAGTCCACCGTGTCCACGCGGAAGAAGACGGACACCTGCAAGGACCAGGTGATCTCGGACGAGACGATCGATCCGCAGGACGTCACGAAGAAGTGGCGCATGCAGGACGGGAACCTCCTCGTCACCGACGAGAGCGGCACCGAGTCGACGTACCAGCCGGAGTGAGCCTCAGAGCGTCCGCAGGAACGCGGACAGGTCGCGCTTCTCTTCCGCGGTGAGGCGCGCGGTGCCGCCCATCTCGTCGTTGCCGTCGAGCAGCGCGTCGAGCGCTCGGTATTTTCCGTCGTGGAACAGCGTGCCGCGCGCGCCCACGCCGAGCAGGGAGGGCGTCACGACTTGCTGGAACGCGATCTCGTGCTTCGCGTGATCGGTGTAGCCGCTCGCGGGATCGTGGCACGTCGCGCATGCCGCGCGCTCGGACGCGAACAGCGCGGCGCCGCGGAGCGCCTCGGGATCGTGCGGGACGTCGGCCGCGGGGACGGGATGCATCGACCGCACGTAGGCGTAGATGGCGTCGAGCTCGTCTTGCGGCAGGCCCTTGCCGCGGAGGCGCTTGATCGTCTCCTTCACGTGCACGTCGATCGTCGCATGCTCGCCGCCCCAGCCGAACGTCGAAGGGCGCCCGGCGTTGCCGGCGAGCGTGCGCGTGCGGCGTTCGCCCTTGGGGCTCGCCCAGACGAGGCCGTCGTCGCGGCCGTCGGGATGGCACGACGCGCACGCGAGGCCGTCGGCGGCGATGCGCGGATCGCCCGTCCGGTGGAACAGCTCGCGGCCACGCAGCGCGAGCGCGTCGGCGGGGAGGACGCGGGGCAGCTCGTGCGCCACGAGGGCCGAGCGATCGCCGTCGATCGACGTGTCGAACGACGAGGCCGTGCGCGCGAGCGGCGACCACACGACGGCGCGGCCCGCGTCGATGCGCGCGATCGCCGCCGGCGCGCGCGCCGCCGCGAGCTTGCCCACCACCGTCGGCAGGCCCGCCGTCGCGTCGAGCGCGAGCACCGTGCTCTCGCCCGCGCATGCGACGAGCACCCGCTTGTCCGACGTCGCCACCGCGGCGCGCGGCAGGAGGCACTCGCGGAGGAGCTTGGGCAGCGCGAACGGCGCGCGCTCCGGCGCGGCGACGACCGACGCCGTCGCCGCGTCCACCGCGCGCACGTCGAACGCGGTCATCCGGTTCGGCGGCCCGGGCTCGGGCGCGGGCAGCGCGTTCTGCCGGTTGTTCATCGGACCGTGCGGCTCGCCGTCGAAGTCGAGCGACGTGACCATCATCTTCTTCGACGCGAATCCGATGCCGAAGCTGCTCCCGCCTCCGTAGCCACCGCCCGGAGGCGCGCCGCCCTTCGGTGCATTCTGCACGAGCGGCACGACGATACGCTCGCCGTCGGCCGAGGCGAGGCGCACGAGCGCGTCGGCATGACGCGCGACGCGCGGCGGATCGAACCCGGCCGCGCCGCTGGTCGCGTTCGGGATCCCGAGCTCGACGCCGTCCTCCTTCGCCGCGGGTGCGCCGGGCACGACGCTCAGCGTCGAGAGCCGCCCCTGCGCGGCGTGCGAGACGAACAGGAGGCCGTGCTTCGAGAACATCGCGGCGCGCGGCTCGCGCGGAACGTCGTGCGACGCGCGCGCGACCAGCGTGCGGCCGTCGAGGACGTCGACCCGATGCGCGGCGCCGCACGTGACCGCGATCGCCGCGCCGTCGAGCGTCGCCGCCATCGCCATCGGCTCGGTCGACGTCCGCACCTTGCGCGTGGCGCGGAGCTCGCCCGTCGCGCCCGCGCTCTCGAGCACCGCGACCGCGTTCGCCTGGGGCAGCGTCGCGAGGACCTGTCCGCTCTCGAGCACGAGCAGATCGCGCGGCGAGGCCTCGAGCTCGGTGCGCGCGAGCGGCGCCAGCGTCGTGCCGTCGAGCGTGACGATCGCCCGATCGTCGGCGTCCGCGACGAGGACGATCGGCCGCCCGTCGAGCGTCGCCGCGGCGATCGCCGCGCTCTCGGTCGCGCGCACGTCGGCTGGCAGCGCGCCGAGCCGCGCCACGCGCGGAGGCGCAGGTGCAGGCGTCGCCGCGTGCGGCTCCTGCTTGGCGTGGCAACCGGCGACCAGTACGAGCGCGACGAGGAGGTTTTGGCCCTGCATCGATCCGTGCGTCGCGCGAGCACGGAGGATCGTGACACGCTCAGCGGCGGAGGAGGTCCTCCCAGTGGACCGGCACCTCCGCGCGCGGGGCGGCATCGGCGCGCGTCGACTGCGAGAGCGGCGCGAGCGACGCCTTGTAGAGCGGCGCGGCCGCCATCTCGAAGCCTGCGGCCATCGTCAGCCCGAGCTCGAGCTCGCCGACGTTCGGCCAGCGCGCATCGGGCGAGCGGAGGAGCGCCGCGTGCACCGCGCGCGCGATCTGCGGCGGGACCCAGGGCGCCGCCTGCTGCAGGAGCGGCACGTTCATCTGCCCGACGAGGAACGCCATGAACGATCCCGAGCGCGCGAACGCGGGCGAGCCGGTGAGCGCGTGATAGAGGACCATCCCGAGGCTGAACACGTCGGTGCGTGCGTCGACGCGCTTCGCGTTCTCCGCCTGCTCCGGGGACATGTAGTGGGGCGTGCCGAGCAGCGCGCCCGAGGTGGTGAGCGAGTCGATCCCCGCGTCTTGCACCTTCGCGAGGCCGAAGTCCGAGACCTTCACCACGACGATGCCGTCCTCTTCTTCGAGGAAGAGGTTCGACGGCTTGATGTCGCGATGGATGATGCCCGCCGCATGCCCCGCGGCGACGCCCCGGCACGCCTGCACGACGAGGGGGACGGCGACGCTCGGCTCGAGGATCTTCACGCGCGCGAGGAGCGTCCCGAGGTCCTCGCCGCGCATGCGCGGCATCACGAGGTACGGCGCGCCGGTCGCCTCGTCGACGCCGTGGTCGATGAGCGAGAGCACGTTCTTGTGCACGAGCCGCGCCGTGGCCTCGATCTCGCGCTCGAAGCGCGCGCGCGTCTCCGCGGCCGCGGCGTGCGCGCCGGGTGCGACGAGCAGGGTCTTGACCGCGACCACGTTGCCGCGACCGTCGTGCGCCTCGAACACGGCGCCCATCCCTCCGGCCCCGAGCTTCGCGCCGAGGACGTACTTGCCCCCGAGCATTGTCCCGGGCGGGATGGACGGAGCGGTCGGACGGGCCATGGGGCCCGCGATGCTAGCGCGACTCCACATGGTTGGGTCACAATGGCGGTGGAATGGGACGCCCGTCACGCGCCGTGCTCGTCGCCTCCGTGGCCGTGGCGCTCGGCGCATGCGGGATCGACGCGCTCGGCACGATGCCCACCGCCGACAGCGCGGCCGGTGAGCCGCCGCCGGGAGCGAAGCCTCCGGCCGCCGACGCGACGGCGCCCGAGACCGACGGCGCCGCCGATCCCGACGCCGGCGGCGACGTCGCTCTGCCGGACGCGACGGTCGACGCGCCGATCGACGCGCCGGTCGGGCCGCTGCTCGAGCTGACGCATGCGCCCGCCGCCGTGAACGTCGATCTCACGGCCGAGGGCACGCTCGACTGGGCGATCTGGGCGGTGAACGGCAACACGTCCGCCGTGCGGAAGAACACGGTGAACCAGATCTCGCTCCTCACGCGCTTGTTCGCCACGACGGGCATCGGCTCGGGCTTCGGCACCACGTTCTCGTGGACCGACGCGCCGACCGGCGGCGGATCGAGCTCCGACTACTTCTTCGTGCAGGGCACCGGCTGCAAGTACCAGGTCCACGTCCCGTCCGGTCCGGTCAAGCGCACGTTCATCGTGTGGGTCGGGGGCAGCGAGATCCGCGGCAAGCTCACCGCCTCGCTCGCAGACAAGTCGCTGGCGGCGAAGACGGACACCTCGTACGAGAGCGAGGACGGCACGTTCGGCGTCCGCTACACGATCGACTTCCGAACGGCCGCGGTCTCGCAGCTCGACGTCGAGTGGTCGATCGACGAGGAGTACGGCACGAACTCCGCCCGTTTCGTCGGCGCCGCGCTACGGTGAGCCCCGTGGCGGCACCGGCCGGGGACTTCGACGTCGACTTCGCGATCATCGGCTCCGGCTTCGGCGGCAGCGTCTCCGCGCTTCGGCTGACGGAGAAGGGCTACTCGGTCGCCGTCCTCGAGATGGGCAAGCGCTGGACGAAGGACGACTTCGCGAAGACGAACTGGGACCTCAAGCGCTTCCTCTGGCGTCCGTGGCTCGGGATGTACGGCATCCTGCAGATGACCTTGGTCAAGGATGCGTTCTTCCTCCACGGCGCGGGCGTCGGCGGCGGGAGCCTCGTCTATGCCAACACCATGCTCGTGCCTCCGGACGAGGCCTTCCGCGACGCGCGCTGGGTCGGGCTCGACTGGAGGGAGACGCTCGCGCCGTTCTACGCGACCGCGCAGAAGATGCTCGGCGTCGTCGAGAGCCCGTTCGTCGTCCAGACCGACGAGATGCTGAAGGAGGTGGCCGAGGAGATGGGCCGCGGCCACACCTTCCAGAAGGCGAAGGTCGCGGTGTTCTTCGGCGAGCCGGGCAAGACCGTCCCCGATCCGTACTTCGGCGGCGAGGGGCCCGAGCGCACCGGCTGCATCAAGTGCGGCGGATGCATGGTCGGCTGCCGCCACGGGGCGAAGAACTCGCTCGATCAGAATTACTTGTACTTTGCAGAGAAGAAGGGCGCGGTCATCCACCCCGAGTCGCGCGTGCTCGACGTCCGGCCGCTCGAGGGCGGGGGCTACGAGCTCACCATCGCGCGATCGACCGGTCTCTTCCATCCGCAGCGCACCATCCGCGCGCGCGGTGTCGTGGTCTCCGCGGGCTCGTACGGCAGCGTCGAGCTCCTCATGAAGTGCAAGGAGCGCGGCTCGCTCGCGAAGCTCTCGCCCCAGCTCGGCCAGTACCTCCGCACGAACAGCGAGGCGCTCCTCGCGATCCGCTCGCAGAAGGACGACGTCGACTACTCGAAGGGCATCGCGATCACGAGCGGCGTGTTCGTCGACGACAAGACGCACATCGAGGTGGTGCGCTATCCCGCGGGCTCCGACGCGCTCGCGCCGCTCGCCACCGTGCTCACCGACGGAGGCGGCTCGCTCCCGCGCTGGCTTCGCTGGATCGGCACGGTGCTCCGCCACCCGCTCCAGTTCCTCCGCACGATCGTCCCGTTCGGCTGGGCGAAGAAGAGCGCCATCCTCCTCGTCATGCAGCCGGTCGACAACCACCTCACGTACCGGCTCCGCCGGCGGTGGTACTGGCCGTTCTCGAAGAAGCTCGACAGCGCGCCCGGCGCGGGTGAGCCGGCCCCGACGTACATCCCGGTGGCGAACCTGGTCGCCAAGAAGATGGCGCAGAAGATGGAGGGCGTCCCGCAGAGCGGCCTCCTCGAGGTGCTCTTCGACAAGGCCTCGACCGCGCACATCCTCGGGGGCTGCCCGATCGGCGAGTCGGCGGAGGACGGCGTGGTCGATCCGAAGAGCCGCGCGTTCGGCTACGACGATCTCTACGTCGTCGACGGCTCGATCATCCCGGCCAACCTCGGTGTGAATCCGAGCCTCACCATCACCGCGATGGCGGAGCACGCGATGAGCCACGTCCCGCCGCGCCGTGATCGGGCCGGCGGCGTGTGGACCTGATCACCCTGGATCGTCGTACCGCGCAATTCGGGCAATCGTTGCTCTAGACGCGACGCGGCAACCCGACGATTTCCCGAATTTTCCGGGTCCCGGCTCCGATGTGAGCCGTGGTCCGACGTTTGCTCGACCGTGTGTCGGGACAGATGGAGGAGGGCAACTCGAAGAGGTGCCCGGTGACGACGAAGCTTTTCTGCCTTTTCGCATTCGCAGCAGTCACGGCGCTCGGCGCCTCGGGTTGTGCAGCCGATACGGATGAAGACGAGCCGGTCTCGGAGTCGGAGGATCATCTCCTTGCCGGTCGTCGTCTGAGCGAATCGGAGATCGCCCAGCACGTTCGCAACGCAGGCTTCCCGGAGAGCATGGTCGGGAAGATGGTGTGCACGGCCAAGTACGAGTCGAGCTTCTACGAGCGCGCCTCGAACCGGAACAGCAACGGCTCGATCGATCGCGGGCTCTTCCAGATCAACAGCATCCACCTCGGTGGCACGCGCGGCTGCCCGACGAGCGCGAACGCGCTCTGGGACGCCTCGACGAACGCGAAGTGCGCCTACGCCATCTACAAGATGCAAGGCATCAACGCGTGGTACGGCTACCGCAAGCACCGCTCGGAGTGTGACTCGTATCAGGTCCGCGGCGGCTCGGCCGCGCCCAATCCGGGCGGCTCCGACGACGGCAACCAGACCGACGACGATGCGGGGCCGGGCGGCTGCTGGTCGGGCACCCTCGCGGAGATGGTCGAGGCGAAGACGTGCGTCGAGTCGAAGTTCGACGGCGTCTGGTTCCAGTGCATGAACGGCAAGTGGTACCGCGGCGTGAGCGGGAACAACGGCCCGTACGGCGCGTGCACCTCGGTCCATCCGCTCTGATCGAGGTCTGACGACGCTGGTCCGAGCGCCGCGGCGGGCGGGCATCAATCGAGCGATGCCCGCGCGAGTCGCGCATCGGTCCGCGCCACTTCGCGCACGGCGCTTCTCTCGGCCCGCGGACCACCCGCGGCTCGTGCGTTGCTGAAGGTCGTCCACCACGTGGAGGTGGCCGATGCAGAAGCACTGGATCAGGGCAGGCGTCCTTCTCGCGATCACCGCGCTGACCGTCTCGGGCTGCGCCGCGGACACGGGTGACGAGGACGACGAGGACGCCAACGACCCCGAGGCCGTCGGTCAGGTCGACGAGAAGCTCCTCGCCGGACGCCGCATCCCCCAGCGCGAGGTCGCCCAGATCCTGCGCACCGCCGGCTTCCCCGCGAGCGTGGTGCCGAAGATGGTCTGCACCGCGAAGTACGAGTCGAGCTTCTACGAGCGCGCCTCGAACCGGAACAGCAACGGCTCGATCGACCGCGGCCTCTTCCAGATCAACAGCATCCACCTGGGCCGCGCCGGCTGCCCCACGCGCGGCAACGCCAACGCCCTCTACACCGCGTCCACGAACGCGCGCTGCGCCCTGCAGATCTACCGCTCGCAGGGCCTGAACGCCTGGTACGGCTACCAAGCGCACCGGACGGAGTGCAACAACTACCGCATTCCGTGACCGCTCGCGGCCGGCGTTCCCTGATCGGGCTCCCCTGATACTCTCCGGGGGGCATGATCACGTTCAGCACCGATCCGAAGCGCGCCGAGCACGAGATGCACGCGGTGATCTTCTACCTCGTGACGTTCGGGTACATCGACGGGGACTTCGACGACAACGAGCGCGGCTTCGTCAAGCAGACCATCCGCACGCTCATCGACCACCGGGCGCGCCAGGCCATGCCGGATGCGCCCGAGGCGGTCTGCGCCGAGGTGGTGACCAAGTTCACCGCGCACTTCCACGAGGTGTTCGAGGGGATCGATCAGAGCGTGAAGGACCTGTTCACCGAGAGCGTCTCGGAGAACGAGGATCCGAAGGCCTTCGTGCACTCGCGCCTCAAGGTGAAGTGCTTCGAGATCTTCCAGAGCTTCGACCGCAAGGGCCAGGAGCAGCTGATGGCCCTCATCGACTCGCTCCTCATGGCGGACGGCGTCGCGCACCCCGCGGAGGTGCAGTTCCGCGGCGAGCTCGCGCAGCTCCTCGAGGTCGATCTCGACATCGAGCTCGTCGACGACGGCGAGCTCCGGCCGAGCGTCGAGGTCGCGCCGCCCGTCGACTCCACGCCCTCGTTCGTCGATCACCCGTGGTTCAAGCCGTTCGAGTTCCACTTCTCGCGCGATCCGGAGACCATCCAGAAGCAGGTCGCCGCCGACCGCGCCC
>JBDHVD010000329.1:0-10318 GCA_039809525.1 Labilithrix sp. | reverse complement strand
GGTGCACCCTATCGCTCGTGGCCTCGCCCGTCTGGTGGACGCTCCCGCTCTCGATCGCCGCCCACGTGGCGATCGCCGGGGCGCTCTTGCTGCCGCGCGGCGTTCCGGCCGATCCGGGCGGGCCGCCGGCGGATCCGGCGCCTGCGCTCGCGGGCGAGACGTTCGAGCTGCCGGCCCCCGACACGCAAGAGGCTCCGCTGGCGAACGCGTCGCCGTCTCCGGACGACGTCGGCGCGCCCGCCCCGGCCGAGGCGGCCGATGCCCCGGCGCGTCCGCGCCCGCCCCGCTCGGGCAAGGCGGCGGCGCGCCCGTCGAACGCCGCCCGCCCGTCGGCCGGCCACACCGCGGCGGGCGACGGCGACGAGGGCGGCGCGTCCGGAACGGGCCTCACGTTCGGCGCGGTCGGAGACCGGTCGGCGAGCGATCTCCTCACCGCGATCACGCACGGCTTCGCCCAGGGCGCGAGCGGAGACCCGGCCTGGCGGAGCGCGCCGCTCGGATCGGCGGGCGAGGCCACGCTCGTCCTCACGCTCGACGAGAGCGGCCATCTCGAGAGCGAGCAGCTCCTCGGCTCGCCGGGCCCCGCGCTCGCGTCGGGCATCCGCCGAACGCTCGCCCTCGTGCGCGGCCGGCCGTTCGTCGCGCGCGGCAAGGTCACGAAGCTGCATCTGGTGGCCAGCGTCTCGAGCGACAGCGTGCACGACGCGACCGGCGGCGACGTGTTCGCGATCGGTCGCAGCGTCGCCGGCGGCGAGGGCCACGGGTGGTTCGCGCTCGCGATCGGACGCCGGATCGATCTGCGCGTGCGGCCGAAGTGACGGAGGCGGCGCGCGCTCAGCGCGACGCGGCGACGTCCTGCCGGGCGTAGATCGCCAGGCGTCCCTGCTCGAACGTGAGCCGGTACTCCGGCGGGATCGCCGCGCGGCCCTCGGGCGTCGCGTCCCAGACCAGGAGGTGGTCGTAGCGGGGGAGCGCGTCCTGGTAGAACTGGCTCCACGTCGCGCGGAACACGCCGTTGCAGTCGTCGACGACCATGTTGCCGTCGAACATGCTGCCGCACATCTTCGTCGGCGTGGCCATGCTCGAGGCGAACCCCTCGAGCACGAGGTGGTTGAAGCGCACGGGCGGCGGCACCGCGTACATCACCGGGAACGATCGCGAGTGCGCGAAGAGAAGCGGCGCCGCCGTCTGGCGCTCGGTCACGTAGTAGCCCCACGCGTGCAGGAGGTTCCGCGTGTTCTCGCCCGTCGACTTGTGCCGGAAGAGGAGCGGGAGGAGGCGCGCGCCCTGCGGGACCGCCTGGATGCCGGCGGTGAACTCTTGCCGATCACGATCGAGCCGGACGTAGTCGACGCCGAGCCCGATCGAGTACGCGAGCGCCGACGCGCCGAGCAGCGCCACTGCGGGCTTCGGCAGCCGCGACGGCACGCGCACGAGGAAGGCGATCCACAGGTACGGGATGATCCGCGAGTTGACGTGGAACCAGTTGGTGATGATGTACGGGAGGAAGCAGTACAGCGCGGCGAGCGCGAGGAGCGCCCACGGCGAGAAGAACGGGGTCGACTCCTTGCGGCGCCAGATGCCGAGGAGCGCGAGGCCGATGCACGGGACGAGCGTGGTGATCTGGAGGTGCGAGAAGCCCCAGAGCCACTCGGCCCACATGTTGTAGGCGAGCTCCCACGCGGGCAGGAGCTTCTTGTAGTCGACGCCGCCGGTCATCGGCCCGACGGTGTCGCTCAGGTGCTGCCCCAGCGACACGATCACGAGCAAGGTGATCGGCGCGAGCGGCACGAGCATCGCGCGGGCGCGCGAGAAGCGCTCCTTCCACGTGCGCTGCGCGAGGATGTCGATGCCGACGAGCATGTGCACGACGAGCAGCGGGAAGACGTGCGCGTACCAGGTGACCGCGCCGAGGGCGATCACGAGGAGCGCGTTGCTCGCCGACGGCTTCCTCATCTGCTTCTCGAGCGCGAGGAGCATCACGAGCGAGAGCGGCACGCCGAGCGCGAAGTCGAGCATGCCCATCGACACGAACCAGTTGTGGACCATCGGCCACGCGAACAGGGTCGCGACGAGCATGCGCTTGCGACTGCCGGTCAGCGTCAGCACGAAGCGCGGGAGCACGATCGCGTTCATCGCGAGGACGAGGAGCGCGAACAGCTTGGCCGCGAGCTTCACGCCCGTGACCTTGCCGAGGAAGTAGAGCCAGGCGAACAGCGCGGCGTTCGTCTTGAGGAAGCCGTTGAACGCGAACTCCGGATAGCGCTCCGGGTGCTCGATCACGGTGACCGCCGCGAGGTGGTTCGGCAGGTCCTGGAACGGCGGCACCTCGGTCAGCGCCATCGGCCACGCGGCGAGCACGAAGAGCGCGGCCGACGCGGCGAGGGCCGCCTGGCGGTCGCTCAGCGTCCAGCCACGGCTCAGCTTCCGGAGAGACAGCGTGACGACGCCGGAGCGCGTCGGCACCGGCGAGGACGCATCGAGCGTCCGCTCAGCGGTCCGCTCGCGGGACGCGAGCAGGTCACTGGCGACGGCGTCGGAGTTCGGCATCGTGCGGCGGGAGCTGGAGAAGCGAATGAAGCGGGAGGACGAGACGCGGGCTCACCTAGCAAGACGGAGCCCAGCCACGAAACCGCGGAAAACCCGAGGTAGCCGAGCCTAGCCCGCGGCCGAGAGGGTGTCCACCAGGCACAGGAAAGCCCCCGGTATGACACCCGGATCATGCGCGGCGCGCGTCCCGCCAGCGCCGCGGCGGACGCGTACGGTCGAGCTGTAGGACTCAGGCATACATCCTGAATGACCGGGTCCGCAGGACGATGGGTACCTCGGCCGTTTCCTCCGCCGCTCACCGGATCGCAGGGCGAATGGCGACATTCTCCCACAACGTACGCCTCGGCTCCGGGGTGAGGTGGATCGCGGTGGCCTCGGGGGTGGCGTTCGGAGCGCTCGCCCTCGGGACCGGATGCGCGAGCCCGACGGGCGACGCGGAAGAACCGGTGCTCGTCGAGCCGAGCACGGGGACGGTCGAGCAGCGGATCTACGGCGGCGCCCCCGACGACGACGACGCGTCGGTCCCCGGCGTGGTCGCGCTGCGCGTCGGTCGAGGCGGCACCTTCGAGCTCTGCTCGGGCGCGCTCCTCGCGCCGAACGTCGTGCTCACCGCGAGGCACTGCGTCTCGAAGAACGTCACGACGTCGGTCTCATGTGACGAAAATGGCAAGTCGGCGAACGGCAAGCACGTCGCTTCGGACGAAGACCCTGCGGACGTCGCCGTGTACGTCGGCGCATCGCCGAGCTTCGGCTCGCGTCCGCACGCGGTCGCGAAGGCGATCATCGCCCCGACCGGCGACTACCTCTGCGATTCGGACATCGCGCTCGTCGTGCTCGAGCACGGCCTCACGGGGGTCGAGCCGCTCGCCGTCCGGCTCGACAAGAGCGCGCGCACCGGCGAGACCATCCGCGCCGTCGGCTACGGCCAGAACGACGCGGCCACCCCGATCGGCACGCGCTTCCGCAAGGAGAACGTCCCCGTCCTCGCGATGGGGCGCGCGGTCAGCGCGAGCAAGACGCCCCTCGGCGCGCACGAGTTCGAGGTCGCCCGGTCGATCTGCCAGGGCGACTCGGGCGGCCCGGCGATCAGCGAGGAGACCGGCGCGGTGATCGGCGTCGTCTCGCGCGGCGGCGGTTGCGACGAGGACTACGGGCACATCTACACGACGACCGCCGGCTTCGCCGACCTGTTCGACCGCGCGTTCGCGCTCGCGGCCGCGGCCCCGATCGCCGAGGGCGAGGCGCCTCCTCCGATGACCACCAAGTCGCGCAGCGCGGCCACGGCCGACCTCGGCGGCGACGCCGAGCCCGAGGCGGGCGGCTGCAGCGCCTCCGGCTCGACGGGGCGCGCGGGCACGGACGCGGGGACCGGCGCGGTGCTCGCGCTCGTCGTCGGGCTCGTCCTCGCCTCTCGCCGACGCTCCGCCGACTGAGGTACGCTCGGCGGCCATGCGTCTCGCGAGCGTTCGGCTCCGGAACGTCGGCCCGTTCGACGATACGATCGTGCGCTTCGTCGCCGAGTCCCACGGCGCACCGGACGACGAGGCGCAGCCGCCCCGGCCGGTGACCGTCTTGTTCGGCGGCGACGGCACGGGCAAGACCTCGCTGCTCGCGGCGGTCGGGCTGACGCGCCCCGGCTATGCGCTCCCGCCCCTCCCGTCGTCGCGCGAGCGTACGGACGCCGAGCCGCCGAGCGTCACGGCGGAGTGGATCCTCGGCGAGGACGATCCCGAGCGGCCGCATCCGCTCGTCGTCGCGAGCCCCACCGTGATCCTCCCGGGCGAGTCGCCCGAGGCCGCCGCGGTGAGGCGCCGCGAGCAGGCGCTGTTCGACAAGCGCGCGCAGCAGGAGGGCGGCTTCGTGTTCGTCGCGTTCTCCGGCGCGCGCTGGTTCTCGCGCTCGTCGACGGTGCTCACGACCCCCGACCGGACGGTGCTCCGCTACGACGTGCGCGCCCCGGTGAGCTTCGACGATCCCACGCGCGCGGATCTGACCCGCGAGACGAAGCAGACGCTCGTGTACGCGGCCGTCGCGCATGCCCTGGGGCGCGGGCGCGCCGAGACGATGCACCTCGCGCACTTCGACGAGGCCGTACGCGAGGTGGCCTCGGCGATGCTCGAGCCGTTCGGCTTCACCTACGAGGGCATCGGCGCGACGACGCTCGAGCCGCAGGCGCGCGACGCGGCGGGACGCGTGGTGCCGTTCGACGCGCTCCCGCGCGCGGCCCGGCACCTCCTCGCGTTCGGCGTGATCCCGCTCCGTGCCCTGTTCGCCGCCTACCCGCGCTCGGACGCGCCGCGCGAGCACGAGGGCGTCGTCGCGATCGACGACGTCGAGGTCCAGCAGGATCCGTCGTTCCTCCGCGGGATGATCCCCCTGCTCCGCCGCGCGCTGCCGAACGTGCAGTGGCTCCTCTCGACGGCGTCGACGCAGCTCGCGCTCGCGTGCGAGGCCGGCGAGGTCGTCGCCCTCCGGCGTCAGGGCGAGCGCGTCGAGGCGAGCGAAGAGGTCCTGCAGTAGGACCTCTCGCCCTCGAGCTCGACAACAAAACCACACGATCGTTCGGCGATTCCCCTGCTCGGCCCGCGCCGGGCTCGTCTAGAGTCCTGCCGATGCGTGCATGCTTCACCGCGTCCCGCTGGCACGTGCTCCTGGCGGCGGCGATCGCGTCGTCTCCCCTGCTCGTCCGCCTCGCCCTGCTCGTGGAGAAGCGGGTCTCCGTCGGCCTCGGTGACGTCCACGGCTTCGTGTCCGACGTGTTCGTCGCGTCGATCGTCACGGCGCTCGTCGCGCCGGCCGTCGCGAAGCGCCGCGCGCTCGGCCTGCTGCTCGTGCCCTGGGTGGTCCTCCACTACGCGACGTACGAGTTCACGCGCACGATGAACGCCGTGCCGCCGTGGCAGTCGATCCGCTACCTCGGCGACCGCACGTTCCTCGCGGGCTCGGCCTTCGTCATCGGCTCGCCGCTGCTCCTCGCGGCGCTCTTCGTCGTGCCCGTCGTGCTGATCGCCGCATCCTGGCGGCTGCCGCCTCCGTCGACGCCGCTCTTCGCGAGCGCGGCGCCGCTCGCACCGGCGGTCGTCGTGCTCGGGGCGACGTCGCTCGCGTGGCCCGCGGATCGCTCGGTCTTCGCCTGGCGGCAGACGAACTTCGTCGAGGGCAACGCGGCGGACATGCTGCGCCGCCGCGCGGGCGACAGCCGGCTGCCTCCGCTCGTCCCGGAGCAGCGGGAGGAGCTCGACCGCGCGTTCCACGCCGATCTCCGCGGAGCCGACTTCGTCCCCGCGTTCCGCGACAAGCCGAACGTGCTGCTCGTGCTCGTCGAGGGCGTCTCGGGGGTCGACCTGCCCGCGATCGCCGAGCTCCACGGGCATCCCGAGCACGCGACGATGACCGAGCTCGACGCGATCGGGCGGAAGAACGTCTACTACCGCAGCTTCGTCACGCACCAGCGCGGCACGAATCGCGGGCTCTTCATGTCGCTCTGCGGCGACTACGACAAGCTGGGCACCGGGACCGCGAAGATGACCGAGGTCGCCGCGGGCGCCCCGCGGGAGTGCCTGCCTGCTGCGCTGGCCAAGAACGGCTACGAGACGGTCTACATGCAGGCCGCGCCGCTCGCCTTCATGTTGAAGGACACGTTCATGCCGAAGATCGGCTTCGCGCGGACGCTCGGCAGCGAGCAGTTCTCGAAGTCCTACGCGCGCAGCAACTGGGGCGTCGACGATCGCGCGTTCTTCGAGCACACCCGCCACGTCGTGCAGGAGCTGCGCGCGAAGAAGTCGCCCTGGTTCATGACGCTCCTCACCGTCGGGACGCACCACCCCTACCCCGTGCCGGACGACTTCGCGACGCCCGAGCCGAACGGCAGCTTCGGACGCGCCGCGCGCTACACCGACCGCGCGATCGCCGACTTCGTCCGCGGCCTCGAGGCGGACGGCGCGCTCGAGGACACCATCGTCCTCTTCACCGCCGACGAGTCGCACGGGCTCGAGGACGGCGGCGACGACGTCTCGAAGCTCCTCACGCAGAACCTCTCGTACATGATCGCGCTCCTGCCGACGCGCCAGCAGCGCATGGTCGACGAGCTCTATGCGCAGACCGACACCGCGCTCGGAGTCCTGGACGTGCTCGGGCTCGCGGACACGGCGGGGCCCTTCATCGGCCGCAGCCTCTTCCGCCTCTACGGCGACCACCGACGCGTCTTCTTCGCGAACCAGAACGCGCGCACCGTGGGGATGGTCGGCTCGAAGCAGCGGAACGCATGGATCTGCGACGAGCTCTTCACGAGCTGCGATCACCTCCATCTGCCGGGCGGCTCGTTCGTGTCCACGTCCCGGGCGATCACGCCGGCGTCGCACGAGGACATGGCGTTCCTCGCGGCCGCGCAGGCGCGCGCCGCGGGCGAGGAGGTCTCGCCGTTCCGCGAGCTGCGCCTCGCGTCCGATCGTCTCGTGCCGGTGATCGCGACGGAAGAGCAGCTGGTCTACGCCGGGCAGTACTTCGACGTCCCGGCTGACGCGGAGCTCGACGTGGACGTCGAGGTGGAGGCGCTCGGCGATCGCGGCGAGGTCCTCATGACGACGGATCTCGTGGCGAACGCGGGGGGCACCACGCTCTACCGCCCGGAGCCGTTCACGATGAAGGCCGGAGACGTCGCCGTGCTCCGCTACACGTATCGCGTCGAGAGCGCGATGCGCTGGATGGAGGCGCGCGCGATGACGAAGCGCATCGGGTCCGAGGACCTCGCGATCCGCTTCACGCACGCGAGCGTCCGCATCCGCGGCGGAGCCCCCGGCGGCGCGCCCGGCCTCACGCTGCACGAGCGCGCGCTCCGCAGGCCGTCCGGCGTGAACTGATCTCCGTCGATCACCGGCACGCGTCGATCGCCCAGGCGCCCGCGCTCAGGGTGAGGACGAGCGCCGGCCCGCAGGCCACGAGGGTCGGCGCCGGGACCATGCAGGTGACGAGCGCGGCGCCGCCGGAGCCCACGACGCCGAGCGAGGCGCCGACGCAGTTCCAGTCGATCGACGCGCCGGGCCTCTGCGCGATCCGCCCGTACTGCTGCGCGCGCTGGAGCTGGGCGAGGCCGATCTGGACGGTGCGGAAGTCCCCCTCCACGAGAGACGGCACCCACCCGCTGGTCTGCTTCGTGTAGCGGACGACGCCGCGCGCGCCGTTGCTCGTCACGCGGAAGGTGATCGCTCCGTCGAACGCGTGCGTCTCGTCGATCGTCGTGCCGCAGCCCGGGCTCTCGTAGGTCAGGCCGCCCGGGCGCGTCGACGCGAGGAACGCGCACGGCACGACGTAGAGCTTCACGAAGCCGTGACCGCCGTCCGCGCAGGGGCCGCGCCACTCGAACTGCACCTTCGAGCCGGTCGCGAACTGGTTGTACCATGCATCGAATCCGTCGGAGCCGACGTAGTGCGTCTCGTCCGACGAGACCTGACCGAGCGCCTGGGAGACGTCGGGCTGGTTCGCGCGGAGCCACTCGTAGCCGCATCGGATGCGCCCTTGCATCCGGTGGCCGTCGTACCAGGCCGGCAGGCGCGTGTTGGCGTTCACCCACGCTTCGTTCGGGCAGCCGATCTCGTTCGCGGGGAAGTTGAGCCACACGCCACCGGCGCCGTCCGGCGCCGACGTCGCGCACGACCCGACGCCTTGCTCGGTGCTCTCGGCGACGTCTTCCTCGGGCGGTGCGCCGGTGCAGGCGACGAGCGAAGCGACGAGCGTGGAGAGGGAGAGGACGGTGAAGGAGCTGCGGAGCTGCATGGCGCGCGCCCTGGCAAGCCGCGTTCCCGTCGCGATGCGCAGAGAAACGTCCGTCGTTTCGCGGCGAGGCGATCGGGCCGATCGCGGATCGGATCGGCCCGATCGTGGACGCCCGATCCGAGCGCGAGCGCATCGCCCGCTGGCGCGCGCCTTGCTCCATGCACGGCCATGATCCTCGTGCTCGGCGCGACCGGCTTCGTCGGCCGTGCGCTCGTGCCGGCGCTCGTCGCCGACGGCGAGCGCGTGCGCGCCGCGTCGCGTGCGCCCCGACCGCAGCCGAACGAGCGCGGCGTCGCGTGGGTCCGTTGCGACGTGACGTTGCCCGAGACCTTGCCCGCGGCGCTCGAGGGAGTCGACACCGCGTACTGGCTCGTGCACAGCATGGGGCGCTCCGGAGAGCGCGACTATCGTGCCGCCGAGCGGGCCGCCGCGGAGGCGTTCACGGCGGCCGCAGCCGCGAGCGGCCTCCGCCGGATCGTCTATCTCGGCGGGGTCGCGCCGCGGGGCGCGCCGTCCGAGCACCTCGCGAGCAGGCTCGAGGTCGGGGCGATCCTGCGCGCCGGCCGCGTGCCGACGGTCGAGCTACGCGCGTCGATGATCATCGGCGCGGGCAGCGCATCGTGGCAGATCGTCCGCGACCTGGCGCGGCGGCTGCCGTTCATGGTGCTGCCACGATGGCTCGCCTCGAGGAGCTGCCCGGTCGCGCTCGACGACGTGATCGCCGCGCTGCTCGCGGCGCGCCGGATCCCGCTCGAGGCGAGCGCGTGGTTCGACGTCCCCGGCCCCGAGACGCTGAGCGCCCGGGAGATCCTGCTCCGCGTCGCCGCGCTCGACCGGCGGCGGATCCCCGCGCTCTCGGTGCCGGTGCTGACGCCGCGGCTGTCGGCGATGTGGCTCGCGCTCGTCACGAGCGCCGACTACCAGCTCGCGCGAGAGCTGGTGCTCGGCCTGACGACCGATCTCTTGCCGCGCGACGAACGCTACTGGCAGCTGATCGGGCATCCGGCGCGACGATCGTTCGACGAGGCCGCGCGCCTCGCGCTCGCGAACGAGGCGCAGGCCCGGAGCGTACGCGCGCGCGTCGCGCGCACCGAGGAGGCGCTCGTGAGCCGCCTCGGCCCGCGCGCTCAGTGAGCCTCGCCCCAGTTCGCGCCGCTGCCGACGTCGACCTCGAGCGGGACGTCGAGCTGGTAGGCGCCCTCCATCGCTTGCTTGATGATCGGCTGCGCCTCCTCGACGGCGTCCTCCGGCACCTCGAACACGAGCTCGTCGTGCACCGTGAGGATCATGCGCGCGCCCGGCACGACCTCGTCGTTCCCCAGCGCGATCATCGCGAGCTTGAGGATGTCGGCCGCGGTGCCCTGGATGGGCGTGTTCTTCGCGACCCGCTCGGCCTCGAAGCGGAGCCCGCGGTTCGCGGAGTGCAGGTTCGGCAGGAAGCGGCGGCGCCCGAGCACGGTGCGCACCGCCTCGCCGCTCCGGGCGCGTTCGACCGTCTGCTCCATGAAGCGGCGCACGCCCTGGAAGCGCTCGAAGTACGCGGCGATGAACTGCGCGGCCTCCTGGCGCGTGATGCCGAGCTCGCGGGCGAGGCGCGGCTCGCCCATGCCGTAGATGAGGCCGAAGTTGATCGCCTTCGCGCGGTTTCGCATCTCCTTCGTCACCTGATCGCGCGGCACGTCGAAGACGAGCGACGCGGTGTGCTGGTGGACGTCGACGCGGTCGCGGAACGCGATGCCGAGGTTCTCGTCCTTCGCGAGGTGCGCGAGGATCCGCAGCTCGATCTGCGAGTAGTCGGCGCTGACGATCCGGTAGCCCTCCGGCGCGACGAACGCGGAGCGAACGAGCCGACCGACCTCCTTTCGGATCGGGATGTTCTGCAGATTCGGATCGGTCGACGAGAGCCGGCCCGTCGCCGCCACCGCCTGCTCGAAGCGCGTGTGGATGCGGCCCGTCGTCTGGTTCACCGCGCGCGGGAGCCCTTCGAGGTACGTGC
>JBDHVD010000328.1:0-10358 GCA_039809525.1 Labilithrix sp. | reverse complement strand
TCGTTCTCGGGATCGTTCGCGCGCACCAGATCGAGCTTCCCGTCACCGTCGAGGTCCATCGTCAGCCACTGGCCGTACATGGCGTTCACGCGGTTGAACGTGGCGTCCGGCACGGCCCACGCCGAGGCGGTGGACGCGAAGCCCGTGCAGACCTTCCTCGGCTTGCCGGCATCGGCCCCGCCTCCTCCGCTCGGATCGTTCGGATCGCCCGCCCCGTCCGCGTTCGCCCCGTCGCCCGCGGGATCGCCGTCTCCGCTCGAGCCGCCGCTCCCGAGCGACGACGAGCAGCCTGCGAGGGCGACGACGATCCAGGCGAGCGTGGCGCGGTGCATGAGGCGTTCTACGGGCGCCGCGCGCGCATCTTCCTCCTCCGGAGCGATCGCGAGCGCGCGCTGGAACGCGCGTCGCAAGATCGCCGGCGGAGGAACCCACCATGGCGACGACATCGAGCACCACCCGGACGCCGGCGATCGGCATCGAGCACAAGCTGTCTCCCCTCACGTGGGCGTCGATCGCCCTCGTGGTGATCGGAGCGCTCAACTGGGGCCTCGTCGGCCTCTTCAAGTTCAACCTCGTCGCGGCGATCTTCGGCGAGATGTCGGCGCTCAGCCGGATCATCTACGTGATCGTCGCCGCGGCGGGCCTCTACCTCATCGCGGACGCGGCCCGCCTCCGGGAAGCTCGGCGGACGGGCCATCTCGCGACGGTGTGACGCGCTCGTCCTCCGTCATTCGACGATGACCCGGTCGCCGCGGCTGCGCCCGAACGTCTCCGGGCTGTACATCTCCTCCGCCTTGGCGGGCGGGACGACGAACACGCCGGGCGTGGTCGCACGCGCCACGTAGCTGTAGTCCCAGACGCCGTCGTAGAGGAGCGACGCGAACGCCTCCACGCGCTCGTCGCGCATGTTCTGGTGCTCGTACCAGGTCCGCGCCCAGTACCAGTACCGGCTCTGCTTCGCCTCCTGCTTCGGGTCCTTCGGGATCTCGCCGGTGACCGCGAGCGCAGGGTTCATCGGCTCGAACCCCGCCGGGATCGGGTCGACGAGCGCGACGTGGTGGCGTCGCGACTGGTTCACCATCGTCACGCGCACGCGCACCTTCGCGCCGGCCTTCACCCGCCAGGTGCCGTCCGCGTCGCGCTTCACCTCGGTCGGATCGTCGATCGCCTCGTAGAGGCGCGAGACGACGAAGCCCTGATCGGTGGGCGGCAGCTTCAGATCCGTCGGCGCGTACTGCATGCCGACGCGGTAGTAGAGGCGCCCCGGGCCGTCCTTCGCGAGCAGGAGGTTCTGCGTCTGCCCCTTGCTCCGGCTCTCGGCCTCGAGCCACTTCATCGGGATGCCGATGTGGCTGTACTCGGTGGTGCGGCCCTTGAACGTGTGCTCGCCGGCGAAGCGATCGCCGAGCCACACGCGCGCGACGAAGTCGGGCGTCACCTTCTCGTACGTCTTGAAGTAGCGGTCGAGCGCGAGGAGCACGAACGCGTTCTCCTGCGTGTTCGTCCAGCGCCCCGCCTTCTTGTGACCGAGCAGGCCCTTCACCAGCTTCGGGATGATCGTGCCCTGCGGCTGATCGCCGATCATCGCGTCGAGCAGGATGCCGTCGGCGCGGCGATCGGAGTGGAGGAGCACCCAGTCCGAGTCCTTGTACCCGCTGACGAAGTGCGCGGCGCCGGCCGTCTCGGTGACGCGGTTGGCGACGTGACGCCGGATGGCCTCGAGCTCCGCGCCGCTGTTCTTGTCGTCGGAGATCGTCGGCCACATCCAGCCGACCGCCTCGATCGGCAGCTTGTCGACGCCGCCCGCCTCCGCGATCAGGCGCTTCGCGCGAGCCGGATCGGCGTCGCCCATCTTCTTGCGGACGAAGAGCGCGTACGCGATGAGCGAGCGCTTCGCGTCCTCGCCGTACCACCACGGGATGTAGCTCTCGATCGATCGCAGGTAGCTCTGCGACCGGCGGATCATCTCCTCGTCGGGCTTGTAGCCCTTCTCCTTCGCGCGCACGAGCGCGTGCGCGACGTGGATCGACAGGTACGGCCAGGGCTGCTCCTGCCAGAAGCCCCCCCCGCCGTTGTAATGCTGCCTTCGCTTCAGCTTGTCGAAGTCCGTCTTCATCGAGGCCTCGAGCGCCGCGGGCGGCGGGAGGTCCTTCGACTTGAACGCGGAGAGCACGTCACGCAGCGCGCTGATCGCGAGCACGCGCGAGGCGAGCTGCTCGTTGCACTCGAACGGATACTTCACGAGGTAGATCACCGCGTCGGTGAGCGCCTGGAGCTGCGTCGAGCTGGTGGTGATCTCGAGGCCGCCGAACTGCGTGAAGACGTTCGCCGGCATCTTCACCGGCTGCGCCATCGCCCCCTCGTCGATCTCGCCGTAGGTGGCGAACGCCTCGGTCGTCGCGGGCGTCCACACCGGCAGCTCGATCTTGCTCGCGTCCGACCAGCCTCCGGACGCGACGCCGATCTGGAAGCGCGCGGTGCCCGGCCGATCGGCCGCCGCGCCGAAGCGCACCTCGACGCGATCGTTCGCCGGGATCTTCACCCGCTTGGCCGACGGCTCCTCGACGAACGCGTTGGTCGCACGCACGACCACGCCGACGTCGACCTCCTTGTCCGTCTGGTTCTGCACCACGATCGGCAGCTCGAACCTGTCACCGAAGTTGAGGAAGCGCGGCGCCGACGGACGGACCATCAGCGGCAGGCGCGCGGTGATCGTCGACTCGTTCGAGCCGAAGCGCTTGTCCTTGGTCGCGGCGAGCGCCATCACCCGGTAGCGCGTGAGGTTGTCCGGCAGCTTCACCGGCACGGTGGCGTGGCCCTGGCCGTCGGTCATCACGCGCGGCGCCCAGACGGCGAGCGCGGAGAAGTCCGAGCGCACCTGGATCGGCGTCTTGCCGTCGCCGGTCACCGGCGCGGCCTTGTCCGCCATCTCCTCGGCGCCCGCGAACTCGGCCTTCTTCTCCATCCGCGCGGGCGCGGCGGTCGCCGCGGGCGAAGGCGCCATCGGCGGAGGCGGAGGCGCCATCGCGCCGGGCTTCGCGCCGAGTCCGATGCCCTCGCCGCGTCCGCCGCCCCCTGCGCCGACGCCGGAGAGACCGAGCCCGCCCTGCGCCTGCGCGGCCGACAGCCGGGCGAGATCGGGATCGGTGAGGAGGATCCGATCACGCATGCCGAAGTCGTGCACGTCCGGCGATCGCGGCGCGTAGAAGACGTCGATCGGATCCGGCGTCTTGTATCCGGTGAGCGCGAGCACCGACTCGTCGGCCACCACCAGCGCCACCTCGGTGCCCGGCACGCCGCGGCCCTCCGGGTCCTTCACGTCGATGTCGATCTCCGTCGCGCCGCCCGGCTCGAGCGTCGGCTTCTTCGCCTTCGCGCTCACCGCGAGCGTGCGCGTCGTCGGCAGCACCTTCAGGTCCGCCGTCCCGCTGGCATACGCCGGCCGCTTCGGCAGCTTCGGATCGGGCGCGCCGCTCGCGTCGTCGCGCACGTCCTGACCGACGAGGTCGACCCGCACCTGCGCGTTCGGGACGAGCGCGTCGTCGAGCTTCACCTTGATCGCCTGGCTGGTCGTCGCCATGCGGAAGCGCTCGACGTGGACGATGCCCTGGCGGCGCACGGAGAGGAGCGCCTCGGCGGGCGCGAACGGCGCGATCACCAGCACCTCGGCGGTCTCGCCCGGGCGGTACTCCTTCTTGTCGGGGACGACCTGCGCCTTCGCCCGATCGATCCGGCGGTCCTTCGGGTTGTCCGCGCCCATCACCCAGACCGACGTCGCCGTCTGGCTCTTGCGGCCGTGATCGTCCTTCACGATCGCGGTGATCTTCCAGCTCCCTCCGTGCTTGGCGTCGAGCGAGCAGCGGACCGGATCCTTGCCCGCGTCGATCTCGCAGGTCTGGACGTCCACCTCCTTCTCCTCCCACGCGGTGCCCTTCTGCTCGCTCTCGATGCGCGCGGCCTTCACCGAGACGTGGCGACCGGGCACGAGGTTGCCGTCGATGTCGCTGACGATCAGATCGACGTCGAGCTTCTCGCCCTCGCGGACGAAGTTCTTCGCCAGCTTCAGGCCGACGTAGTGATCGGCCGGGTGGACGAGCATCGAGGTGCGACCCGCCCAGCTCTGGCGGTTCACGTCCTCGACGTTGACGCCGAGCGCGAGGCTCATCGGGTACGACGGCTCGAGCGCGTCGAAGTCGACGCGGAGGCGGTGGACGCCTTGCGGGTTGGTGACCGAGCTCCAGGTCTCGGTCTTCACGTCGTCCTTCGGGCCCGGCCCCCACCACCAGAAGGAGCGCGGCTCCGGACCGAAGTGGTAGTCGCCGCGGTTCGGCGGCGTGTACGAGCCGGTGCTGCGCGTGACGTTCCAGTGCACGGGCGCGTTCGGCAGCCCGCCGCCCGAGTAGTAGGTCGCGCTCACCGTCGCGATCGCGTGCTCGCCGACGAGGTGCGGGCCCTCGCTCGACTTCGCGGTCACCTCGAACTCGGGGCGCCGGAACTCCTGCACCTCGAACGCGTGCTGCGCGTCGTTCGCCTCGAGCCCCACGCCCTCGAGGCGCATCTCGACGTGCGCCTGCCCGAGGTTCGCGTTGCCCGGCAGCTTGTAGGCGAAGTCGAAGCCGCCGTGCGCGTCGAGCTTGACCGAGCCCTTGCCGATCTCCGCCCAGCGGACGTCGCGCACGCGCCAGGTGACCTCCTTGCCCTCGACGTTCGGGATCGCGTCGAGGTCGCCGCCGCGGTTCATGCCCGCCTTGCGCACCCAGCCCTTGAAGCGGACCTCCTCGCCCGGCTTGTAGATGCCGCGGTCGTCGAACACGAGCCAGCGCACCTGATCGAGCCGCGTGCGCTTCACGTACTCGTGCGTGCCCCAGTAGCGCTCGGGGACGATGACGCTGTCGGCGCCCTTGCGACCGACCACCAGCCGGCCCGGCTTGTCGACGAGCGGCACGCGCGCGAGGCCCTGCGCGTCGGTCTTCGCGCTCGACGCGCCGAGGAGCTGCACGTCGACGCCGGCCTCGGGCGCGCCGTCCGCGAGCTTCGTCGCCCAGCCGGTCACCTGATCGTTCTCGATCATCGCGTCGAGCCCGAGCGCGGTCGACTGCACCCAGACGTGCACCTCGGGGCGGTGCCAGCCCTTCGGCATCGCGCGCGTCGGCTCGACGATCACCAGCGCGTGCCCGACGCCGCCGGTCATCGCGCCGGAGATGTCGATCGGCGTCGCGACGAGCTCGTCCGGCGCCTTCCTCGGCGTGATCTGCTTGTCGTAGACGAGCCGCCCGGGCGGCGCGAGCTTGCGCGGCCGCTCCCACTCCTGGTTGAACGCGACGTACCGGTCCCAGTCCTCGGGCCTCACCGCGTAGACGCGCGTGCGGAGGCCCGGCTCGTTGATCGAGTAGACGGTGTAATCTTTCTTGGCGACCGGATCGAGGACCACCATGTCGCTCTCCGCGCCGAACAGCGCGGGCTCGGCGGAGCCGACGTCGAAGGACACCTTCGCGTCCTGCCCCATCGTCTGCTGGTGCACGTCGCCGATCCCACCCTTGATCATTACGTCGTAGTGCGTGCGGCCCTTCGTCCGGCCGCGCAGCATCATCATGTTGCCGTGCACCTCGACCTTGAGGCCAGGCACCTCCGGCGTGATCGACACCATCGCCTTGTCGAACGTCTTCATGTCGATCGGGTTCGAGAACCAGATCGAGAACGGCGACAGCGGCGGGCAGGTCTCCTTGCCGCCGTACCCGTACGAGCACTGCGAGCGGGTGACGGTGAGCGGCCCGAACGTCGAGAACGAGAACGCCTGATCCTTGTCGGTGCGCCGCGGCCCCTCCGCGCTCGGCGCGCCCTGCTTCACCTTCACGGTGAACGACGTGGCGGTCGGCAGCTTCTGCGTCGGCTTGAACGCGAGGAAGCGCCCCTTCTCCGCCTGCGCCACGAGCCGCCGCACGTTGTCGTTCGCCTCGATCTCGTCGGCGCCGGCGAGCGTGATGGGCACCGAGCCGCGACCGCTCGTGAGCTCGATGCTGCCGAGCATCGCTTTCTCGTCGATCGCCTGATCGAACTCGGCGAAGAAGATCGGCTCGCGCGGCTCGGAGCTCCCGCGCGGATACGATCGCTTCATCACCGGCGGCGGCGTCACGAACGTCCAGCGTTCGGTCTTCGCGAGCGGCTGACCGCTCGTGCCCTTCGTGCCGGCGGGGATCTCCACGGCGTACTCGGTCGCCATGGGGAAGCGCTTGTCCGGCTGGAACATCAGCGTGCGCGTGCCGAGCCACCGCCACTTGCCCGGCGGCTCGGGGACGAGGCGCACCGGCGGGTGCTCCTTCGCGAGCTCGTCGACGCCGGTGACCGGCACCATCGGCTGCGAGAACGTCATCGTGAGGTGCGGCGCGAGCTCGACCGGCCCCTCGGGCGCATGGCGCTCGATCGTCAGCGGCGCGTTCGACGCCGCGGTCGACGGAGGCGCCGCCTCGGGCGGCGGAAACGGCTCGTTCACCGTCTTGCCCGGCCGCGGCGCGGGTATCGACTTCTCGCGCAGCGCGAAGTCCTTCGCGTCGTCGGGCTCGGCCTCGAGCGGCGGCATTCGCGCGGCGATCCGCTTCTTGTCGTCGGCGCCGAGCGGGCTCGACGGGGCGACCTTCCGCTCCGGCGGGTTGTCCGCCTCCTCGTCCGCGTTCGAGAGACGGAAGCCGAGGCCCGACTTCGAGAGCCTCCAGACGAGCGGCTTCTCCGGCTGCTTCGCCGCCGCGGCGGGGGGCGTGGCCGGGGGCTTGGCGCCCGGGCAGCCGGCGGCGAGGAGGGCGACGAGCGGGAGAAGAGCAAGACGAGCACGCATGAACGGATCCTTCCGGAACGAAGAACGTGGCAGCGGAGCCGAGCTTACAGCCCCGAGGCTACGTCTCGGACAGCGAAAGGATCTCCCGGGTTCCCCCGCCCGCGCGGTGGCGGCCGCGTTATGCACACGGTGCATAACGCCGCTAGGCTGGTGGCATGGCCTCGAAGCGGATCACGATCAGCATTCCTGCAGAGCTCGCTGACCGCTTGAAGCGAGCAGCCGGGACGAAGCAGTCCGTCTCCGCGTGGGTGACCGAGGCGATCGCGCGCGCGCTCGAGGAATGAGAACCTGCGTGAGCGCTTCCTTGCCTGGTGCGAGAGCGTCGAGGCGAGCCCGCGCGAGATCGCACGCGCCGAGGCGATGTTCGAACGCATCGCCAAGGCGCCTCGCCGGCGGCGCGGCAAGTCGGCGGCGTGATGCGTTCGTCGAGCATCGGCGCAGTGCTCGATGCGGGCGCATTCATCGCGCTGGAGCGTCGCAGCCCGGCAACCGTACGGCTCATGGCTCGTATCGTCGGCGCGCGACTTCCGCTCGTCACGTCCGGCGGAGTCGTCGCTCGGGTCTGGCCCGGCGGAGGTGGACGACAGGCGCCCGTGGCGATGCTGCTCCGCGGCGTCGAGGTCGTGCCGCTGGACGCGAGCGAGGGAAAGCTGGTCGGCATGTTGCTCGGCCGGAGCGCGACGGACGACGCGGTCGACGGCCACGTGGCACTCCTCGCACGCGAGCGTGGCTTTGCCGTGCTGACGTCGGACGCCGACGACCTCCTCCGCATCGATCCGCAGCTCGACGTCATCGAGGTCTGACCCTTGCCCTCGACGGCCCCTGCCGCTTCTCGAAATGCGCGATGATGTCCGCGACGACGAGGGCGAGGCGCTTCTCCGTGCCAATCAGCGCCTCGATGCCGCGACCACTCCGGCTCGAGGCCGCCCGCCTTCGACTCCGCAGGTTCTCCAGCAGCGCGCCCTGATGCCACCAGGGAATCGTGCAGGAGGCTCCTGCACGATTGACCGCTGCGGCCAGCCGCAAGAACGCGTCCGAGCCGGAACTGCGATGGGGATGTGATGGGCGTCCCTACTCGGTGCCGGCCAGGATGATGAGGCCGGTGACGATGACGATCGCCATCGACACCACCGCGACGAGGACGAACGCGAGCACGCGCGACGAGCGCGCCGGCGGCTGGCGCGGCGGCGCCGGACGCGCGGAAGGGACGAGGCCCATCATGTCGTCGGCGCGGCTCGCGCGCGGATCGGCGACCACGAACGCCTGCGGCGTGTGGTGGAACCCGGACCCGAGGGGCGCGCGCGGCGGCGGCGGCTGCGGCTGAGCCGGCTGCGGCCCGGTATCCATGATCATCGTGCGCTCGATCGGCGGCTCGCTCGGCGAGTGGCTCGGAGCGTTGGTCGGCGCGGTCGCGGCGACCGCCACCGTGCGCTCGTTGTCCGTCTGCCACGACGGCTGCGCGTCCTCGAGCTCGTCGCCGTCGAGCTCCTCGACCTTCTCGCTCAGCGTCTTGTCGTCGAACGACGCGGGGTGATCGTCGGGCACGCTCCGCCGCCCCGACTCGAACGACTGCCCCACCGACACGCGGCCGGGCACCGCCCGGAGCGCCGCCTGCATCGCGCGCGCGTTGGGCCAGCGGTTCGCCTTGTCGAAGGCGAGCGCCCTGTCGACGATCTGCGCGAGCTTCGGCGAGATCTTCGGCGCGAGCTCGGCGAGCGGGCGCGCCTCGTAGTTCGCCGCCGCGACCAGCATCTCGGCGGCGCTCTCGCCCTCGTGCACCGGCTCGCCGGAGATCAGCGTGAACAGCGTCGCGCCGACCGCCCAGATGTCCGTCTTCGCGTCGACCTGACCGCGCGCGCCGACCGCTTGCTCGGGCGACATGAAGCCCGGCGTGCCGAGCAGGTATCCCGTCGCGGTCTGCTCCTTGCGGAAGCCGGTGCTGCGCATCTGCGCGAAGCCGAAGTCGAGCACCTTGAGCCGGCCCTGGTTCGTGAGAAACAGGTTGTCCGGCTTGATGTCGCGATGGACGATCCCCTTGTCGTGCGCGGCGGCGAGCACGTCGAGCAGCTGATCGGCGATCTCGTAGACCTCCTCGAGCGGCAGCCGCCCGCCCTTGCGGATGCGCCGCTTCTCGAGGAGCTCGCCCTCGAGCAGCTCCATCACGAGGAACGCGAGGCCCTCCTCGGTGACGTCGTCGTCGAGGATCCGCACGACGCCCGGGTGGTTCACCTGGTTCGCCGCGTAGCCCTCCTGGAGGAAGCGGCTGCGCGTGTCCGCGTCGCGCGAGTACTCCGGGTGGAGCACCTTGATCGCGGCGGTCATGCCGTTGTTGCGATGCGTGGCGGCGAAGACGGTCCCCACGCCGCCGCGCGCGATCCGCGCGTCGATGCGCCACTTGTCACGGAGGACCCTTCCGATCCACCGCGAGAACTCCTGCTGCGTCGTGGGCGATCTCACCCCACGCTCGAGCGTATCAGACGAACGCGCTCAGAACTTCGTCGTCATGAAGAGGACGATGCCGGTGACGAAGATCGCCAGGCACACGAACCCGACCACGAAGAGCAGGATCATCTGCCCCGAGATCTTCGACGGCTTCTGTGCGGCGGGCACCTGGAGGGGCGCCCAGTTCGTCGGGACCTGCGAGCGCGGATTTCCGCCGAACGGCGGCTGCTGCATCATCGGGCCGCCGCCGTACTGCCCATGCGGCGCGGCCGGCATGTGGCTGCTCGACCATGGCTGCTGCGGAGGCATCCCCATCGGGCCCTGGCTCATCCCCTGCTGGCCCGGGCCGGGGCCCATGTACGACGGCGACGGCACGTGTTGCGGCTGCATCGGCCCGCCGAACGACGGCGGAGGGAAGCCCTGCACCGACGGGAAGCCTCCACCGTCCGGCGGGGGCGCATGCTGAAGCACCTCGCCGATCGACGCGCCGATGTTCGCCGCCTCGTTCGAGCCGGGCGCCACCGCGAGGGTCGCGTCGTCGCCGCCCGCATTCGCGCTGATCGCGACGCGCGCGACCTGCGGCCGGAGCAGCTCTTCGCGCGGGACGGCCTTCGTCTCGTCGCCGCCGTCGGCATCCTCGTCGTGGACGATGCGCGGGATCGCGCGCTGCTTCTCTTCTTCGAGGACCGCCTTCGGATCCGCGCGGACGCGATCGAGGACGTCCTTCGGCACGGTGACCGTCGCGGCCTCGTTCTCTCCGGAGCTCTTGCCCTCGCCGTTCGGCGTGCTCTGCGAGGGCGGCGCGAACGCGGTCGCCGCGAGCGGCGAGACGTTCGGCGCGGCCGGCCTCGGCTTCGCGGCGGGCGGATCGAGCGGATACGCATTCGCGTACGCCGCCATCGCGCCGGGCTCGGACGCCATCGTCGCGCCCTCTCCCGGTGCGTCGTCCGGCGGAGCCGATGCCGCTGCGCGTGCGGGTGCGGGCGCGGGCGCCGCCGCCTGCGCCGGCGGGGGCACGCGCGGCGATACCGGACAAGGCCACAAGGACGGCGCCGAGCGCCAGACTCGTTCTTGCAATCATGGCGGC
>JBDHVD010000327.1:0-10385 GCA_039809525.1 Labilithrix sp. | reverse complement strand
GGCCAGGCGCACGCCGGTCACGATCGAGAGCTTCTTGTAGAGTGCACGTTTCTCCTCGACCGTGTCGGCGTGGGAGAGGAGCACCTCGTAGAGCGCCGGCAGCCGCGCCCACTTCTCCTCGCCCTCGTAGATCGGGACGAGGGCCCCGGCGGCCTTCCGGTCGTCGGGACGCACCGAGAGGACGCGCTCGTAGGAGCGGAACGCGCGCTCGGGCGCGGCGAGCTTCTGCTCGTAGATCTCCGCGCAGCGGTACGACAGCGCGATCTTCTGCTCGGTGTCGTTCGTGCGGTCGGCGGTGGTCGAGAGGACCTCGACGAGCCCCTCCCAGTCGTCCTGCGAGGCATAGAGCTCGGCGAGGCCGTCGAAGTCTCCGATCGCGAGGAAGCTCTCGCGGAGGATGCGGAGCGCCTTCACGTGACCGGGCGAGAGATCGAGGACGCGGCGCCACACGCGCAGCGCGCCGCCGTGGTCCTGCAGGCGATCGGAGTAGACGCTGCCGAGCTTCTGCAGGAGCGCGAGCCGCGCACCCGGCTCGTGCGTGAGCTCGACGCGCTTCTCGAGCACCTCCGCGACGGTGACGAAGTCCTTGTCGCGATCGGCCTGCTTCTCGAGGGCGTCGAGGGCGGCGGCGTCCTCGGGGTCCTCCTCGATGATCCGCTTGTACAGGCGCGCGGCGTCGCCGCCGCGATCGAGGCGCTCGGCCGCGATCTTCGCCATCTCCACCCAGATCGTGCGCCGCTCGGCGCCGGACGCCCGCGCCGCCTCCGCCTCGAGCAGCTCGTAGAGCGGGCGGTACGCGCGGCGCTTCGTGTAGAGGTCGCGCAGCTTGTCGATCGCCTCGCGATCGGTGGGGGCCACCTCGCGCAGCTTCTCGTACGCCTCGACCGCGTTCTGCACGTTCGAGAACTGGTCCATCCACCGCCGCGCGATCGAGCGATACAGCTCCGCCTTGATCGCCGCGTCCGGTTCGAGCTCGGCGAGGCGCATCTGCGTGGTGAGCAGATCGCGCCAGCGCCCGAGCGCCTCGTACACGCGCGCGAGCTCGCGGATCGCGCCGGCGTCGTTCGGATCGAGCGCGATGATCTGCGAGAGCACGGTGACGAGCGCCGAGTCGCTCTTGATGTTCTCGCGGTAGATGGTGGCGATCTCGCGCAGCACCGGCAGGCGCGCGGGCGCGTCGTTGGGCGCGGTGCGCTCGAGCTCGGAGCGGAGGAGATCGGCGAGGTGGTTGAAGGCGCCGGTCTGGCGGTAGAGGCGCTTCAGCGCGTCGCGCGCCCCCGCGTTCGTCGGATCGGAGCGGAGGACGCTCCGCCACTGCTCGACCGCCTTCTGCGCGTTCGCCCCCTCCTCCGCGTACTGCGCGATCTCGGCGCCGAGCGCCGCGCGCTCCGGTCCGTCCGGCAGCGCGCGCTGCGCGTCGGTGAGGATCTGCACGAGCCGCTGCTGCTCGCCCTTCGTCCGGCACCACTCGCGGAAGAAGGAGAGCATCCCGGGGTGCGCGGGCTCGGCCTTTCGCAGCCGCTCGAAGTACGGCTCCGCGCCCTCGGGGCGGTTCTTCATCCGCCAGTTGACCATCGCGATCTGGAAGACGATCCCGACCTCCTGGCCGGCCCTCACGCCTCCGCCCTGGAGCTGCTCTTCGTACAGCGCCAGCAGGTGGTCCCACATCTCCTTCGCGGTGAAGTGATCGACGAGCGAGCGCGTCGCCTCCGGGTGGCCCGGCGCGAGGTCGAGCACGCGCTCGTAGGCCTCGTTGGCCTTCTCTGCGTTCCCGAGCTTCTTCCGGTGGAGGCGCGCCAGACGCACGAGCGCCGCGAGCTTCTCGTCCTTGACCGTCGCCTCGGTCGCGAACGCGTCGAGCGCGCCGGCGAGGTCCTGCCACCGCTCCTCGTCGCGGAGGATGCGCTCCTGGAGCGCGCTCGCGCGGCGGTTCTTGGGGTCGGCCGCGAGCGCGTCGTTCAGGAGGCCGAGGATCTTCGTGATGAGCGCCTGGCGCTTCTCCTCGAACCCGCCGTCGTCCTTCTTCGGCTCGCCTTCGCCCTTCTTCTTCTTTTTCTTTCCGCCGCCCTTCTTGGAGACCGGGCCCGGATCGCTCTCCTCGCGCGCGGCGCGCGCCTTCGCCTCGAGCTCCGGACGGCCGTAGCGATAGGCGGTCTCCGCCGCGCTCACGAGCAGCGAGCTCTTGAACGCCGCGTCGCCCGAGCTCTTCGACTCGACGAAGTACTTCTGCGCGAGGTCCTTCCACTTCGCCTTCTTCGCCGCGCTCCGCTCGATCGCCTCCTCGGCGACGGCGTCTCCGGGGCGCAGCATGAGCAGCCGCCGGTAGGCGGCGAGCGCGCCGGCGTCGTCGAGGAGCTCCTCGTCGCGGACGCGCGCGAGCTCCGCGACGAGCTCGGCCTCGCGGGCGCCGGTGGCGAGGGCGGCCTCGATCTCGAGCAGATCGGCGACGGCCTCGTGCTCCCGCCGCATGGCGTGGGCCTCGCGCGCCGCCTGGAGGAGTGACGCGAGCTCGTCCGCGCCGAGGTCCCCCGGGTCCACGGTCCCCTCGTCCGACGTGAAGCCGAGGGCATCACGGAGCTCGGCCCATGCCTGCTCGTTGTCGGGCTCGTCCTGGAGGACGCCGAGGGCGTTACGGATCGTCTTTGCGCTCATCGAGGCTCCGGAGCCGCCCTGCACAACTTCGCTACATCATTGTGAAACCTGGCAATGCGAGGAGCGGCGCCGCGATGGTACGGAGCAATGAAGCGACGATCAAGCGCCGTCCTTCGCGGCCCCATTCGGCTCGCCGTTGTGGCAGGCTGCGCTCCCCTGCTCTCCGTACCGATCGTGCCTGGTAAGTCGCTCCTCCTCTCGCTCCGCAACGTCTACGAGACGCTGGCCGTGTCGGCGCCGACGGTCGTCGACGCGGTGCGGGGACGGCTCTCGCGCGAGACGTGCGACCAGCGCCTCGAGTCGTGGTCTTCCCACGTCATGCGGAACCTCGCGATCGTGCTCACCGTGCGCGGCCGCGAGAACCTCGCGCCGGGCACCACCTACGTGGTGATGAGCAATCACCAGTCCCACTACGACATCGCGGTCCTCTACGGCATCCTCGGCGGCAACGTCCGGATGGTGGCGAAGAAGGAGCTGTTCGATCTGCCGGTGTTCGGCCGCGCCATCCGCGAGGCGGGGTTCGTCTCGGTCGATCGCGGCAACACCGAGAGCGCGATCGCGAGCCTCGCGGGCGCCAAGCAGCACCTCGCCTCCGGCACGCACCTGTGGATCGCGCCCGAGGGGACGCGCAGCCCGACGGGCGAGCTGCTCCCGTTCAAGAAGGGCGGGTTCCACATCGCGCTCGACATGAAGGCGCCCGTGCTGCCGATCACCATCCGGGGGACGCGCGACGCGCTGCGGGCGAAGGGCATGCGATCGCGCGCGGGCGTCGAGGTCGAGGTCACCATCCATCCTCCGATCGACACGAAGCGCTTCCGAGGGATGGACCGCAAGGCGGCGCGCGACGCCTTGATGGCCGAGGTCCGCGACGCGATCGCGAGCGCGCTCTGATCATGGTGCCGGGCAAGGGTCTCTACATCGTCGTCAACGCCAACGCGAAGCGCGGAGGCCGGCGCATCGCCGTCCAGATCGCGCGTGCGCTGCCGGGCGCCACCGTCCGTCTCACGAAGAGCCTCGGGGAGCTCGAGGGCTGGCTCCGGACCATCCAGGAGCCGCGCTGCATCCTCTCCGCGGGCGGCGACGGGTCGGCGGTCGCGCTCCTCAACGCGCTCGATCGGGTGATCCCCAGGGACGCGCCCTTGCCGCCGGTCGGCGCCCTGCCCCTCGGAACCGGCAACGCGTGGGCGCACGCGCTCGGCGCGCGAAAGCTCGATTCTTGCGTGAAGGCCCTCGCCCGCCACGACGGGCCGATGCCGACGAAGCGCTACGGCCTGTTCACGTGCGACGGCACGCTGACGTTCTTCGGCGGCTGCGGATGGGACGCGCAGATCCTCGACGACTACCGGCAGCAGCTCGAGGCCTCGCCGTCGAGCCGCCTCGCGAAGAGCGTCGGGGGCTACGTCTCGGCGATGTTCCTCCGCACCGTGCCGAAGACCGTGCTCTACGGGCGCCCGCACGTGATCATCGAGAACCTCGGCGACGAGGTCTTCACCGTCGACGCCGCGGGCAAGGTCCGGCAGCTCGAGGGCGTGAAGCGCGGCACCATCCTCTACGAGGGCATGGCGAGCGTCGCCGGCGCCGCGACCTGCCCGGAGTTCGGCTACGGCTTCCGCGCGTATCCGTTCGCCGAGCGCATGCTCGGGTACATGAACGTGCGCATCTACGACGTGAAGGCGCACACGGCGGTCCGCGACATCCCCAAGCTCTGGAAGGGCGAGCATCCGCTACGCGGCATGCACGACTGGTTCGCGAAGGAGGTCCGCATGACCTTCTCGCGACCGATGCCGCTGCAGATCGGCGGCGAGGCGATCGGCAGCCGGCAGACCGTCGAGTACAAGTCGAGCGATCGCATGGTCGACGCGCTCGACTGGCGGATGCTCTCCTGATCGGCGACGGCTCAGGCCGCGGGCAGCCGTGAGAGCCACCCGCGCAGCGTGAGGAACGTCGCGTTCGCGCCCTCGACGATCGCGTCGGAGCATCCGTCCTCGCCCGCGAACGCGCCGAGCATCGCGACGAACGAGCGCCAGCGCGCGCCGGTGTCCGGCCCGTAGCCGGTGAAGAACGTCCGCGCCTCGGGGGCCACGCCCGCGCGCCGGAGGCGGTCGAGGATGTAGCGCCCGCCGAGCATCGATCCCTCGACCACGTAGCTCGCGCCGAACGCCCGCGACCGATCGGTGAATGGGCGGATATCCGGACAAACCCGGACCGCGTCGGGGACCTCACCGAGCGCGACGAGGTCCGCGCGCAGCCAGTCGAGCTTCGCGCGCCCCGCGAGCTCCGGCAGCGCGCGCGCGAGCTCGGGCTCGATCGCCGCGAAGAACCCGTACATCGCGCGGAGGTAACGGCGGTAGGCGCCGGCGTCGACGAGGAACCCGGTCGCGACCGCGCCCGCCTCGATCGCCTCGTGCTCGCGCACCGTCTCCTGCTTGAGCCGGGCGAGAATGCGACCACGTGCCACGTGGCTTTCGGGGGCCTCGGTTGCCATGATTCGCGATCTCGTGGATTCCCTTAGCACTCTCAGGGACCGCTTTCTCGCCGCCCAGCTCGACGGCGACCGGCGTGAGGCGGTGCGCCTCGTCTCGGAGGAAGGGATCGGTCGAGGGATCGCCGCGCGCGATCTCCACCTCCACGTGATCGCGTCCGCGCAGCGCGAGATCGGACGTCTCTGGCAGGAGAACCGGATCACGGTCGCCGACGAGCACCAGGCGACCGCGATCTCGCAGCTCGCGCTCGCGACGATCTACGCGCATCTCGATCGAGCGCCCACCTGCGGGAAGAAGGTCCTCGTCGCGTGCGTCGAGGGCGAGCTCCACGACATGGCGGCGCGCATCGTGAGCGATTTCCTCGACGCCGAGGGCTTCGACGTCACGTTCCTCGGCGCGAGCGTCCCCACGAAGAGCCTGCTCGAGAAGATCGGCGCTCTCCGTCCCGACCTCGTCGCCCTCTCGGTGACGATGACGTTCCACCTCGCGAGCGCGATCGACGCCGCCGCCGCGATTCGCAGGGCGTACCCGGACGTCGCGGTGCTCGTCGGCGGCGAGGCGCTCATCGGGACGCCCGCGGCGTTCGTCGACGGCGTGGAGGTCGGTCGAGGCACGGCCGTCGACGTCATCGCGTCGGTGCGCTCGGCGCTGGGGGTGGCGGCGTGAACACGCACGAGGCGCTGAAGGCGCGCGCCGAAGCGCTCGCCGAGCGGGTCCAGCGCGCGATGTACGAGGACCCGTTCTGGACGGAGCGCTTCGGGGCCCGCGGCGAGCAGTTCGCGAAGCACGACGGACGACAGCACGTGCTCTACCTGGTCGACGCGCTCCGCTACGGCGCGCCGAAGATCGTCGCCGACTACGCGACGTGGCTCCAGTCGGTGCTCACCACGCGCGGTATGTGCACGCGTCACCTCGACGACAACCTCGCGCGCCTCGCGCAGGCGATCGTCGACGACGGTCTCGACGAGGACGGACGGCCCTCCGCGTACCTCGAGGCGGCCCGACGCGCGCTGCTCTATCCCGAAGGCTCGGACGCGCGCGCGGTCCAGGACGCCGCGCCGCGGCTCGTCGAGCGCGCCGCGAGGGAGGCGCGCGCGGACGCGCTGAACCACCTGTCGTTCGCGGCCGATGCGATCGCGCTCGGACGCGACGACCTGTTCGATGGCTACCTCGCGTTCATCGTGCCGTTCCTCGCCGCGCGCCGGCCCACGAGCGCCGCCGTGCCGAACGTCCTCCGGGCGCTCGCGCGCGATCCCGAGGCGCCGCCCGCGCTCGCGTCGCTCGTCGAGCGAACGGTGCGCGCGTGAGCCTCGTCTCGCTCGCCCGCGAGATCGCGCTCCAGTGCGACGCCCGCGGCGTGGTGACGTGGGCCGACGAGCGCGCGGCGTTCCGGCTGGGCCCGTGCGTGGGCTCGGCGCTCGCGTCGTTCGCGGTGCCCGGCACGTCGAGCAAGATCGATCGCTTCGTCGCCGCCGCCCGGTCGGGACCGACGGCGGACTGGGAGGTCGGGCTCGTCGTCGGGGGCGCGCCCGTGACCCTCGCGATGCGCGGCGAGCCCGAGGGCGACGGCATCGTCGTCGTGGCGAGCTTCGTCCCCGAGGACCAGGCGGGCAAGCTCGCCTCGGTCCAGGCGTCGCTCTCCGAGATCGGCGCGCTGCATCGCGAGACCGAGCGCCAGCGACGCGAGCTCGCCGACGCGAACAAGGGCCTGCTCAGCCTGCATCACGAGCTCGACGACAAGAACATCCAGCTCCGGCACGCCTCCGACGTGAAGTCCCGCGTGGTCGCGAACGTCAGCCACGAGCTGAAGACGCCGATCAACGCCATCCTCGGGATCACGCGCCTCCTGCTCGATCGCCTCGACGGCGATCTCACGGGCGAGCAGGAGAAGCAGCTCGGGTTCGTCCGCTCCTCGGCCGAGTCGCTCGGGCTGCTCGTCGACGACCTGCTCGATCTCTCGCGGCTCGAGGCGGGCAAGCACCCGCTCCGCACGTCGCGCTTCACGGTCGCCGATCTCCTGGCGTCGCTCCGAGGGACCATGCGTCCGCTCGCCACGAACCCCGCCGTGTCCCTCGTCGTCGAGGATGCGCCCGCGGACCTTCCGGCGCTCGACACCGACGAGGGCAAGGTGGCCCAGGTGCTGCGCAACCTCGTGTCGAACGCCCTCAAGTTCACCGAGCGCGGCGAGGTGCGCGTCCGCGCCAGCCACGGCGGCGCCGGCCGCGTCGCCTTCTCCGTCGGCGACACGGGCATCGGCATCGCGCCCGAGGACCAGCCGCGCGTCTTCGAGGAGTTCACGCAGCTCGACGGCCCGATGCAGCGAAAGGTCCGCGGGACGGGGCTCGGCCTCACGCTCTCGCGCAAGCTCGCGGAGCTCCTCGGCGGCTCGCTCGAGGTCGAGAGCGAGGTGGGCGCCGGCTCGACGTTCACGCTCACCGTGCCCGCCGTGCACGCGGACGTCGAGGAGATGCGGGCGATCGAGGAGAAGAGCACGGTCCTCGATCCGATGCGCGCGCCGGTCCTGGTGATCGAGGACGATCGACAGACGCTCTTCTTCTACGAGCGCTACCTGTCGAAGTGCGGTTTCCAGGTGCTCCCCGCGCGGACGCTCGACGACGCCCGGCGGGCGATGGACAAGGTGATCCCGGCGGCGGTCGTCCTCGACGTCCTCCTCGAGGGAGAGTCGACGTGGCGCTTCCTCGCCGAGCTGAAGGACGATCCACGGACCGCCGACGTGCCCGTGATGGTCGTCACGGTGATCGACCAGGGGCAGAAGGCGCGCGCGCTCGGGGCCGACGAGTTCTGGCTCAAGCCCATCGACGGCAGCCGCCTCGTGCGCAAGGTGAGCGACCTCGCCAAGCGCGATCGCGGCGTGAAGGTCCTCGTCGTCGACGACGACCCGGCGTCGCGCTACCTCCTCGTGCGGCTGCTCGACGGGACCGGATGGTCGGTGCTCGAGACCGGCGACGGCGCGGAGGCGGTGCGCCTCGCCCGCGCGCACGCACCCGGGCTGATCCTCCTCGACTTCGTGCTCGGCGACGCGACCGCGTTCGACGTGCTCGACGACCTCAAGGCCGATCCGAGCACGCGATCGATCCCGGTCATCGTGCAGACCGCGAAGCAGCTCGACGAGAGCGAGCGCGAGCGGCTCGCCCGCGAGACCTCCGCGATCCTCCAGAAGCAGACGCTCTCGCGCGAGCTCGCCATCTCCCGCATCCGCGAGGCCCTCGTCGGCGCGGGCCTCCGCTCCGGTGCAACCGAGCCGGCGCGACGGACGTAGATCGTTCGTCGATGCGCCCCCGCGGCCTCCTGCCGCTCCTCGCCGGCTTCGCGCTCCTCGTGGGGTGCGGGGCCACGTCCGCCGCCCCGCGCGATGCGCGCGAGCCGGGCCGCGCCGCCGGACCGAGCGCCGCGCCGGCCGGCGAGCTGGCCTGGGCGCCGCTGTCCGCCGAGACCTTCGCGCGCGCGAAGGCCGAGCGGAAGCTCGTGCTGATGGATGGCTCGGCGGAATGGTGCCACTGGTGCCATGTGATGGACGCGACGACCTATCACGATGCGGAGGTGCGGCGGCTCCTCGACCGGCACTTCATCGCGGTGAAGGTCGACGTCGACACGCGCCCCGACGTGCAGGAGCGCTACGCCGACTACGGCTGGCCCGCGACGGTGATCTTCTCGCCCGACGGAGACGAGCTCGGCAAGTACCGCGGGTACATCGCGCCCGCGGACTTCCGCGCGGTCCTCGCGGAGGTGGTCGCGAGCGGCAAGGCGACGACGGAGGCCGGCGCCGATCCCGGCCGCACGGCCGCCTACGACGTCGGGCGATCGCGCCCGGCCCCGCGCACGCCGCTCGGCGAGGAGCATCTCCTCTGGCTCCAGCACGCGGTGGAGGTCGAGCTCGACGACTACTGGGACGACGAGCAGGGCGGCTGGGGCCGCGCGCAGAAGGCGCCGCTCGGCTGGAACGATCTCTGGCTCCTCGCGCGCGCCGAGCAGGGCGACGCGGCCGCGCGGACGAAGGTCCTGTTCGCGCTCGACCAGGAGAGCCGGCTCCTCGATCCCGTGTGGGGCGGCATCTACCAGTACTCCGCGGCGCGCGACTGGGACCATCCGCACTTCGAGAAGCTGATGACGTTCCAGGCGCCGGCGCTCGAGAGCTACGCGACGGCGTATCGGCTGACGCGCGATCCGAAGCACCTCGCGCGCGCGCGGTCGGTGCTCGGATACGTCGAGCGCTTCCTGAAGGGTCCGGACGGCGGCTTCTACACGACGCAGGACGCCGATCTGAACGCGCACGATCGGACCAGGCCGTTCCTCGACGGGCACGCGTACTACGCGCTCGGCGAGAAGGAGCGCCTCGCCCGCGGCATCCCGCGGATCGACACGCACGAGTACGGCAAGGAGAACGGCCTCGCGATCGCCGCGTACTGCACGATGTACGGCGTGACGAAGGACCCGGCGGTGCTCGCCTCCGCAGAACGCGCGGCGCGGCGCATCCTCGCGACGCACGCCGGCCCGAAGGGCGGCATCACGCACGACGCGGCCCTTCCCGAGCGTCCGGCGAAGGTGCTCTTCCTCGCGGACAATGCCTGGCTCGGGCTCGCGCTCGTGCGGCTCCACGAGGTCACCGGCGACGCGGAGTGGGCGAAGGCGGCGCGCGCGATCGGCGACTTCGTGCTGACCGAGCTCGGCGACGACGAGGGCGGCGGCCTGTTCGCGAGCACCCGCGACCCGGACGCGGTGGGCGTGTTCGCGAAGCGGCGCATCCCCTTCGAGGAGAACGTGGTCGCGCTGCGCCTCTTCGCTCGCCTCGCCCGGACCAGCACCGATGCGAAGTACCGGGTGGCGATCGACCGCATCCTCCGGGCGATCTCCACCCCCGAGGAGATCAAGGCGCGCGGGCGCATGCTCGGCGACTACCTCCTCGCGCTCGAGGAGACGAAGGGCGTGCGCGGATCCGCGCGCTGACTCAGGACGACGACGAGCGCTTGCGCGGGCCCATCGCGATCGACTCGTAGCGCCCCGGCGACACGCGCGGGCGCGTCCCCGAGACCGACGGCGGCGGTCCGGCCGTGTCGTAGGCGATCGCCGCCGCCCCCTCGACGAGGCGCTCGATCGCCGCGTCGCTCGCGTCGCTCCGGAGCGTGGCGACGCGCGCGCCGATCCGCGCCGCGAGCTCGTCGATCAGCCGCCGCTGGTGCGGATGCAGCTCGGCCTGCACGATCACCAGGCGCGAGCGATCGACCGCGAGGA
>JBDHVD010000326.1:0-10390 GCA_039809525.1 Labilithrix sp. | reverse complement strand
CGGTTCCACGACGGAGGCGAGCTCGGCCTGGGCGCCGAGATCGGGATCGCGACGAGCCGCCTGCACTGGCGCGGGCCCATGGGGCTCGAGGCCCTCACCACGATGAAGTGGACCGTGGACGGCGAGGGACAGATCCGCGCCTGAATCGCGTTGACGGCGGCCCGGGCAACGTCGACCATCGCACTCGGATATTTCCAGGAGCTCCCTTGGCCGCGACCCGACGTCCCCCTCCGAAGGGCGATCGCCCGATGATTCGTTCCTCTCACGCCGACCGTCCCGGCGGACGCCCGGCGCCGCCGAAGCCGCGCCCGCGTCCCAGCGCCGAGGGCGCCGCGAAGCGATCGGCGAAGGCGATCCTCCCGCGCGCTGCCCGTGAGCGCGAGGGCAAGGAGACCGAGCGCGAGGAACCGAAGTCGCTCAAGAAGGGGAAGGCGCCGAGCGGCGTCAGCACCGCGAGCGACGAGGCGCGCGAGATCGCGATCACCATCGCGGTGGCCGCGCTCGAGAAGAAGGCGACCGGCCTCGAGGTGATCGACGTCTCGGGGAAGGTCGATTACGCCGACTTCCTCGTGCTCATGTCGGGCCGCAGCGACCGTCACGTGACCGCGCTCGCGTCGGGCATCGAGGAGGCGCTCCGCAAGCGCAACAAGCGCGCGCTCGCGGTCGAGGGCCTGCCGCACGCCAACTGGGTGCTGATGGACTTCGGCGACGTCGTCGTCCACGTGTTCCAGGACGACGCGCGCGCCGCGTACGACATCGACGGGCTCTGGATGGACGCGCGGCGCGTCCCCGTCCCGCTCGACGTCCCGCGCGAGAGCTGAGCATCGGTCTTCCGTCCGCGTCCGGACGGAGGCGAGGGGAGATCCGACGGGTTCGCAGCGTAGCGAAGGGGAGGGATCGTGCGCGTCGTCGACTTCAACCAACTGCCGCGCGCCTCGCGCGAACGCTTCATCGCCGCGCTGCGCGCGCCCGGCTACGCCTTCGGCGGCAACGGCCCGGTGTTCTCGCAGGTCTCCGGCAGCGGCGCCGTCGCCGGCTGGATCCTGCTCCTGCTGGCCTCGGGCGGCGCGCTCCTCGCCTTCACCACGTCGCACTACGGCTCGCCATGGGCGCCGCGACAGTCCGCCGGCTACCTCGTCGCGTACGTCGGGCTCGCGTTCCTCGGCCTGCTGGCGGTGGTCGGGCTGATCCGGCGGAGCATCGTCTCGAAGGCGCTGCCGTTCGCGCCGGGCGTGTACCTGTTCCCGCTCGACCTGGTGGTCGCGCGGTCGAAGGACCTGGTGATCCGCCCGCTGTCGACGCTCCTGCGCCTGCAGCCGACGCACCACTACCGGAACGGCTTCTACTCGTACACGTCGTTCGACCTCGCGTTCGAGGGCGGCTTCGGCGTCACGTTCACCGTCGGCGGTCGCGAGATCGCCGAGCGTCAGCTCGACGCGCTCCGCTACGCGCAGCGGCAGATCTCCGAGGCGCTCGAGCGAGGCGACATGAACGTGCTCGCCGCGCTCGACCCGTTCATGGAGGCGCGCGTCCAGGACTTCCGGCCGGTGATGGAGCCCGGGCCGGTCGCGGCGGGGCTGCCCGCGTGGACGCGCTTCGGCTGGGCGATCGCGCTCGGCGCGGGCGTCGTCCTCGGCGTCCCCACGTGGCTCGTGCGCAACCTCGTGAGCGACGAGGCGGCGTACCGCGACCTCCGCCGCTACGAGAGCACGTACTCGCTCGAGGCGTACGTCAGCGCCGGAGGACGTCACGCGGACGAGGTGAGGACGTACCTCATCCCGCGCGCGTACCTGAAGAAGGCGAAGGAGGAGCCCAAGGAGAAGCGCGTCCAGGCGATCGAGAAGTTCCTGAAGGACTACCCGAACAGCACCGTCGAGGCCGACGCGCGCGCCGCGCTCGCCGACGCGCTCCACGGCGAGTTCCTCTCGCGCACGACGGTCACCCAGCTCCGCGAGTTCGTGAAGACGTGGCCCGGCGCGGCCGACGCGCCCGCCGCGCGGACGAAGATCCATGCGCTCTACCAGCGGTCGCTCGCCGACTTCCGCGCGCACGCGAACCCGAACGACAAGAACGTGGTCCCGGTGGTCGAGGCGCTGATCGGCTGGATGGAGAGCCACGAGTCGCCGCCGCTCGAGGTCACGTTCCACCGCAAGAACGCCCCGTCGCTCGCCGCGGCCGACAAGCTGATCGCGAAGGGCCTGCTCGACGACGACGGCCCCGCGCGGGGCGGCAACGCGCAGGTGTCGAGCCACTTCACGCAGGCCCAGGCGGTCACGCGCGAGACCGCGGTGGTGCGCGCGCTCGAGAAAGGCTTCCGCCAGGTCTTCCCCGCGGACATCCTCCCCTTGAAGCGCGGCGACGACGCGAAGGACGCGGACGGGAGCGCGCCCGCCATCGTGGTCGACTACGAGGTCGGCTGGTCCGGCACCACGTACGTGGGCCGCGACTCGGGCCGCCGCTTCGTCGGGATCATGGTGCGCTTCGAGGTCGGGGTGAAGGTCCCGAACGAGCCTCGCACGCTCGCCTTCGCCATGCGGGTCGAGCCGCCGGAGAGCTTCACCGTCGACTACACGAAGTGGGACTCGAGCTTCCGCTCGGCGATGGGCAAGAGCTACGGCACGAGCCCGACCGGCGGTCCGAGCGACGCGCAGGTCTACGACGTGATGGCGCTCCGCGCGTTCGACCAGCTCTCGACGAAGATGAAGAACGCGTTCTTCGACGCCGAGACGGCGAGCGCGAAGGGCTACGCCGCGGCGGCTCCGAAGAAGGCGGCGCCGAAGCGCGCGGCGGACGACGACGACGACGACCTCGGCGACGATCTGTGATCAGTCGTCGGAGGCCTTCGCGTCGGCCTCGGGCTCGTCCTTCTTCTTGCCCACGACGAACGCGACGCCGACGCTGAGGAAGTAGAGCGCGATGAGCGCGCCGGAGACGGCGATCTGGCTCGAGACCTCGGGGCCCGGCGTGACGAACGCGCCGACGACGAACGACGCGATGATCGCGTAGCGGCTGAAGCGGAGGAGCTGCCGCGGCGTGACGATGCCGGCGATCGCGAGGAACGCGATGAACAGCGGCAGCTCGAAGACCGCGCCGAACGCGAGGAGCATCCGCGTCGTGAAGTCGAGATAGAACTCCATCGTCGGCATGCTCGTGAGCTGGATGCCCGCGTCGCCGCCGACGTTGCCGAGGAGCGAGAAGAAGTAGCGGAAGCTGAAGGGGAACGCGACGTAGTACGCGAACGCCACGCCCGAGAGGAACAGCGACGTCGAGAAGAGGACGAACGGGATGATGTACCGCTTCTCGCGCGAGTAGAGGCCCGGGCTGATGAACGCCCACAGCTGGTAGAAGATGACCGGGATCGCGAGCACGATGCCGCCGGTCATTGCAAGCTGCATGTAATTGACGAACGCGTCGGCGGGGGCGAGCGTCTGGAGCTTCACCGTCTCGCCGGGGAAGCGCTCGGCCCACGCGACCTTGTACGGCTGCGCGAGCAGCTTCAGGAGCTCTTCGCGGTAGGTCCAGCATCCGACCGCGCCGGCGAGGACGGCGCCGGCCGCCTTGAAGAGACGATTGCGGAGCTCCGCGAGGTGCTCCCAGATCGTCATCTTGACGTCGTCCTCGGGCTCCTCGTGCGTGAGCTCTTCGCTCTCGGCGTGGTCGGTGTCGGCCATCGCTCAGCGCGCCTCCTCCGCGGGGACCGGCTTCGGCTCCTCGGGCTCCTCCTTCGGCTCGACCTCGGGGCGCGGCTGCGGCTCGGGATCGACGGGGAGCTCGGCGTCCGCGTCGCCGAGGCGGTAGAGCGGATCGCGAAAGAGCGCGCTCTTCGGCAGGCCCTCGGCGTAGACGATGGCGTTGTCCGGCAGCGCGCCGTATCCGTCGGCGCCGTCGCGCGGGTACTCGCGGTCGCGGACGACGTAGAAGTCGCCGCCGTACGGATCGTGGGTGGAGGTCGACGCGGCGGCCGCCGTCGCGGTCGCGGTGCTCACCGCCGCGCCCGAGAGGTCGACTGACGCCTCGCGGCGGACCGCGTCGAGCTCGCCGCGCGCCAGCTTGCGGATCTCGGCGAGGTCGTCTGCGAGGCCCTCGCTCCGGAGCGCGTCGTCGATGCCGGACTGGGCGCGGAGATCCGCCGCCATACGGCGAAGCTTGCCCGCCCAGCGGCCTAGCTTCCGCAGCATCTTGGGCAGATCCCTCGGCCCCATGACGACGAGCGCCACGACGACGACGACCACCAGCTCCGAGAAACTGAAGCCGAACACGCGAGGGTGACAGTAGCACGCCCTGACAGAGAGGAGGCCCTCTGCTAGAGGCAGGGGCCGTGCCGATCGCGCTCCAGGCCGTCACCCCGGAAGGGCTCGCCGAGCTCGTGCAGGGGCTCGCCCTGGAGGACGCGCGCCGGATCGTGGCGCAGGTCCACCGCGACGAGGACGTCCGCACGCCGAGCTCGATCATCCGCCGCACCGCACGCGAGGCGGTCGTGGCGGCCGGGCACGTCCCGATGCTCGAGGTCACGCAGGAGCGCGCGAGCCGCGTCGACCCGTTCGTCAAGTACGCCCTCCGCACCGACGACGGCCACGTGGTCGAGACCGTGCGCATCCCGCTCGAGAAGCGCGGACGCTACTCGGTGTGCGTCAGCTCGCAGGTCGGCTGCGCGCTCGCATGCGCGTTCTGCGCGACCGGTCGGATGGGGCTCTCGCGCAACCTCGAGACGTGGGAGATCGTCGAGCAGGTCCGGACGGTGAGGCGCCGCCTCGACGGCGGGCGCATCCACGGCGTCGTGTTCCAGGGGATGGGCGAGCCGATGGCGAACCTCGATCGGGTCCTCGCCGCGATCGCCGTCATGAGCGATCCGAGCGCGCTCGCGATCGACGCGCGGGCGATCACCGTGTGCACCTCCGGGCTGCCGACCGGCATCCGCCGCCTCGCGGACGAAGCGCCGAAGGTCCGGCTCGGGCTCTCGCTCGCCTCGGCGCGCCGCGACGTGCGCCGCTCGCTCATGCCGATCGACCGCGCGCACTCGCTCGACGACGTCCTCGAGGCGGCCGCGGAGCACGCGGCGATCACCGGGCTGTCGCCGATGTTCGCGGTGACGTTGCTCCGCGGCGTCAACGACACCGACGGCGACGCGCATGCGCTCGCCGACCTGGTCGTCGGCTTCCGCGAGCGGACGGGCAAGAGCCCGCGCCTGAGCGTCATCCCGTACAACGCGATCGACGAGGGCGAGCGCGACCCGTTCGCGCGCACCGCCGACGACCGCGAGGCGGCGTTCCGCGACGTCCTCCGCGCGCGCGGGGTGTTCACGCACAAGCGCTACAGCGGCGGCGGCGACGTCGACGCCGCGTGCGGGCAGCTCGCGGCGCGAGGCTGAAGACGAAGCCGCGACCTCAGTCGAGGTCGATCGCGACGTCGTCGTAGCTGATCTTCGTGTCGTTGATCGCGGCCGACCCGCCGGCGAACGCTCCGATCGACACCTCGAGGGACTGCGCGAGGTCGAACGGATCGACGCCGAGCGTCCGGCACTCGGACGGCAGGCCGTCGATGGTCATGCGGAGCGAGGCACCGGGCTCGCCCGTGCAGCTCGCGCGCTGCAGATCGATGACCACGCGGTGATAGGTCCCGGTGCCGAGCTGGTCGGGACGGAAGGGCGCCGGGAGGGTGAAGAAGTCGTCGCCCGGGCCGCCGTCCGTGCACGTGCCGAGCAGCCCCTTGCCCGCGAGACGGAGGTCCTGGTTGGCGAAGAAGGTGAGCTCGATCTCGCGCTGCTTCAGGCCTCCGGACGTCGCGCACGGCGGCGTGTCGAAGGCGACGGCGGCGAGATGCGTGTATCCCGAGCCCGTCACCGTCCCGTAAGGGACCGCGTCGAAGCGGAGCGCGAACGAGAGCGTCAGCCGCTTCTTCGTCGCGACGTCGAGCTCCGCCGGGCGCGTGCGGACGAGCTGCGCGTTCGCCGGGGGCGAGCCCCCCGCGAGGACCGCCTGGAACGCACGCGGCGCCGACGCGCCCGTCGATTCGCCGATCGTGCCCGCGGCGTTCGTCCGGATCATCGACCACCGGAGATCGACCCGCCCGCCGCGATCGAAGTCGTCGCAGAAGTGCGCCGGATCGGTGTCCGGGCGCGCGCTGCACGCGCCCGCTTCTCCGTCCGGCGTCGCGCCCGTGGGGCCGGCGTCGGCGACGTCGAGGCCCGCATCCACGGCTCCCCCGTCGGTCTCGGTCCGCCCGCCCTCGGCCGCGTCGAACGACGAGCACGCGGCGAGGGCCGCCAGCACCGCCGAGCCGCGCAGCAGGGACGTCGCCATTCGAGCCCAGAATAGCCGAACCGTGGTATTCCGGGCGCCGGATGCGGGCTTCTCTCGTCGGCCTCGCCGCGGGCCTCGCCGTGCTCTCGTCGGCGAGCGCCGCGAACGCGTCGCCGGAGGACATCTTCGGCTACGGCGGGCGCACGAGCGCGATGGGCGCGACCGGCGTCGCGCACGCGTCGGGCTACGAGAGCGCATGGCACGATCCGGCGCTCGCGGCGCCGGTGGGGCCCAATCAGGCCTACAAGCTGACGCTCGGCTACGGGGCGAGCGTCTTCCGGCTCGACGCGGCGGGACCGGGGCTCCCCGGCCGGGTCTCCGCGGAGGCGGCGAAGGGCTTCCTCATCGGCGCCGAGCTCCCGCTGCCGTTCGGCGGCGTGCTCACCGATCGGCTCGGGATCGCGCTCGGGTTCTACACGCCGTCGGACGTCATCGTGCGCGGCCGCGTCCTCTATCCCGAGACGACGCAGTTCCCGCTGCTGCCCGATCGCGCCGAGAGCCTCATGATCCGCGGCGCGCTCGGCGCCAACATCGGCTGGGGCATCAAGGCAGGCATCGGCTTCGCCGCGCTCGCGGAGATCGTCGGCACGGTGGTCGCGGCGACCGACGCGACGGGCCGTGTGGGCACGCGCGTCGAGGACCAGCTCGTCGCCACCTATGCGCCGGTGTTCGGTGCGACGTGGGACTTGCCCGAGCAGTGGAAGACGAACCTCCGGCTCGGCGTCGCGTACCGCGGGACGCTCGATGCGCGCTTCGCGGTGATCGTCGACGGGACCAAGCTCTCGTCGCTCCAGATCCCGCTGTTCAACATCTCCGGCCTCGCGCAGTACGACCCCGCGCAGTACGCCTTCGAGATCGCGCGGCGCGAGGCGAAGAACACGCTCGCGGTGCAGCTCGGCTACAAGCGCTGGGGCGACTTCCCGGGCGTGCTCGAGCCGACGGTGGTGTGCAACGAGGGCGGCGCGGGCGCGTGCGGGATCGTCCCGCCCACCATCCCGTGGAAGGACACGTTCGTCGTGCGCGTCGGCGCGGAGCAGGGCTTCGCGGTCACGCGCGGCGCGACGCTGCACGCGCGCGCCGGAGGCTTCTTCGAGAAGAGCCCGCTGCCCGACGAGCTGCCCGGCAGCGAGGCGTTCTCGCCGGCGGCGAACGGCGTCGTCACGGTGCCGACGCGCTACTTCGACTCCGATCGCGTGGCGTTCACCGTGGGCACCGGCCTGTCGCTCGCCGATCCGCTGCCGCCGATCGACCTCGATCTGTGGGGCCAGTACCACGTGCTCCTCCCGCGCACGATCCGGTCGAACGATCAGGAAGGCGAGTCGAGCGGCTGGATCGGCGCGTTCGGCATGACCGCCGGGGTGCGTTTCTGATGCGCGCGCTCCTCCTCGCCCTGCTCTTGCTCCTCGCGACGGCGGGCACCGCGCGTGCGAACCCGCTGGACACCTTCGGGTTCGGCTCGCGCGAGACCGCGATGGGCGGCGCCGTCGCGGCCGACGTCCGGGGCTGGTCTTCGACCTACTACAACCCGGCGGCGCTCGCGCGATCGCGCGGCCTCGAGCTCGGCATCGGCTACTTCCGCGCGCACCACCATCTCGAGATCGACGGCGCGGACACCGGGGTCGATCCGGTGAAGGGGTTCAACGGCGGTCTCGTCGCGCCGGGCCGGCTCTTCGGGATCCCGTTCGCGTTCGGCCTGGCGGTGCACCTGCCCGACGATCGGATCTCGCGCGTGCGTGCGCTCCGCCAGGAGCAGCCGCGCTGGGAGCTCTACGACAACCGCAACCAGCGGCTCTTCCTCGCGGCGAACCTCGCGTTCGAGCCGGTGCCGTGGCTGTGGATCGGCGGCGGCCTCTCGTTCATGTCGTCGACCCGCGGCCGGCTCGACATCACGGGCAAGGCGAACGTCTTCCAGCCGGACAGCTCGACGCTCCGTCACGAGGTCGACGCCGACTTGACCGCGATCCGCTACCCGCAGGCCGGTGCGCGCGTCGCGCTGGGCGATCGGGTGGCGCTCGCCGCCGTCTATCGCGGCGAGTTCCAGCTCGGCCTCGATCTGACCGCGCACCTGCAGGGCGACATCTCGGGGATCACCACCGCGCTCTACGATCTCCACACCGTCAGCGTGAACAACTTCCTGCCGCAGCAGGTGGTCCTCGGCGGCGCGTGGGACGTGACGCGCGACTTCAAGGCGACGTTCGACGCGACGTGGATCGACTGGAGCGCCTACGTCGCGCCGGTGGCGAAGCTCGACGTGGTGCTCGACATCCCGCCGCCCGCGAGCGGTTGGCCCTCGACCATCCAGCCGCCGCAGGCCCCCGCCCCGACGCGCGTCGAGCCGCTCGTGATGCACGACCGGGTGGTGCCGCGGCTCGGGCTCGAGTGGCGCGCGCTCTCGCTCCGCAAGGTGGACGCGTTCGTGCGCGGCGGCTACGAGCTCGCGAGGAGCCCGATCGGCGCGCAGTCCGGCCTCACGAACTACGTCGATCGCGACCGCCACACCGGCTCGATCGGCATCGGCACGACGCTCCGCGGGCTCGCGCGCGAGCTCCCCGGCGCCCTGTCGATCGACGCGCACCTCCAGTGGAGCGAGCTCGTCACCGCGACGACGCTGAAGGCCAGCCCGGCCGACTACGTCGGCGACTACCGCGCGGGCGGACGCATCATCAACTTCGGGATCACCACCACCTTCGTCTTCGAGCCACGCCCATGAAGCGAGCGCTCCTCCTGTTCGTCGTCGCGGCGTGCGCGACCACCGGCGCCGCGGGCGAGGGTGACAAGAACCTCCCGTCGTCGGGCGTCGGTCCGTTCCGCAAGCTCGACGTCGACGAGGTGAAGGGCATCGCGCCCTTCGTCCTCGACGATCTGCCCTCGCAGTACCGCGAGCCCGCCGCGCTCCAGGACGGCGACGAGACGCTGCTCTTCGCCGTCGCCGCGCGCGACGGACGTGACGTGATCGTGCGCACGCGCGCGCTCGACGGGCGCACCTTCTACGGCACGAGCGCGCAGTTCGGCGCGAAGCCGCGCGTGGTGCTCGAGCCCGACGCGCCATGGGAGGGCGGGGCGCTCTCGGGGCCGGCGGTGGTCCGCGCGCCTTCGGGCGAGGTCCTCCTCTACTACGCCGCGGCGGGCGGCATCGGCGTCGCGCGGTCGACCGACGGCGGCGTGACCTTCCGCAAGGACGCGGCAAACCCCATCCTTGCGCGCCTCGCGGGCCTCGCGCGCGACGCGTCCTCCGCATGGGAGACGACCGAGCTCCGCGGGCCGTCGGTCTACGTCCTGCCCGACGGCCGGTTCCGCCTCCTGTACGCCTCCGGCGTCGCCATCGGCGAGGCGGAGAGCGCCGACGGCGTTCGCTTCACGCGCCTCCAGCCGTCGCCGGTGCTCGGGCCCGCGCCCGCGCCCGCGCCGGGATCGCTGCTGCCGAACGAGAAGCCGCCGTTCGACACCGCGTCGGTCGCCGATCCGTGCGCGGCGCCGCGCATGACGCCGGCCGGGCGGCTCCAGATCCGTGTGCTCTACACCGGTCGCAACGAGGCGGGCGCGTCGACCATCGGCCTCGCGGCGCGCTACGGCACGGACGGCCCGCTCGAGCGCCAGCCGGTGGCCGTCTACGCGGTGGGGCAGAAGGAGGTCGCGCCGGCGTTCGTCGAGCGGAGCGAGGGCTCGTTCCTCTACGTGGAGCAGGAGCGGCGCGACGGCTCGCGCGCGTACCGCGCGATCGCGGGCGCCTTCGCGCCGGGCAACGTGAGGCTCCCGCCGCCGGAGGACTTCCCCGACGGTCCCTGACTGCTACGCTCTCCGGGATCCATGCTCGTTGGGCTCGCCCTCGGCGTCTTCTTCGTCACGCCGCTCGTGCTCACGTACCTCTTCGTCATCCGCTGGGTCGATCGCTTCGAGCCCGAGCCCTGGTGGCTGATCCTCGCGGCGTTCGTCTGGGGCGCGTGCTTCGCCACGGTCGGCGGAGGCATCAGCTCGTCGATCGCGAGCAGCGTCACGAGCGCCCTCTTCGACGCGACGCAGAGCGACATGGACGTCATCGGCGCGACGGTGTTCGCCCCGATCTTCGAGGAGACGTTCAAGGGCGTGGGCGT
>JBDHVD010000325.1:0-10399 GCA_039809525.1 Labilithrix sp. | reverse complement strand
GGCAAGACCTTCGAAGGCGTGAAGGTCGAGTGGCAAGACAAAGCAGGCCACTGGCACACGCATTAGGTGGGAACCTCGGTTCCCCTCGTCGCCTCCGGCGACGAGCCTCCCCTCCCTTCTCTTCGGACCTGCCCGCGTGCTTCGCCCTTCGGCGAACGCGCTTCGCGCGAAGGCACGCTACCTCGGAGAGAGAGTCAGGAACGTTCCGCGGATGAGCGATAAGATCGGGGATCGGAAATGGCGGACGTGATCGGGACGCTCGAGCAAGCGATCAAGGACACCGAGGGCGCGATCGCGGGCAACGCGGAGGCGCAGGCCGAGGCGGTGATCCTCCGCGACCTGTCGCTGCGCACGCGCAAGCTCCGTCGCGCGTGGTCGCGCAAGCAGAGCCTCGGTCTGTTCGGGCCGTCGCAGGCGGGCAAGTCGTTCCTCGTGGGCGCGCTGCTCTCGCACGAGCTCGGGACGCTCGAGGTGCTGTCCCGCGACCGGAGCCTCGACTTCCTGAAGGAGATCAACCCGGCGAAGGGCGTCGAGTCGACGGGCGTGGTGACGCGCTTCACCTGCTCGCCGCCGCCTCACCAGCTCCGGAAGGGCGACTTCTTCTGCGAGCTCTTGCCGCTCGAAGGCGTGCTCCAGTCGATGGCGACGGGGTTCCTCGTCGAGTGCACGTCGCCGCCGCTCGACGTCGACCGCGTCGAGCGCACGCTGCGCGAGGCGCGCCTCCAGGCAGGCCCCCCTGCCCCGCCGAACTACGCGCGGGCGTGGGAGACCGTCTGGCACGACCTGTCGAAGAAGTACCAGGACCGCCACCCGTACCTGAACGAGCTCCGCCGCCATCCGGCGATGCGCTCGGGCATCGGGGCCGAGATCACGACGGCCGCCGGCTGGGTGCTCGTGTACTCGCTCCTCTGGGGCGGCCCGGGTTACGCCAGGGACCTCGACGCGCTGATGCGCACCCTCGTCCAGGGCACCGAGCAGCTCGGATACGCCGAGGCGGTCGAGATCGGGCTCGCGCACGTCCGTGCGTCGAACGACGCGCCGAGCGTGATCGACGCCTCGTGCCTGAACGCGCTCGGGACGTCCCGCACGGTGGTGATGGCGACGACCGCGGAGGCGAACGCGCGCGACGTCGCGCTCGATCCCGGCGTGCTCGCCGCGCTGATCGCCGAGATCCGCCTGCCGCTCCGCCCCGTCGCCGGCTCGCTCCTCGACAAGGCCGACATCCTCGACTTCCCCGGCGGGCGCGCGCTCAAGGGGATCAACGGCTTCGGCGCCGGCGAGCTGAACACGGGGAAGCTGGACAACGCGATCGAGGTCTTCAAGCGCGGCAAGCTCACGTTCCTGTTCGAGCAGTACTCGCTCGATCGCGAGATCACCGCGCTCCTCCTCTGCTCGCCCGGACCGACGAAGCCGGAGGCGATCCAGCTCCAGTCGCAGGTCGAGTCCTGGCTCGCGATCCGTCACGGCTCGGCCACGCCGAAGGACCCGCGCGAGGTCGAGCATCCCTCGCTCTTCATGGCCCTGACGAAGTTCGACATGTCGCTCGGCGCGCTGCGATCGGACAACGCCGAGGCGCGCTGGGACTCGCGCGTGCAGGAGGCGTGCGTCGACTTCTGGGCGCGCGGCCACGGCTCGTGGATCTTCAACTGGGGGGCGAAGGGGCGGCCGTTCACCAACCTGTTCTGGATCCGCAACCCGTACGCCGATCAGATGCAGTCCTTGAAGCCCGGCGACGCGGACTACGAGCTCGTGAAGCAGGGCTACCTGGCGGCGCGTGCGGTCCGCTCGTTCGTCGCCGCGCCCGAGGAGAAGTGGATGGCGGTCGAGGGGCACGAGAGCGGAGGACTGCCGAAGAGCGGCGTCCCGCTGCTCGCGACGCACCTCCGCGCGAAGCTCGCCGAGGACATCAAGGGCAAGGAGCTGGCGCAGGAGGCGAAGGCGATCCGCGTCGAGCTCCTCGGCGTGCTCAAGACGCTCACCCCCTCGCGCGACGAGGCCGAGGAGCGCGCGCGCAAGCTCGACGAGGCCAGGCAGCTCGTCGGCGCGATCGAGAGCGAGATGGCGCGCCGCTGCACGGGCGCGGTCTTCGGCGAGTTCATGGAGCTCGTGGTCGCCCCGGAGGCGGAGATCGAGGCCGAGGTCCGCAAGGTCCTCGACGTCGTCATGCCGATGAGCATCAAGGCGAGCGACAAGGTGAAGAAGCTCCTCGTCCACGTGCTCAAGTGGTGGGCGAAGACGGCCGCCGAGCGCCTGCGCGACAGCGAGCTGGCGATCCCTCAGGCCCAGGCCGAGACGTTCGTGCGCGAGGTCTGCACCTCGAAGCTGCTCCTGCCGGTGCTGGGCAACGCGATCTTCCCCTACTTCGGGCGGACGCAGCTCGACGTCGGTCTCGTCGCCACGATCCTCCGGGTGAAGGTCTGCGACGCGATGCTGGAGCTCCTCGCGCCGCGCAACCGTCGGACGCCCGAGCTGCCGCTCCGGCTCAGCTACGCGGAGGACGCGGCCGACAGCTCGGCGCAGGTCGACTGGAGCAACGTCGACTTCGAGGAGGAGACGTTCGAGGCCGGCGGCGCCGCGGCCGGCAAGGGCGTGTCGATCGTGTTCGCGGGCAACCGCTACTTCTCCACGTGGTCGCAGGGGCTGGGGGACTTCTACGTGCGGAGCGGCGGCACGCGCCCGAGCCTGATGGAGGATGCACGCGCCTCACGCCTCCTCGAGGTGCTGAAGCGCGTCGAGCAGAGCGATGTCCCCGCCTGACGCGAAGCCGCGCGAAGAAGAAGAGGCGGCGGCCGACGGAGCCGTGGCCGAAGGTGACGTCGACGCGCTCCTCGTCCTCGCGAAGGAGAAGCGCGCCGCGCGCGACATGAAGGGATGCCTCGACGCGTACCGCGCCGCGGCCGACCTCGGGAGCGCGGAGGCCGAGTACGCCGTCGCGCTGTTCCTCATGAACGGCGGCGTCGTCCCGCAGGACCTCAAGGAGGGCACGATGCGCCTGCGCTCGGCCGCCGAGAAGGGCAGCATCCCGGCGAAGGTGTACCTCGGGAACCTCTACGAGCTCGGGATCCACTACCGCGCCGACGCGGAGAAGGCCGACGTCTGGTACCGCAACGCGGCGCGGAGCGCGAAGCTCGAGGAGGAGCCCGGGACCGAAGAGCACGCGCGGGCGCTCGCCGAGCTCGGGTGCGTTCGCTACGTCCTCGCGCGGGTCGAGACGGGCGAGGCCGACGACGAGGAGAAGGCGCGCCTGCTCGCGCGCGCCAAGGCCCACGGCTACGGCCTCAAGATCAAGGACGGCACGTCGAACGCCGGCGACGCCTCGGGCGATCGCGGGACGATGACCGACGCGCTGCTCGTCGCCGAGGCGCCTCCCGGCGAGCGGCAGCGCGCGAACACCACGCCCGGCTCGAAGGCCGCGCGCGCGAAGGTCGAGGGCGAGGCGAAGCAGCGCTCGGCCGACACCGTGCCGCCGGCGAAGGCGAAGAAGAAGGCCTCGCCGCGGGCGGCCGACGGTCTCGCGGCGTTCGGCTACGCGATCCTGTTCGCGACCGCGGGCGTCGGCGCGGCGTACGCGGCGTCCCTGGGCGCGCACGAGCTCGCCGCGCGCGGCACGCGCCTGCCCGGGCTCGGCACGCGCATCGACCTGGTGTTTCCCATCGTGCTCGCGGTGGTCGGCGTCCTGCCCGCGTGGCTCGTCTACAGGGCAGGCACGTTCTTCAAGGCGCTCGTCGGCGCCGGCGTCATGGGGGGCGTCGGCTGGGTCGCCTGGGGGATGGGTCAGGCCATCCACACGAGCCGCTCGGGCCAGGCGATCGCGTTCGCGCTCGCGGGGTTCCTCGCCTGCCTGCTCGTGCTCGGCCTGCTCGGGGGCAGCAAGCTCGGCGGGCGCGCAAACCCTGCGCGCTGACGCATCCCGGTCGGGACAGTACCGCACGGTGCGTGGCAGAGCTGCGTGTCACCCATACGGCGTAAAGCCTGGTTGTGGCGAGACGGCCGAAAGACGCTAACCTGGTGATTCGACCGGGGCAGGTCCGGCCCGGAACTTGGAGGGGGCTGCCCGCCGATGACGATCGAGAACCACAGACGAGATGCCCGCATCGATGCGTGCATTCCGGTCGCGGTCATCCGCGGCCGAACGTCGCTCGATCACGAGACGGCCGACGTCAGCTTCCGTGGTCTCTTCGTCAAGACGGACGATCCGCCCGCGCTCCGCTCGCTCGTCCGCCTGCGCGTGACCCTGCCCGGACGCACGCTCGACACGCACGCGATGGCCGTGCACGTCGTCGACGCGGGCGAGGGGCGCGAGCCCGGCGTCGGGCTCCAGTTCTGGGGGCTGTCGGGCGACGATCGCCGCGCATGGGAGACGTTCATCCGCGATCTCGTCTCCGCGCGGCGCGAGGCGGCGAAGCGCGCCGCGCAGCCGTCGGGCACGCACCCGGCGAACACGGAGATGAACACGCCCTCGGGCATTCGCACGGTCTATGCGACCGAGGCTCCTCCGTCCCCGACGCGCGCCCGCACGAAGTAGCGCGTCACTCGCGCGGCGCTCGCACGGTCCAGACGTCGTAGTGGGCTCCGCGATCGCCGAGAAGCACGCTCGCGCGCTTCTCGAAGCGCGAGGCGAAGAGCTCCGAGCGGAGGATGCGCGCCTCGACGACGCGCACGTCCGAGTAGACGACGACGGTGTCGACGCCGCGGTCGAGGAGCATCGCCGCGTCGACGCGCTTCGACGTGTGCCCTCCGGGCAGCGCGGCGATCGCCGGATCGGTCAGGCCGGCGAGATCGACGATGCGCGCGTCGGCGGGGGCCGCAGCCGAGACCCATCCGATGTCGAGCGACGCGATCGCGCGCGCGTCCGCGAGCACCGGCCGGGCGCGCTGCACGAGCGCCTCGCGATCGCGCTGCACGTGGCGCCCGGCGGGCGCGGCGCGGACCGCGAGGGCGACGCCGAGCACGGACACGAGCGCGAGCCGGAACAGGGTCGCGGCGCGCCGCGCATGCGGCTCGGACTCGACGAAGACGACGGCGAGCGACGGCGCGATCGGGACCATCAGACGCGCGTACGGCATCCAGTCGCCGCCCGCGACGATCACCGCGATCACGTGCACGATACACGCGATCGCCAGCGTGCGCGCGCGACGCGACGATCGCGCGACCGCGCGCGGTGCGAGCGCGAGCACCGGCGTGAGCACCACGACGAGCGCGGCGACGCCGTAGAGGAGCCCGTGGGAGAGGTCGCTCGGCTTCGCCTGCACCGCGAGCGGCGCCGGATGGCCGAAGACGGCGAGGCGCACGGCGACGCAGGCGAGGAACGGCGCGAGGGCGAGCGCCGCGTTCGACGCCGCTTGCTTCGCGGTCGCGCTCGCGCCGATCGCCACGACGAGCGCCCACGGCGCGAGCTCCGGCCGGAAGGCGGCGGCGAGACCCGCGAGGACCGCGGCGGCGCGCGGACGGGCGAACGACACCGCCGCGAGCGTCGCGAGCGCGGTCGCCGCGCCGGTCTCCATCCCGCTCGCCGCCCACGCGCCCACCGGGAACGCGAGGGCGAGCACGACGAGCGCGACCGCCGCCGCCCACGGCCGCGCGCGCCTCCCGAGATCGACGCCGAGCGCGACCGCCGCGACGGTCCACGCCAGGACGCCGAAGACCTTCGCGCGCGCGAGCACGTCGAGCGCGTCGCCGCGCGCGAAGAGGGCGAGGATCGGCACCCACGGCAGCGGCGTCACCCCGTCGGTCGGCGGCCCTCCGGCGTCGAACCGCCATCCGTGACCGGACGCGAGGCTCATCGCGTAGCGGACGGAGATGAGCGCGTCGTCGACGGTGAAGCCCCACATCGCGAACGCAGGGACCAGCGCGCACGCCGCGCCGAGCGCCCCGAACGCGACGAGCCTCATGCCGCGCGCCCGTACCAAGGCCGCTGGGGCATGTCCACTCTCCTGCAGACGGATCCGAAAACTACGTGTGACCACCCCGGCGTTCCTAGGATTCGCCTGTCCACCGCATGCGTAGCTTCGAGATCTTCGTCGAGCCCGAGCCGCCCACCGCCGTCCCCTGGGATCCTGGAGTCGCGCCGGCCGTGCCGCCGCGTTCGGGCCGCCGGACGCGCCCGAACGACGTGCTCGACCTGTTCATCCAGGGCGCGAACGTCACCGCCCGCGTCGCGGAGCGCCACGCGTCGTGCGTGCTGCGCGACCTCGCGTGGGCGCTCTGCGAGCTCGCGCGCACCGCTGCGGGCAAGCGCATCGTCCGCTTCTACGAGGACGCGTGGGAGCTCTGCGTCGAGCGCGCCGGCCACGGCGCGACGCTCAGCGTCTACCGCGGCGGCGCCGAGCCCACCGTGCTCGTCTACGACCGCCCGGTCGTCTTCCGCGAGATGGTCGACAGCGTCGTCGACGCGATCGACGCGACGCTCTCGCGCGCCGCGCAGACGCCGGCGATGCACGCCGACCTTGCGGAGGTCCGGCGCGCGCTGGGGTCCGCGCGAGAGAACGTCATCACCGACGAGGTCGGCACCGGCGAGCGCGAGGAGGTCGCGATCGACGTCGACCGCGACTCGCCCATCGGGTTCTCCGCCGAGTTCACCATGCGCACGCGTCCGAGCGACCCGGTCGCCGACGGCGTCGAGCCCAGCGTCGAGCGGGCCGATCTGCACGCGCTGCTCGTCCGCGGCCGGATGCGCGCCGAGGTGCGCGGGCGCTCGCTCGATCTCGGCGTCGCCTACCCGTTCCTCTTCGCCGAGCGCGTGCTCGATCTGTCGCGTCGCGCGCTCGACGCGTGGGAGCGCGGGCAGCCCTTCTTCGCCCGCGTCGACGCCGCCGGCGTGATGATCGGCCTTCGCACCACCGCGACCGACTCACCGCCCGCCGCGCTCACGCTCACGCCGGCCGCCGGGGTGAACGGGCCGTCGGTGGCGACGTTCCCCGAGCTGTCGCTCTTCGACGTCGTCGAGGCGGTGCTCGCCTTCGGCCGCGCGCTCGTCCGCGCGATCGTCCGCCGGGATCGCTCGCAGGGCGCGAACCTCCGCCTCGGCGCGTTCCGCCGCGATCTCCGCGCCGTCGGCGACGCGCTCCGCGAGGTCCGTCGTCAGGACGCCCGCATCAACCCGTCGCCCGAGTCCTACCGCGCCTTCGCCCAGAACGCGCGCGTCACCCGCGAGTCCTCGTCGCCGCCGCTGGGCACGAAGCTCCGCTACGCGCAGCGCTGGCGCGCGCTGGTGCCCGGCATCGACCTCCGCTCCACGTTCCTCTGCGGCGACCGCATCGTCATCGGCGCGGCGCTCGAGACCTTCTGCCTCGACCGCTCGACCGGCGAGCTCCTCTGGCGCAAGACCACGTCGCGCGCCGCCAGCGTCGTCACGCCGGCCGGCCTCGCGCGCATCGGCAACGACGGGCAGATCGCGCTGCACGACTGGATCAGCGGCGAGGTCACGCTTCGCACGTGGATCGCTCCGCGCGTGAGCGGCCCGTGCGCGGGCGCCGTCGTGAGCACCGCCGGTCTGCCGCGCCTGCTCATCGTCACCGAGGGCGAGCGCCACCTGGTCGCGCTCGATCTCACGAACGGCGAGGCGCGCTGGCGTTACACCTGGGGCCGCGGATCGAGCGCTTCGGCCGCCCTGCGCCTCAAGCGCGCGGGCAAGCTCCTGTACGTCGCCTCGGGCGACAGCGCGCTCACCGCGGTCGACGTGCAGACCGGCTCGGTGGTGTGGCGCGTGCGCGATCGCCTGCGCTTCCACGCGGCGCCCACCGTCGACAACGACACGCTCTTCGCCATCGCCGGCGGCGCGGCCAGCGCGGCGTCGCTCCACGCCATCGATCCGTACTCCGGTCACGTCACGTGGACCGCGCGCCTTCCCTCGTCGCCTTGCACCGTCGAGGGCGCGCCTCTCCTCGCTGGCAGCACCGTCACGTGCGCGATCCGCGACCGCCGCGGCCTCCGCCTCGCCGCGTTCGACCGCGCGACCGGCGCGCCCGCGTTCCACACCGAGCCCGTGGCGCCCATCGGCACCTCCTGGCTCGCGGTCGACGACGTCCTCGTGGGCAACACGCCGAACGGCGAGGTCGTCGCGATCGACACCGCGCGCGGCTCGATCCGCTGGCGCCACGCGCTCGGCCGATCGAACGACTCGGATGCTCCGCGCAAGCTCGAGCCGGTGCTCCGCTCGGGCGCGCTGTTCGTCCCGCACGTCGACGTCCACGTGTTCCGTCCCAGCGACGGCGCACATCTCGCGCAGATCGGGCCGTGCGACGCGATCCCGGATCTCCTCCGCGTCGACGAGCGCTGCGACGTCTACGTCGCCGAGGAGAGCGGCCACATGGTCGCGTTCGGCGCCGGCCCGCGCCTCTCGCTCGTGAAGGTGTAAGCTCTCGGCCGTGCGCCGCGCATGGCCGCTATCGTTCCTGATTGCGTGTACTCCGCACGCATCGTCCGACGGGCCCGCGCCCGGCGCGCCGGACCCCGCGTACGCCCACGCGGCGAGCCCTGCGGCCGGCCCTGCGCCCGCCGCCGCGCCGCCCGCCGGCTCTCCCGGCTGCGGCAAGCCCGCGGCGCCCGGCGTCCACACCGGCCAGCGCATCACGGCGATGGGCAAGCCGCGCTCGTTCACGCTCGTGGTGCCCGAGGGCTACGCGCCGGCGACCCCCTACCCCGTCGTGTTCGGGCTGCACGGCAACGGCGGGAGCGCCGCGAGCGTGCGCGCGCAGCTCGACCTCGAGCGCCACGCGCAGGGCCGCGCGATCTTCGTCTACCCCGAAGGGATCGGCGGAGGGTGGGACCTCGACGGCGAGACCTCGAAGAACCGCGACGTCGCGCTGTTCGACGCGATCCTCTTCCAGCTCCACGGCTCGCTCTGCGTCGACGAGCGGCGCATCTTCGTGACCGGCTTCTCCAACGGCGCGTACATGGCGAACCAGCTCGCGTGCCGGCGCGGTGACCGGATCCGCGCCGTGGCCACCCACTCGGGCGGCGGTCCCTACGAGAACGCCGGGAAGTACGACGAGCAGGGCCACCTCCTCTGTCCGGGCAAGGCGGTCGCGTCGCTCGTCGTGCACGGCCTCGCCGACAACAGCGTGCTGCCGAGCGAGGGCCAGAACAGCATCGCTCACTGGGCGTTCGCCAACCGTTGCTCGACGGGATCGGCGCGCCCCACCGCGCCCTCGCCGTGCGTCGCGCTGAGCGCCTGCTACCAGCCGGTCGTCACCTGCAAGGTGCCGGGCCTCGGCCACGCGATGTGGAGCGAGGGCAAGAAGGCGACCTGGAGCTTCTTCGACAGCCTGAAGTAGCCGCGCTCAGTGCACGTCGTGCATCAGCTTGCGTAGCGGCTTCACCAGCGCGAGGAGCACGCCGGCGCCGATGAAGCAGATCCACACGAACAGCGAGAAGAAGCTGACCGGCGTGATCTCGCCCCACATCTCGCCGAGCGTCCCGCCCGCGTACTGCGCGACCGAGCTCGAGAGGAGCCACACGCCCATGAAGAGCGATGCGACGCGCGCGGGCGCGAGCTTCGTGACCATCGAGAGGCCGACCGGCGACAGGCACAGCTCGCCGAGCGTCGCGATGAGGTAGCTCAGGATCAGCCAGAGGCTCGATACGCGCGCACGCTGGCTGTCCTTCTCGAGCTGCCGCAGGGGCTCGCGGAACTCGGGCGGGGCGCCGGCCGCGATGAGGCTGCCCTTCGTCGGGCCGTCGAGCGTGCCCTTCGCGGTCAGCTCGACGTGGTCCCCCTGCCGCGTGCCGGTGACCTTCTTGTTCCCGTCGAGCGGGAAGTCCCACCCCGCGGGGAGCGGGCCGAGCGAAAAGGTGACGGGCTTGGCATCCGTCGCGTCGGCCGCCTTCTCGTCGAAGGCCTTCACCTGCGCGACGTACGCCGGGTCGGCGGCCTTCGCGAGCGCCTCGTTGACGACGAAGATCGGCAGCACGCCGCGCACGCGGAGCTCCTTCTTGTCCGCGTCGTAGGTGAGCCGTCCGGCGTTCATCTTGGTCACGTCGACGGACGTGGGCAGGCTCGCGAGCGGCACCGCGGTGGTCGTCGAGTCCTCGCTCTTCGCCGCCATGACCATCGGGATGAACGACACGCCGCAGAGCAAGAGGCCGAGCAGCATCTTCGTCGGCGTCGACGGCTCCTTGCCCTTCTTCGCCAGCCACACCCAGAGCGAGGCGAACGGGATGCCGAGCACGAAGATGAGGATCGCGTTGACCGACTGGAACCACTCCGCCGGGTACTCGAACGAGCCGATGTGCAGATCGGTGTGGGTGATCGCCCAGATGTTGAGCGTGTTGCCCGCCTGCTCGAACGTCATCCAGAAGAGGACGGCGGCGAGGAAGAGGACGAAGATGACGGTGCTCTTGTCGCGCGACGCGCCCTTGATGCCGAGGAGCGTCACCGTCATCCACACGAACACGCCGA
>JBDHVD010000324.1:0-10401 GCA_039809525.1 Labilithrix sp. | reverse complement strand
GGGTTGTTGTTGATGACCATCTCGTAGATCTTCGAGAGGCCGTACTCGTAGCTCTTCGCGAGGCGCTCGTACTCCATGCCGTAGCGCCAGTGCGGGAAGCGGTTCGGGAAGCCCCCGTACGCCGCGATCTCGTTCATCTGGTCGTACGAGAGGATCTCGAAGACGGTCGGGAAGAAGTCGAGGCCCTCGGCGGCGGCGATCTTCTCGATCCGCTCCTGCTCCTTCACGAGGTACTGCGGCAGCGCCGTCTTCAGCGCGAACTCACTCATGGGTACAGCGTACCGCGATCTCCCGTCATTCGCGCGGAAACGAGCTTTACGCCCGAGGTCGATCCGCAGCCCCAGCCGTAGCGCGCGTCGCGGCCCCGAGGAGGAGCGCAGCGACGAGCGCGCACGCCGCACTGGTCGAGAACGCGAGGCGCGCATCGACGCGGTAGAGCACGCCGAAGAGGAGGTTCGCCGGCAGGACTGCGATGCCGGTCAGCGCGTGCATCGCGGCGAATGCGCGACCGCGGACCTCCGGCGGCGCACGCTCGGCGAGGACCGCCTTCTCCGGGCCCTCGGCGAGGCCGTAGTACGCGCCGTACGCCACGACGATCGCGGCGAACACGAGCGGCGTCGTCGCGAACGCGGCGAGCGCATAGAACAGGGCGTAGAGGATCCACGCGAACGCCAGCGTACGCGTGCGTCCGAAGCGATCGGCGAGGCGGCCGCCCGGGACGTTCGACAGCGCCTTCGACGCCGAGAGCGCGAGCCAGAGGATCGGCGTCCACTCCTCGGCCATCCCGAGATCGACCGCGCGGAGGAGGAGGAACGAATCGGCCGACGAGCCGAGCGTGAACACCGCGAGCACGAGGAGGTACTGCTTCACCGCCGGCGGCAGCGGCGCCGTCGCCGCCGCCCGGTGCTCGTCCGGCGACAGCTCGGCGGGCGGCCGTCCCGGATCGCGGACGCCGAAGACCAGCGTCGCGAGCGAGAGCAGCCCGGGCACGATCGCGAGGCCGATGACGACGCGGAGCGGGAGCTCGGCGAGGCGCAGCGCGGCGAACGCGAGGATCGGACCGAGCACCGAGCCTGCGTTGTCCATCGCGCGATGGAAGGAGAACGCCGTCGCCAGGCTCTCCTTCGAGACCGCCTCCGCGATGAGCGCGTCGCGCGGGACGCCGCGCACGCCCTTGCCGATGCGGTCGAGCGAGCGGAGGACGACGATGTGCCAGCCGCTCCACGCGAACGCCATCAGCGGACGGACGAAGGTGGCGACGGCGTATCCGGCGACGACGAGCGGCTTCTTGCGATCGGCCCGATCGGTGATCGGGCCCATGCGGTACTTCACCGCCGCGCTGAGGGCCTCGGCGATGCCCTCCATCGCGCCGAGCCAGATCGACGCGGCGCCGAACGACTTCAGGAGCGCCGGGAGCAGCGGATAGATCATCTCGCTCGCCGCGTCGGTGAGGAACGAGACGGCGCCGAGGCGGCGAACGAGCGAAGGGACGCGCGGCTTCGTCAGTTGCACTTCGCGTCGTCGGACGACTTCCGCGGGCAGAACTGCTCCATGTCCTTCGCCGCGCAGTGCTTCATCGCCTCCTGCGAGCCGCAGTCGTAGTACGCCTTTTGCACGCAGCACGTGAACGACGAGCTCGAGCTGCTGGTCGACTCGGAGGCGCACGCCGAGACGAGGGCGACGACGGCGAACGCGCTGGCGACGATCTTCTTCATGGCCGCAGCCTACGGCGGCGCGACGGCTTTGGCGATGGCGTCCGCGGTGGCGTCGAGCGCTTCGCCCTGCACGTGCCGGTCCCATGCCGCGACGATCTCGGGCGCCGGCGGGAAGAGCGTGTAGAACCCGCTCTCGCCCATCGGACGATGGCTCGCGTCGACGTACCGCCGGACCAGGCTCGCCGCCTCGGCGAACGTGACGGTGTTGACCGCCATCTCGACGTTCGGATCGCTCTCGTCGATCCCGCGCTGCGCGAGCGCGGAGCGGAGGAGGTTCATCGCCGTCGAGTGCTCGCGCACCGTGAGCTCGTCGATCGCGTGCAGCGACTCGTGGAGCACGGTCTCCACGAGCGCTCCGCCGGTCAGGCCGTGCACGCGGACGAAGCTCGCGCTCGCGCGGCCGCGCGCGTCCGCGGCGAAGATGCCGGGGTACGGCGCGTCGCCGACGAGCGTGACCACGATCGGCCGCTGCACGCCGGGCAGCGACATGTCCGCCTCGAGCGCGCGGAGCACCGTCTCGACGTTCGGCAGCAGGCGCGTCCCGATGTCGTTCGCCGCGTTCCCGATCTCCTCGGAGTGCTCGCGGTACGGGCCGGCGCGGTAGGCGCCCTCCGTCGCCTGCATCGCGCGCGCGAGACGGACCGCGTGCTCACGCAGCGGCACGGGCTTGCCCCCCACGTCGCGCGTGACCGGCAGCTCGGCGTAGACGAACGCGAGGTCGCGCGCCCGATCGACCGTGCCGAGCGGGACCTCGAGGTCCTCCCAGGCCGTGGGATCGGCCGAGAGGTCCGCGCGCAGCGCCTGCATCGCGGCGAGCGCGTCGCCGAACGGCGCGGGCGCCTCGCCCTCGAGGGCCTTCGCGCGCAGCCAGAAGTACTGATCCGCGAGCGCGCTCCTGCGGAGGGCGATCGGCGACGCCTCGGGCGTGAGCGTCTCCGACGCCTTCGCCTCCTCGGCGGGGGCCGTGGGTGCGCTCACCCTCGGCGATGCACATGCGGCGAGCGTCAGCCCGAGACCGAGCACAGCGAGGCGGGACATGGAACGGCGATACCTTAGCACCGCGACGGAAACACGCGGGACGGCCATCGGCTTGGACATGAGGAGAGCGTTCGCCGTCTTCGTCGCCGGCTTCCTGGTCATGGGGCTCTCGTGCGGGGTCCCTCCGAGCCCGACCTTCTGCGCCGTGAGCGAGCCCGAGAGCTGCCGGCCGGACAACGTGAGGCACGGCTGTGACGGCGACGAGGCATGCGGCGACGGACGCACGTGCGTCGAGAGCACGCGCTCGAGCGGCATCACCTACGCCGCCTGCGCGGTCGGCGGAAAGGCCGGCTTCGACGAGCGGTGCGACCGCGACGGCGACGTGACGATCTGCGACGGCGAGACGTGGGTCTCCTGCCACGGCCGCTACCACGAGAAGGAGGTCGACTGCCGATCGCTCGGGCTCGTGTGCGAACAGCTCCGGAGGCCGCGCGCGGGCGCATTCGGCGACGAGCCGATCGCGAAGTGCGTCGAGAGCCACGTGGTCGACGAAGGCTGTGCGGCGGTCACGAAGGGCTCGACGCTCGGCACGCGCTGCGAGGACGAGACGCGGGTCACGTGCTTCGGCCCGTTCGTCCTCGATCGGATCGCCTGCGGCGACGACGGGCGGTTCTGCCGCGAGACGTCCGCGAACGGAGCGGCGTGCGTGCTCACGGGCGTCCGCGACTCGCGATGCATCGGGCGTCCGCCCGGCGACGCGACCTATTGCGACGGCGACGTCGCGGTGCGCTGCCTCGACGGCTGGCGGATCGAGACGAAGGACTGTGCGGCGGAGGGAAGGCGCTGCGCCGAGCTGCGCGACGAAGGATCGAGCAGCCCGGCCGTGCGCTGCGAATGATCAGTGACCTTCGACCGACGTCGACGGCGCGTGGCCCGGGTTTGCCTCGTCGACGCCCGAGACCGCTCCGGCCGGTCGCTCAGGCGCCCTTGCCGAGGAACTCCTTGATCGAGCCGACGATCGCGTCCTTGTCGCGGATCTCGCTGGTGACGACGCGCTCGTCCTTCGAGAAGTGCTCGCGCAGATCCTTGATGAACTGGCCGGACCCGTACGGGCTCTCGACCTGGCCATACGCGAACATGTTCACGCGCGGCAGGATCTTCTGCTTGAGGATGTCGACGCACGCGAGCGTGTCGTCCATCGACCAGTTGTCACCGTCCGAGAAGTGGAACGGATAGATGTTCCACTCCTCCGGCGGATAGTGATCGTCGACGAGCTGCGAGCAGAGCTTGTACGCGCTCGAGATCATCGTGCCGCCCGACTCGCGCGTGTGGAAGAAGGTCTCGCGATCGACCTCGCGCGCGACCGCGTCGTGGATGATGTAGCGGCTCTCGAGGCCCTTGTACTGCTTCGACAGCCACGTATCGATCCAGAAGCTCTCGATGCGGACGATCTCCTTCTGCTCGTCGCCCATCGAGCCGGACACGTCCATCATGTAGATGATGACGGCGTTGGCGACGGGCTCGGCCTCGGTCTTCCAGCTGCGGTAGCGCTTGTCGTCGGGGATGGGGACGATGACCGGCTTGTCCGGCACGTACGTGCCCATCGAGATCTGGCGCTTGAGCGCCTCGCGGTACGTCCGGCGGAAGTGGCGGAGCGACTCGGGACCGACGCGGCGGACGCCGGTGTAGCGGTCCTTCGCGTTGATGATCTTGCTCTTGCCCTTGTCCTGGATGTCCGGGAGCTCGAGCTCCTCGCCGAGGATCGCCGCGAGCTCGTCCAGCGTGACGTCGACCTCGAGCGCGTGGTCGCCGGCGCCCTGCCCCGCCTGCTTGCCCTCGCCGCCTTCCTCGCCCTGCTCGCCGCCGATGGGATCGCCCGGCTCGCCGTCGCCCTGCCCGGCGCCGCCTTGCTGCTTGTCGCCGAAACGAAATCGCGGGATGTCGATCTGCGGGATCGGGATCGACACGAGGTCTTTGCCCTTGCGACCGATGAGCTCGCCCTGGGAGATGTACTTCCGCAGGTTCTGGCGGATCTTCCCGCGAACGATCGCCCGGAAGCGCGAGTGGTCCTGATCGATCTTGAGCGACATCCCTACTTTCGACCGTACCAGGAAAGCATCACCCGCGAAATGAGGCAGACGAACCGTCCCCTGACCGTGGTCGCGCTCCTGCTCGCGCTCTTCATGGCGGCGATGGAGATGACGGTCGTGTCGACCGCCATGCCCACCGTGGTCGCCGAGCTCGGCGGTGCGCTCCACTACGCCTGGGTCTTCTCCGCGTACATGCTCACGTCGACGGTGACCGTGCCGATCTACGGCAAGCTCGCCGACGTCTACGGGCGCAAGCCGGTCATGCTCGTGGCGATGGGCCTCTTCCTCTTCGGCTCGATGGCGAGCGGCCAGGCGCGGACGATGGAGCAGCTGATCGCGTTCCGTGCGATCCAGGGGATCGGCGCCGGCGGCATGCAGCCGATCGCGATCACCATCGTCGGCGACATCTTCAAGATCGAGGAGCGCGCGAAGATGCAGGGCCTCTTCGGCGCGGTGTGGGCCATCGCCGGCCTGGTCGGTCCCCTCCTCGGAGGCCTCATCGTCGCTGCGCTGTCGTGGCGCTGGGTCTTCTACGTCAACGTCCCCTTCGGCGTGCTGTCCGCCCTCCTCCTCGGCGGCGCGCTCGTCGAGTCGATCGAGAAGAAGAAGCCCTCGTTCGACATCGCCGGCGCGCTGGTCCTCTCCGCGGCGGTGGTCGCGCTCCTCCTCGGCACCGACGGTCACGCGCCGTACGTGCTCCTGCCCGGGAGCGCCGTGCTCACGGCCGCGTTCCTCTTCATCGAGAAGCGCGCGAAGGAGCCGATGCTGCCGCTCGCGCTCTTCGCCACGCGCGTGATGGCGACCTCGAGCGCGGTCCTCTTCACCGCGGGCGGCGCGATGATCGGGCTCGTAACGTTCGTCCCCCTCTACGCGCAGGGCGTGCTCGGCTCGACGCCGACCGAGGCGGGCGCGGCGATCGCGCCGATGGCCATCGGCTGGCCGATCGCGAGCGCGATCTCGGGACGCCTCATCCCGAAGCTCGGCTTCCGCGGGCTCGTGCGCGCGGGCATGGCGGGCATCGCGATCGCGAGCGTGCTCCTCGCGCTCGCGTTCGGTCGCGGCACGACGCCCGGGCAGCTCCGGCTGATGTCCGCGGCGTTCGGCATCGGCATGGGCTTCGCGAACACCGCGCTCATCATCGCGGTGCAGACCACGGTCGGCTTCTCGCAGCGCGGCGTCGCCACCGCGAGCACCATGTTCTCCCGCAACATCGGCGGCACGGTGGCCGTCGGCGTCATGGGCGTCGTCCTCGGCCGCACGCTCCTCGCGAGCGAGACCGCGCGCGCCTCGGGCGGCGCCGAGCTCGTCGCGCGCATCCTCGGCCCCGATCGCAAGAACGTCGATCCCGGCGTGCTCCGCACGCTCTCGGGCGATCTCGCGCAGGGCCTCGCTCACGTCATGTGGATCGTCGCCGGCCTCGGCGTCGCCGCGATGATCGCCGCCATGATGTTCCCCGCGGTCGAGGCGAAGGACGCGCCCGCTTCCAAACGCTGACGCGCGCGTGCGAACGTCGATCGACGTCTCCCCTCGCGCGCGTTCGCCGCGGGGTGCTCGTCGGGGTGGTCGCGGCGTTCGTCTGCGCGGCCGTCCTCGCGCGCTCCCAGCTGACCAGCAGGTACGAGGGGCTCGTCGATCGCGTGCTCTCCGGACTCTCGAGGGCGGAGAGCGCCGTCTACGAAGAGATCGCGAGGATTCGAACTTGCGTCCGATGGCCGACGGCGATGGCCGTCGGCGAGCGGCTCGAACGCGCCGGCGCGATGGCCGACCCGCGGTCGACCTCGAAGCCGAACGATCGGCGACGCGGGCTCGCCGAACGACTCGCTCACGCGGCCGCGTCGAAGCGCTGCCTCAGCTCGACTTCTTGTCGAGCGTCATCCGCGCGATCCAGAGGCACGCGAGCACGTTCACGACCGCCCAGATGCGCATCATGAACCCGCCCATCGCGTACCAGACCTCGCCGCTGATCCCCATCTGCACGAGGAGCGCGGCGGTGCCGAGCGCGAGGCCGCCGATGAGCGGGCGGAGGCGCTTGGCTCCGAAGAAGAGCGCGGTGGCCGCGAAGACCGGGAGCGCGCTCGCGAGCGGGAGCCACTTGTGGATGGCGGGCGAGAGGAGCAGCGTCCACTCGCCGAACGGCTTCATCGCGAGCTCGGCGAAGACGCGCATCGCGCCCGCGCGCGCCGGGATGCCGAGGAGCGGGAGGAACGGCACGAGGCCGACGCCGGCGAAGAGCGCCGCGGCGATCGTGCCCGGGCCGCTCGCGACCTTGCCGCCGCGCTTCTTGATCTGACGCGCGACCACCATGGCGAGCGCGGCGAGGGCCGCGAGGCGGACGGCGACGTGCATCCAGTGCGTGCGGAACGTCGCGGCGCCCGCGTCGAGGATGCCCGCGCCGAAGAGGTTCTTGTCCTCCTTCGGCGTGGCCGTGGCCTGGAGCTGCGTCTTGACCGCGTCGGGATCGGTGATGCCCTGCCCGACGAGGAGCGCGGCCGCGCCCGCGACGTGCGGCGAGGCCATCGAGGTGCCGTTGAAGACGCCCCAGGTCTCGCACTTGTTCTTGCCGTTCTCGCAGATGGTCTGCTGGGTGACGCCGACGCCGGGAGCGCCGATGGCGACCTCGGGGCCGCGCGACGAGAACCACGCGATGTTGTCGTTCTTGTCCGTCGCGCTGACGGCGATCACGCCGGGGTAGCCCGCCGGATAGCCGACGCTGCGCCCGGAGTTGCCCGCCGCGGCGACGACGATCACGCCCTTCTTCAGCGCGTGGTTGACCGCCTTCTCGACGACGCTGCTCTTCTGCGACGAGCCGAGCGAGAGGTTGATGACCTGCGCGCCGTGATCGGCCGCCCAGCGGATGCCCTCCGCGACGTCGGCCATCGTTCCCCAGCCCTTCGCCGAGAGGACCTTCACCGGCATGAGCTTCGCGCAGTGCGCGAGGCCGGCGACGCCGACGCCGTTGTTCGTCGTCTGCGCGATGGTGCCGGCGACGTGCGTGCCGTGGCTCTGATCGTCGGCGGCGATCTCGTTCTTGGCGACGAAGTTGTAGCCGGGCACGCACGTGGTGCCCTGGAGATCGGTGCCCTTGGTGAAGCCGTTCTGGTCGTAGCAGGCGATGCCGGTGTCGACGACGGCGACCGTGACGCCCTGACCGCAGGCGTACTCCCACGCGCGCTCGCCGCCTGCGCGGGTCATGTGCCACTGCTCGCCGAACTTGGGATCGTTCGGCGTCCACAGGATCTTCGCGATGCCCGCCCGCTCGACGCCCTCGACGCGGGGATCCTCCGCGAGCCGCGCCATGATCGCGTCGACCTCGGAGGGATCGACGTCGGCGACCTCGATCTTGCCGTCGTCCTTGATGCTTGGCGAGTTGTCGCGGAGCGAGACGTTGAGCTTCGAGGCGACCGCGGCGATCTCCTCGTCGGAGGTGTCGTCCTTGAAGTCGACGACGATCTCGCCTGCGATCGAGGACGGCGCATCGACGTCGAACGACGGGACCGCGTCGCGCATGAACGGCGGCTGCCACTTCTGATCGGCGGCCGCCGATCCGGGGATGGCGAGAGCGAGGGCCAGCGACGACGACGCGAGGAGGAGGGCGCTCTTCTTCATGGGCTCTTCTGTCGTTGTACGACGCGGGACGCGCCGAAGTTCTTTCGAAGCTAAGCACGATTGTCCGACGCCGGCAGGCGGGGCCGTATTTTGTCGGACATGGTGGGATGCCCTCGGACGGTCGAGCTCACCGCGGAAGGACGCGGCAGACCGATCGACCTCGAGCGCGGTGTGGGCCGATCGGGTGATGGCAGCCGCTGCCCGATGTCCGGTACGCAAGGTCGATGATCCGTGCGCGCGTCGTCACCCTTTCGATCGTCCTCGTCGCGTCCGTCGCAGCGACGGCCCCTGCCCAGGTGGCCGTGAAGCCGGCCCCGGCGATCCGACCGGCGGGCTCCACGCCGACGCTCGGCAACGTCACGCCGCCGCCCGCGCTGAAGGCAGCCCTCGCCGCGAAGAACAAGAAGGCCGTCCAGCCGAGCGCGATCGGGCAGCACCTGAGCTATCGGGGGAAGACGCCGCTCCTGCGCGTCCCCGCCGGACAGTTCGCGCTCGAGCCCGTCGACATGCCCGGCCCGACGCTCCAGGAGATCCAGCGGCCGGCGCTGCCGCCCGCGATCCAGAAGAAGTACGGACCGTTCATCCGCTCGTTCCAGTTCGGCCGGACGACCACCGACAAGCTCACCGCCACGGTCGTGCCGCCGCCGAAGAACGATCACCGCTCGAATCAGTCGCCGATCCGGAACCAGGCAAGCCGCGGCACCTGCACGGCGCACGCGGCCGTCGCTGCGATCGAGGCGGCGTACAAGAAGCGTGGACAGACGATCGAGCTCTCCGAGAACCACGCGTACAACGTGTTCATGTCGCAACTCGGATCGACGTGCGTGCTCGACCACGGCGTCCCCACGTGGAAGTCGGCGAGCTGGCTCACGAGCAACCGCATCTGCACCGAGGCGGAGAGCCCGTACGTGCCGGACGAGCTCTCGGGAAACTGCGCGACCGTCCAGATCCCGTGCGCGAGCAACCGTCGCCACGGCTTCACGAGCACCCTGCCCCTCTTCGGTCACGACGGCGGCGCCGGCGTCGCGTCGATCAACAACACGAGCCTGCTCGAGTCGTTCATCGATGCCGGCTTCGACATCGTGGGCGGCTTCGAGGTCGCGGGGACCGACTGGAGCGACGGGACCGCGGAGAGCGGCGTCATCGACGTCCAGGTGATCCCCGGCATCGGCCCGGTCGGCAGCTCCGGCGGGCACGCGATGCTCATCGTCGGCTACGACCGCGACGGCCAGTACTTCATCGCGAAGAACAGCTGGGGCGCGGGCTTCGGCCACGCGGGCTACGCCTATCTCTCGTACGACTACGTCCAGACGTACGCGCGCTACGGCTACGTCGTCATGGGCGTCACGCCCGGCTGACGATCAGCGCCTGCCGGCGTCGGGCGCGGACGGAGCGCCCGCGTCCTTCTCGGCGGCGGCGAGCGCGACGAACCGCTGCTCGGGGCCGGGCGGCGCGTACATCTGGATCGCGAAGAGCTTCGATCCCGGATCGGGCTTCCATGCGTGCTTCGCGCCCGCCGGAATGACCACGACCTGCTTCGGTCCGACGCGCTGATCCTTGCCGTCGACGGTCAGCGTGCCCGCGGCGTCGACGAACGCGAGCACCTCCGACGAGCCGGGATGCGCGTGCTCGGGGACGGCGGCGGTCCCCTCGAGACGGCCGAGGTAGAGCTGCGGCGAGACCTTCGTCCCGACGTCGAGATGCGCGTTCATCGTGCCCTTCGCCCACTCGAGCTTCGGCGCGGCGGTCGCGCGAACGACGGTCTTCTCCTGGGCCGGGCGATCGCGCACCGCGCACGGCGCGATCGGCGCGCGCGCGAGCACGAACAGGCCGCTCCCCTTCACGTCCGCGGCATCGGCATGCTTCAGGACGAGCACATCGCCCGGAGCGAGCGTCTCGCCCGCCGCCGTGAGCTTGCCCTTCACCACCGCGAGCATCGTCGTCTCGCAGACGCTCTCCTCGACCTTCGCGGGCGCGTCGACGAAGCTCGCCTTCACCGGCGGCTCGGCGGG
>JBDHVD010000323.1:0-10415 GCA_039809525.1 Labilithrix sp. | reverse complement strand
CTGCGCCGCGAGCGCCTCGTCGACGAAGAGGAACGGATCGAACTGGTTCGTCTGCGGATTGAAGTTCGGGCGCAGATCGGGGCGGATGTTGAGGACGTGGCAGGTGAGGATGACCGCGTTCCTCACGAGCGCGTCGTAGATCCGCCGCTCCTCCTCGCGCATCGCCGACGGGTACGTGAGGACGAGGTGCCGGAGGACGCGCGGGTTGCCCTCCTTGCCCTGGAACATGCGGTACGACGCCGAGTTGATCTGCGCGTACGCCTGGCAGAGGATCTCGACGAGCGCGAACATCATCATCGCGCGCGGCGCATACCGCGGGTCGGCGGGCGTCTGCGGCCCGTCCTCGCGGAGGTACGTCCCGCCGGACTCCTCGGGCACCCACTTCAGGATCTTGCCGAAGACCGGGCGGTACTCGCCTCCGCTCCCCGGCGCGCTCTGGCCGATCTTCTGCGCGAAGTGCCAGCGCTCGTCGGTCTGCCGATCGTCCCAGAGGTAGCGCTTCGGGCCGGACAGCGTGCAGTGGTAGCGATGCGGGGTCTCGAGCGCACGGTCGAGGGCCTCGCGACCCATGCGCGCGACGCTCGGCCACTGGAACGAGTCGCCGACCGCCGCGGGGAACACCGTCTTGTCCCACGGGCTCGGGAGGAACGTGATCCGCGAGTCGAACGCCTCGTTGCTCGTCGCGAGCGGATCGCCGAGCGAGCGCATCTCGAGGGGCACGCCGAAGACGCCCGCGTCGCGCCCCTCGACGAGGAGCGCGGTCGAGCGCGAGTTGCCGAGGTCGAGCACGAGCGAGACGTTGATCGGCTGGTGCGTCTCGATCCGCGCGAGCTTGATCTTCGGGAGGAGCGGCGCGAGCGTCTCGAGGAGCGCGGCGAGCTTGAAGAGCGCCTTGTCGACGCCGGCGCGCTCGAGCCGGCGGACGAGCTCGCGCACCTCGGGGTGATCGAAGAACTGTCCGACCTCGTTCTTGTCGAGCGCGCGGAACGGGCGACCCTCGTCGTACGACGCGTCGAGGTGACGGCCTTGCGAGCCGGCCTGCTCGAGCGTGTCGACGGCGAGCACCGCGCGCACGCCCCCGGCCGCGGTCTCCGCGAGGAACACCTGCACCGCGAACGGGCACGAGAGCTGGTAGGGGACGGGCAGCCAGCGGTTCGTGAGCTCGGACAGGTGGTCGACCGCCGAGATCTCCACGTCCGGCTCCTCGCCCGCCTGCGCGCGCCGGACCGAGAGCGTCGCGGGCCCCGCGCCGGGCGCGCCCGTCGCGTTCTTCATGATGACGAAGCTCGAGACGACGTCGGGGAGCCCGCGGCTCAGCGCGACCTCGTGCATCACGATCCCGGTGTTGAAGAACAGCTCGAGGACCTCGACGTTCGCCGCGCGCGCACCCGGTCCGAGCGCCTCGCTCCCATGCCGCTCGCCGGAGTCCGGGATGCTCCCGAGCGAGACCTTCTTCTTGACCATCGTCTGCCTTTGCCGGCCTCGATGCTAACGCCAATCAACCTTTGCCCTCGACCCCAATCTGTCGAGGCCCGGGTCGTTCGATTCGGCCCGCAGATCGGCGGGAACACGAGGGAAGGAAGGACCCGGTCCGGACGCGCGTAGACCGCGGCCGTCGCCCGGGCGACCCTGTCCCCGCCCTCGGCGCGCGCCCGCGCGCGGACGTCTGCGCAGGCGCATGCGCGAGCCGCGCAATCGTCACGGGCCGCCTTGCATGGCGCGAGGGCGGGGCTAGAGCACGGGCGCTCATGATGCCGACCCTCGCGCGCCGCCTCGCCTCGTGGACCTCGATCTCCGGAGTGTGTGCCCTCGCGTCGATCGCGTGTGGTGGAACGCCGAGCGACGCCGACGACGTCGCGGCGGACGAGCAGGCGCTGATCATCGCCGATCTCGCGGTGGCCGGCACCTGCGTCGACCGAGGGCCCGGGACGCAGAACGCGATCACGAAGGTCACCCCCGTCACGTTCCGCGTGCAGGTCTTCAAGACGCTCGTCCGCGTGTGGGTGCCCGAGGTGTCCGCGGGCGTGGAGTTCGAGCCGCTCGGCGGGCGCTTCTCGGGGCGCGACGAGTTCCGTGCCGGCGACGGGCCGCCGTCGAATCCGGGCGTCCGAACCGTGAACTACCGCTACTGGAAGCTGCCGCACGCGACGGCGACCGATCCGGTCGTCGAGCTCGCGCTCGACGACGGCGCGCCGCTGACCTACCCCGGCCGGACCGTGCGCGCGTACGAGTACCAGATCGTGTCGCGCTTCGACGCGACCAGCGGAGACGAGTCGCTCTACGTCTCGATGCGCGCCGAGGATCGTTACCGCGAGTGGGGCGGCCCCGGCACCGATACGCGGTTTCCGTTCGTCACCTGCCAGGCGGCCGTCGACAAGCTCGCGCCCTGAGCGAGGCGCGCCGCCGTGCCGGCCTGGTGGGATTCGGTCGCACCCGCCGCAACCCGCGAGAATCCCTGGGCGAACGCGCGGGCGAAGAACCTCCAACGATCGGCGGGGAAGCTGGGTCACACTCTCGTTCGGTCGCACGACGTCACGGCGTGCACGCTCCCATGACCCAGCAATCGAGCTCCCCGATCGGCCCCGACCTCCGCGCCGCCCTCGTGGCGATGGTGCGCAAGCGCGTCCCCGAGAGCGACGTCGAGGACATCGTCCAGGCGACGCTGACCGAGGCGTTCGTGTCGCCGCACGCGCCGACCGAGTCCGATGCGCTGCGGCGGTGGCTGTTCGGCGTGGCGAAGAACAAGGTCGTCGACTTCCATCGCCGCCGTGGCCGCGAGAGCTTCGAGCTCCCGGAGGTGGCCGGCGCGCCCGCTCCGCACCAGGAAGCCGATCTGCTCCGCTGGGCGCAGAAGAACCTGCCGCCGGGCGAGGACGCGCAGAAGACGCTCGACTGGATGCTGCGCGAAGGCGAGGGCGAGAAGCTCGAGTCGATCGCCGAGAGCGAGCACGTGCCCGCGCCGCGCGTCCGCCAGCGCGTGAGCCGCCTGCGCCGTCACCTGAAGACCCACTGGCAGCGCGAGGTCGCGATGCTCGCCGCCCTCGGCGTGCTCGTGAGCATCGCGGTCATGCTCTGGCTCCGCGAGAAGGAGAAGCCGCAGCCGATCGCGAACGATCCGACGATCGTGCCGTTCGATCCGCGCGCCGAGCAGCTGCGCAAGGACGGCCTCGATCGCTGCGCGAAGTCCGAGTGGAAGGACTGCATCGAGAAGCTCGACGAGGCCAAGCGTCTCGACGCGGCCGGCGACACGCGACCCGAGGTCAAGCGCGCCCGCGAGGACGCGGCGAAGGCGCTCGAGCCGGCGCCGGTCCCGTCCGCCTCGCCGACGACCGAGAACCTCACCCCGCCGCCCGCGCCGCCGACCTCGGCGATGCCCATCCAGAAGGCGTACGACGCGACGACGAAGCAGGTCGCGAAGCCGCAGCCGAAGTCCATGTCGACCGAGGCGGCGCCGATCCCGACGCCCGCGCCGTTCGAGGGCAAGAAGGCCGCACCGACGCCGAAGAGCGCGCCGATGAAGAAGTCGGCCGACCCGCCGTCGAAGCCCGCCGCGCCCACGAAGGAGTCGCTCGACGGGTTCGGCTCGGGCTCGGGCTCGGGCTCGGGGAGCGGGCTCTCGAAGTGAGGGCGACCGCGCGGCGCGCGTGCTACCACTCATGAGGTGACCTTGCCTTGGTGGGCGCGCGCCGCGGCGACCGCGGCCTTCGCCGTCGTCGTCGTTCTGCCGGCTGCCTGCTCGTCGGACCCCGAGCCGTCCGCAAGGACGTACTGCGATCTCGCGAAGTCCTCTCTTGCGGGCGGCGAGAAGTGCACCGAGCCGACCGACTGCGACGGCACGCTCGCGGCCTCGTCCTGCTCGGCGCTCGGGAAGGTCGTCTCGGCGGCGACGCTCGAGGCGGCGAAGAACTGTCTCGAGTCCGGCGTCTGCGGTCCGGCCTCGTGCCTCTCGCGCGCGCAGAAGAGCGCGCAGCCGACCGCCGCGCACAAGACGCTCGCCGCGAACTTCTGCACCTTCTGCGCGCCCAACCTGGAGAGCTGCGAGTCCGTCTTCTACTCGCGCACCGGCAAGCAGCCCGGCCGTCTCGTCCTGCCGTACGCGGACGACGTCGTGAAGGCGGTCGACGACGAGTGCACCGGCACCGAGGGCTGCCAGGCGAGCTTCGCCGCGTGCGCGACGGAGGTGCTCGCGCGCGTCGTCGGCGAGACCGTCGACGAGACGCTCGCCTCGTGCGTCGTCTCCGGCTTCACGCAGGACGAAGGCGAGGGCAAGGGGCCCGGCGGCGGCGCGCAGGTCGCGACGTGCACGGCCGCGAACTGCAAGGGCTGCTGCCGCGAGGACAAGTGCGAGGAGGGCACGACCCTCGACGCATGCGGCGCGAGCGCTTCCGCCTGTCAGATCTGCGCCGGCGCCCAGCAGTGCATCGCGGGCAAGTGCAAGGAGCCGTGCGGTCCGAACAACTGCGCCGGCTGCTGCGACGGCGACACGTGCGTCGAGGGCAGCGCGAAGGACAAGTGCGGAGAGGGCGGCGGCGCATGCAAGGGCTGCGCGGGCGAGCTCGTCTGCTCGAACCACACGTGCATCGACGGCTCCTGCCAGGCGACCTGCGTGAACGGCTGCTGCTCCGCCACGGGCTGCCAGCCGGGCACCGCCGCGAACGCGTGTGGCACCGGCGGTGAGGCGTGCGTCGACTGCGGCGTCGGGCGGACGTGCAAGTCGGGCGCGTGCGCGCTCGATCCGAACTCGCTGTGGGACGTCTACATCTCGTTCGCGGTCGTCCCCGAAAAGAGCCGCAGCAACCTGCAGTGGGACACGGCCGGCGGCGCGCCCGATCCGTACGCGATCGTCTACTCGAGCGAGGGCACGAGCACGCACTCGGGACAGACCTCGGTCCAGAACGACACGACGGTCCCGTTCTGGGCGGAGACGCCCATGAAGGGCATCAAGGCGACCGAGCTGCTCAACAAGTTCTCGATCGAGTTCTGGGACTCGGACGTCGACTTCGACGACTACATCGGCGGCTGCACCGTCCCGCTCGCGGCGGCGGTCTTCGACGGCTCGCTGCAGGACTACACGTGTCCGGCGCCCACGAGCGGCGTGCCCGTGAAGTTCTATTACCGGATCAACCCGAGCAAGTAGGCGGCTGCCGATCGCCGCGAGGATCGCGCTGCGAGAAGGCCATGCTCGCGAGCACGATGGGGCCGCGTCGCGATCCACGCGGCAAGCGGCAGCTCGCGACGCTCGACGCTCGACGCAGCTCGGAACGCCTGAACCGGTGAACCCTGAACCCCCTAAGGGAGGCCTTTGACTTGCACCGGGTAGATGCTGTCGATCGCCGTTCCGTCGCCGAGCTGCCCGCGGTCGTTCTTCCCCCAGCACCACACCGTGTCGTCCGTCTTCTGCACGCAGACGTGACGCCGGCCGGGCGCGACCGCGCGCACGCCGGTGAGGTTGCCGGCGCCGTTCGGGCCCTTGATCTGCACCGGCGTGAACGAGACGAGCCCGCCGTCGATCGCGCCGCCGTCGCCGAGCTGACCGCTGTCCGCGGCGCCCCAGCACCACACGCTCCCGCCGGTGCGCACCGCGCAGCTGATGCCGTCGGCGACGCCGATCGCGGTCGCGTCGACGATGCCGGCCACGGCGGCGGCGTTCGGGCGCTGCGCGAGCGCCGCCGGATCGGCGCCGAGCTGCCCGCTGGCGTTGCTCCCCCAGCAGAGGACCTTGCCCGCGCGGAGGGCGCAGGCGTGGTTGCCGCCGCCCGCGGCGATCGCGGTGACCTGATCGATGGGCGTCATCGCGGTCGGATCGGTGACGACCTGCTGAGCGGCGAGCTCGCCGACCTGCGCGCCGGGCACGCCGAGCTGCCCGAGGACGTTCGTGCCCCAGCAGTGGACCGAGCCGCCCGCGAGCGCGCACGAGTGCGTCTCGCCGTTGGTGAGGCCGACCGCGTTCACCAGCTTGCTCGTCGCTTCGATGGTCTCGCCGGAGCACGTGTGCTCCGCGATGCCGCCGTAGGCGTAGAAGATCGGCGCGGTGCACGCCGGGTCGGTCGCGCGCGGACGTCCGAGCTCGTTGAAGTACGAGTGGCCGAAGCACGCGATGCGCCCGTTCGCCTTCAGCGCGCAGGTGTGCGGGCCGCCCGCGGCGAACGCCTTGACGTCGAGGTTCCCGATGGCGCGCGGCTTCGTGCGGTCGGTCGCGGGATCGGCGGGCGGATCGGTCTGCGCGCCGGAGAAGCGCTCGCCCCAGCAGAAGAGGAGGTCGCCCTTGCGCGCGCACGTGTGCCAGGCCGCGGCGGAGAGCTCGTCGAGGCCGATGAAGGGCAGGCCCACCTCGTCCGCCGTGATGCGCGTCGCGGTGGTCGCGTCGGCCGCGACGGTGCCGAGGCCCGTCGTGCCGATGCCGAGCTGTCCGTGATCGTTCGCGCCCCAGCAGTAGACGGAGCGGTCGGCGCCGGCGACGACGCACGTGTGGTCGCCGTAGCCGATCGCCGGATCGGGGTGCATCGCCGAGCCGGTCGCGAGGAGGACCGGCGCCGGCGCCGCGGCGGCGTCGCTCGCGGCCTCGGCCTCGCTCCGGGCGTCGGCCGGTCCGCCGGCATCGGCGCTCGACGACGTGACGTCGTCGCTCGCGTCGTCGGAGCCGCCGCCCTCGACCGACACGCGCGTGAACGTCGGCCCGGAGTCGTCGCACGCCAGCCACACGGAGGCGTTCGCGAGGGCTGCTGCGAACAGGCCCACCAGGCGCATGCGACGTCGCGTCATCGCGGTCCCTCCCACGAACGAAGAATCGCACGAGGCAGAGCCCCGTGCGATCCCTCTCGCTCTCACTGGATTTCTACACGCGCGCGATCAGCGCGGACCGCGCGGGCCGCGATCGCGACCACCGCGGTCGCCACGGCCGCCGCGATCACCGCGGTCACCGCCACGCCCGCCGCCGCCGCCCGGGCCGCGCGACGGCGGAGCACCCGCCTCGCGCGCGGCCATCATGCGGGCCTTCGCGCGCTCGCCCTCCTCGCCCTCGGGCAAGGGGAGGAGCTCGCGACGCGACAGGCGGATCTTGCCGTCGCGACCGACCTCGATGACCTTCACCTCGACCTCGTCACCTTCCTTCATCACGTCGGTGACCTTGTCCACGCGCGTGTGGGCCATCTCCGAGATGTGGAGGAGGCCGTCGGTGCCCGGGAAGATCTCGATGAACGCGCCGAAGTCGGTGATGCGCTGGACGTTGCCCTTGTACGTGGCGCCGACCTCGGGCTCCGCGGTGAGGCCCTTGATGATGTCGATCGCCTTCTTCACCGCGTCGCTGTCCGACGACGCGATGTTGACCGTGCCGTCGTCCTCGACGTCGATCGCGACGCCCGTCTGGTCGACGATGCCCTTGATGGTCTTGCCGCCCGGTCCGATGATGATGCGGATCTGGTCGGGCTTGACCTTGAGCGTCGTGATGCGCGGCGCCCACTGCGACAGGTCCGGACGGGCCTGCGCGAGCACCTCGTTCATCTTGCCGAGGATGTGGAGGCGCCCCTCCTTCGCCTGATCGAGCGCCTGCGTGAGGACCGCGCGGTTCAGGCCGGCGATCTTGATGTCCATCTGGATGGCGGTGACGCCCTTCGCGGTCCCGGTGACCTTGAAGTCCATGTCGCCGAGGTGGTCCTCGTCGCCGAGGATGTCCGAGAGGATGAAGAGGCGCGTCTTCGGATCGTCGACCGGACCGTCCGAGATGAGGCCCATCGCGATGCCCGCGACCGGCGCCTTGATCGGCACGCCCGCATCCATGAGCGCGAGCGAGCCGCCGCACACCGTGGCCATCGACGAAGAGCCGTTCGACTCGAGCGTCTCGCCGACGATGCGGATCGTGTACGGGAACTTCTCCTGCTCCGGGATCATGCGCACGAGCGCACGCTCGGCGAGCGCGCCGTGACCGACCTCGCGGCGACCCGGGCCGCGGAGCGGCTTCGTCTCACCGGTGGAGAAGGGCGGGAAGTTGTAGTGGAGGAGGAAGCGCTTCCAGCGCTCGCCGGTGAGCGCGTCGATCTTCTGCTCGTCGGCGCTCGTGCCGAGCGTCGCCGTGACGATCGACTGCGTCTCGCCGCGCTGGAAGAGCGCCGAGCCGTGGACGCGCGGGAGCACGCCGGCCTCGATCGAGATGTTGCGGATCGTCTTGCCGTCACGGCCGTCGATGCGCTTCTTCTCCTTGAGCATGTACTCGCGGACGACGACGTACTTGCGCTCCTCGAACTCCGCCTTGATCAGCTTCTCGTGCTCGACGAACTTCTCGGCGCCGAGATCGGCGGTGAGCGCCGCGACCATGTGGTCCTTCGCCGCCTTGTAGCCCTCGTAGCGCTTCTTCTTGTCCTTGATGAGCGCCGACTCGATGATCTTCGAGTCGACGAGCGCCGGGATCTTCGCGGCGACGTCGGCGGGGAGCTTCTTCGGCTCGAACGGGCGCTTCGGCTTGCCCACCGCCGCGCGGAGCTTCTCGATGAGCTCGAGCACCGGCTGCGCGGCCTTGTGCGCGAACATCAGCGCGTCGATGACGTCGGACTCCTGCGCCTCGGCGCAGCCGCCTTCGACCATGACGATCGCGTCCTTGCTGCACGCGACGACCATGTCGATGTCCGCCTCGGCCTGCTGCTCGAACGTCGGATAGGCGATGAAGTCGCCGTTGACGCGCGAGACGCGGACGCCGACGAGCGGGCCCGCCCACGGGATGTCCGAGACGTGGAGCGCGGCGCTCGCGCCGGTGAGCGCGAGGACGTCGGTCGGATTGACCTTGTCGCTCGAGAGCACGGTCGCGATGATCTGCGTGTCGCCCTTGAACCCCTCGGGGAAGAGCGGGCGGCACGGGCGGTCGATCAGGCGGCTCGTGAGGATCTCCTCGTCGCGGAGACGGCCCTCGCGCTTGAAGAAGCCGCCCGGGATCTTGCCCGCGGCGAACGTCTTCTCGACGTACTCGCAGGTGAGGGGGAAGAAGTCGAGGCCCGGCCTCTCGTCGCCGCTGACCGCGGTGACGAGGACCATGCTCTCGCCGTAGCTGATGAGGATCGAGCCGTGCGCCTGCTTGGCGAGGCGGCCGGTCTCGAAGGTGAGCGGACGGCCGTTGATGATGACCGATTCACGGACGAATGACATGGGATGGAGCGCTCCTTGGCGCATGGCCGCGTGCGTCGCGGCCGCGACGCCGGGCTTCCGTCCGCCTCCCTCGTCGGTTCATGCACGCGAGCGCGCTCGTGTGCATGAATCGAAGAGCAAGGCTTCGTGGGTTGCCCGGTCTTACTGCCTTACTGCGAACAGCCGAGAGAAAACGAAAAGGGGACCGCGCCGTCGACGCGATCCCCTCCTCGGAAACTACTTGCGGAGGTTCAGGGCCGCGACCGTCTTGCGGTAGCGGTCCAGGCTCGACTTCTTCAGGTAGCTGAGAAGACGGCGGCGCTTCGAGACGAGCTTGAGGAGACCACGACGCGAGTGGTGGTCCTTCGAGTGGGTCTTGAAGTGCTCCGTGAGGTAGCCGATGCGCTCCGTGAGGAGGGCGATCTGGACCTCGGGCGAGCCGGTGTCGGACTCATGCGTACGGAACTTCTCGATGAGCTCCGACTTCTTTTCCGTGTGAAGAGGCATGTCTTGGAAACTCCGCCTGAAACCGATCTCTTACCGAAGCCGGCCCAGGCTCCTAGGGCACCCCGCAGTCCTGACCTTTCATGACCGCGTGGGGCCGCTGTCCTACAGAAACGCGGCGCAGTATAGGCGGGCAATTTCGCACGTCAACAAGGGGGTTTCGCGGTACGATCGCCCTGGTCTGCATGCCGACCACGCCCACGCGATCCGCGCCCGCGCGCTATCCGGATGCGGCCACCGACGCGCAGCGCGGGCCCGAGGATCCCGCGGTCGCCAGCGGGGTGAGCGACACGGAGCGTCCGCCGGCGCCCGAGTCGGGGCCGAACGAGACCGCGGCGCGCGCCCCCCCGCCGGCTCCCGTGGCGCCGCTGGCCGATCCGCGGAAGCCCCGGCCGGCCGCGCCCCCGAAGCCCCCGGCCCCGGCCGCGGCGGCACCTCGCGCGCCGTCGAGCAATCGCATGCCCGCAGCGCCGCGCGCGCAGACGCAGGTCGGGGTCGCGCCGCCGCGCGTCGATCCGACGTCGTCCCAGCGCCTCGCCGCCGCCAAGCCGCGGATCGCGCGCCCGACGACGCCGGACATCGCGTTCGCCCCGGGCGGCGCGATCGCGACGCCCGCCGCCGTGCCGGCCGTGCCCAACACCGTGCCCGCGCCGCCGCCGGCGGCCGCCGAGGTGGCGGCGGTCGCGGTCGCCGTCGCGCTGGCGACGGCGATGGGCCTCGCGCCTCCGCTCGAGGCGGTCGCGGCGGCGACGCCCGCGCCCGAGGCCGTGTCCTCGCCCGAGCCGCCGAAGGTGCCGCTG
>JBDHVD010000322.1:0-10430 GCA_039809525.1 Labilithrix sp. | reverse complement strand
TCGGCGGTGAACACGAAGTCGCCGATCGCCGAGCCGATCTGCATCGTGGTGCCGCGCGCGACGACGCAGGCGCCCTTCGCGCCACCCTCGAAGATCTGGACGACGCGGAACGAGGACGGCCACTTCGGTGACGAGTAGAAGTACGTCGGCCCCTCGCCCGGTCCGTCCTCCGGATCGGGGTTGCGCTCGACCAGCAGCACCTGGTCGCCGACCATGAACTCGTCGCCGACCTCGAGCTCCACCGGCTGGCGGACGCGGAGGAACACGCCGTTGCCCGCCTCGAGATCGTGGAGCCAGATGCGGCCCTTCACCCAGCGGATCTGGGCCTCGCGCGGGTGGCAGAAGCGCTCGCCGTCGAGGGCGATGGCGCCGTCGCGTCCGATGATCGCCGCGTCGCCGACCGGCTCGTAGTACGGCGGTCCGCCGGTGAGGCTCCGCACCACGACGAGGCGGAAGCGCGCCTTCGCCGCCGGCTTCGGCGCCGGCTTGCCCACGAGCTTCTGCAGCGACGGCCCGCTGTGCGGCGGGTTCGGCGTCACCGGGGCGGGCTCGGAGACGGGCGGGCGGAGCGCCGCCGGCGCCGACGCGACCGGCGCGACCGGCGGGATCTGCGGGGTGGCCACGTCGGCGGCGGGCGGTGGGACCGAGCGCGCCGCGGGCGCGGCCTCGGCGCGGTCCTCCTTCTTCGTCGCGAGCTTCTGCACCTCGAGGCGCGGCGGCACCTCGAGCAGCTCCATGCCTCCGATCGCGCGGCCGGCGATCACCTCGTCGAAGCGCCCCTCGCGGAGCATGATCGCCATCTCCATGTGCTGCCCCTTCATCAGGGCGCGCACGTACTGGGCGACGTCGTCGCGCTTCACCTCGCTCGCGTAGGAGCGCTTGTGGCTCTTGATGATGCGCCCGCCGTCCGCGAAGAGGTGCGTGATGATGTGGGGGCGATCGAGGCCCGAGTCCTCCGTCTGGATGTGGAAGACGAGGCCGTTGTACTTGACGTTGTTGTTGAAGCCGACCTGCGCCCGCATGAAGTTCGGGCGGGCGATCTGCTTCTCGAGCTTCTGCAGCTCCGCGAGCGTCCACTGCGCGATCGCGGCGTCGAGCGGCGCGTGGTCCTTGGCCGGGAGGCCCTCCATCCGCTCGAAGGCGAGCTGGGCGAGCTGCGAGCCCGGGTCGTGACGGAAGGCCTCCGCGAGGAGCTCCTGGCCCTCCTTGTCGTTCGGGCCGCTCGCTGCCCACGCACACAGGACGGCGACGGCTTCGTCCTTCCGCTCCTTACCAACCAACCAGCGTGCGACCTTGGCCGCCGTGCTACGGGACATGGGCCCCGCCATGATCGGTGGAGGGCACTTTTCTCGCAAGCCCTTCCGTCCAGTTTTCTGGACGGAGCTCCGGGGCACGGCGAGCCGCAGCTCGTCCGGTCCGCGCGCTTGGGCCCGCGCGCTTGGGTCCGCGTTCTTCCGGCTCTGGGGCGGCGTCAGCGATTGACGGGCGCGTACAGCGAGACGCCGCGCACGTTCTCGTCGACGTGGAGCGGCACCTTGATCGAGGGCAGCGCCCGCTGCTCGCAGTCGGTGCGCTCGCACAGGCGGCAGGTGACGCCGACCGAGATGCACGTATCGGGATTGTCGAGGTCGACGCCGTCCGAGTAGACGAGCTCCTTCGCGAACTGCACCTGGCACCCGAGGCCGATCGACTGCACCGGGTGCTGCGAGTGGTAGCCGCCCGAGTCCTTCTGGATCGTGCGCGCGATGCAGAAGTACATGACGCCGTCGGGCATGCGCGAGACCTGGATGCGGATCATGCCCGGCGTGAGGAACGCGCTGAAGACGTTCCACCGCGGACAGGCCCCGGAGAAGCGGGCGAAGCGGATGCCCGAGGCGCTGAAGCGCTTCGAGATGTTCCCCGCGACGTCGATGCGGATCATGTGGAACGGCACGCCCTCGGCGCCCGGCCGGCGGAGCGTCGTGAGGCGATGACAGACCTGCTCGAAGCCGACGCGGAAGCGCCGTCCGAGCACGTCGATGTCGTAACGGACCTCCTTCGCCGCCTGGAGGAACGGCCCGTACGGCATGAGCACGCAGCCGGCGAAGTAGTTCGCCAGCGCGACCTTCGCGAGGGCGCGCGACTCGTCGGTGGTGAGGCGCTCCTCGGTCGCGAGGCGGCTCATCACGTGCCCCTGGGTCATGAGGCCGATCTGGTGCGCGAGCTGGAAGGTGCGGCTCCGCGTCGGGAGCAGCTCCGAGAGGACGAGCAGCTTCTTCTCGGGATCGAAGCGCCGGAGGACGCCGCGCTCCGATCCCCACCGCGCGATCTGCACCTGGATGCCGAGGTGCTGCTCCATGAAGCGGACGAGCCCGGCGTAGAGGTCGTCGGTCCGGAGCTTGGCGCGCGCCGCGATCTCCTCGGCGCCCGCCTCGAGCTCGGAGAAGTGGTTCGAGTGACGCTGGATGAGATCGCTGACCTCCTCGCTCGGCAGGTGCGAGCGATCGACGCCCGCCATCTCCTCGCCGTCGCTCAGCCGGCTCGACAGATCGTCGGCCGAGGCGCGCGCGGCCTGGTACGCGCGGTAGAGCGAGAGCACCGACCGTGCGGCGGCGGGGCTCGCCGCGGCCATCTCGCGGACGTCGACCGACGTGAGGTCCTGCTCCTCGAAGAGTGGATCGGCAAATGCTTCCGTGAGGTCGGCGACGAGACGCGTGTCCTCATCGGTCGCGAACGAGTGGACGTCGACGTCGAAGAGCTGCGCCAGACGAATGAGCAGGTTGGCAGGAAGGGGTCTCCGGTTGTTCTCGATGAGGTTCAGGTAGCTCGGCGAGATCCCGAGCTTCTCGGCGAGCTGCACCTGATTGAGGTTCTCCCGCCGGCGGAGCGCGCGCACTTTCGCCCCATAGCGCGGTGTCTCGGCACTTTGACGCAGCGGCATCGCGAACCTCCTACCTCGACCGTGTCATTGACAGCATTGACAGTGTAACACGGAGTCATTGACAGGACTAAACCCGTATTTCCTGGCGGTGTCACATAGAATGTTGACTGGTGACAGCTTCGACCGCAAGGTGAATGTCGCACCGCATCAAGGACGCACTCCAGCACCCGGAAGGCGACGATGACGACTGGAACCACCCTCCTCGGACCGCGCGACGCGACGATCCTCACGGACGACGCGATCGCCTTCGTGGCGGATCTCGTCCGCACGTTCCGTCCCCGCGTGAAGGAGCTGCTCGCGCGGCGCGCCGAGCGCCAGGCCAAGCTCGACGCCGGCGAGGATCGCTTCGACTTCCTCGCCGCGACGAAGAGCGTGCGCGACGGCGACTGGACGTGCGCGCCGGTCCCGGAGGTCATCCTCGATCGCCGCGTCGAGATCACCGGTCCGGTCGACCGCAAGATGATCATCAACGCGCTCAACTCGGGCGCGAACGTGTTCATGGCCGACTTCGAGGACTCGAACACGCCGACGTGGTCGAACCAGATCGAGGGGCAGCAGAACCTCTACGACGCGGTCCGCCGGACGATCACGTTCGAGCAGGGCCCGAAGAAGTACGCGCTGAACGAGAAGACCGCGGTGCTCTTCGTCCGCCCGCGCGGCTGGCACCTGCCGGAGAAGCACTTCGTCGTGGCCAACGAGAAGGGAGAGCCCGAGGCCTCGCCCGGCGCGCTCTTCGACTTCGGCCTCTTCTTCTTCCACAACGCGAAGGAGCAGATCGCCCGGGGCGCCGGTCCCTTCTTCTACCTGCCGAAGATGGAGAGCCACCTCGAGGCGCGCCTGTGGAACGACGTCTTCGTCCGCGCGCAGGAGAAGCTCGGGATCCCGAAGGGCACGATCAAGGCGACGTGCCTGATCGAGACCTTGCCCGCGGCGTTCGAGATGGACGAGTTCCTCTACGAGCTCCGCGATCACTCGGCGGGCCTGAACTGCGGGCGCTGGGACTACATCTTCAGCTTCATCAAGAAGCGCGCGAGCGATCCGAACGCGATCCTCCCCGACCGAGGCCAGGTCACGATGGACAAGGCGTTCCTCGCCGCGTACGTCCGCCTCCTCATCGAGACCTGCCACCGCCGCGGCGTGCACGCGATGGGCGGCATGGCCGCGCAGATCCCGATCAAGGACGACGCGAAGAAGAACGAGGAGGCGCTCGCGAAGGTGCGCGCCGACAAGCTGCGCGAGGTCAAGGCCGGTCACGACGGCACGTGGGTCGCGCACCCCGGCCTCGTCGCCGTGGCGAAGGACATCTTCGACACGCACATGAAAGGCAAGAACCAGCTCGGCCTCCGGCGCGACGACGTGGTCGTCACGCGCGAGGACCTGCTCGAGATCACGCCCGGCACCCGCACCGAGAGCGGCCTCCGCCACAACGTGCGCGTCGGCGTGCAGTACCTCGAGTCCTGGCTCCGCGGCCAGGGCTGCGTGCCCATCTACTACCTGATGGAAGACGCGGCGACCGCGGAGATCTCGCGGGCGCAGGTCTGGCAGTGGATCAAGCACCAGGCGAAGCTCGACGACGGCTCGATCGTCACGAAGGACCGCTTCGAGCGCATCGTCGCCGAAGAGATGGACCGCATCCGCGCCGAGGTCGGCGACGCGCGGTTCAGCGGCGGAAAGTTCCCGGAGGCTCGCGACCTGTTCGTGCGCCTCTCGCTTGCTCCTCGCTTCGAGGAGTTCCTCACCCTCCCCGCGTACGAGATGGTCACGCGGACGAACTGAAAAGGAATGAACACATGAGCGCTGCCCGCGTCGTTGAACCCCTCGACACCACCGCCCTGCATGCCAAGCGTTTCGACGGGATCGTTCGTCCGTACGCCAAGGCCGATGTCGAGCGGCTCCGTGGCTCCTTCAAGGTCGAGCACACCATCGCGACCCTCGGCGCGCGCCGCCTCTGGGAGCTGCTCCACACGGATCCGTACGTCAACGCGCTCGGCGCGCTCACCGGCAACATGGCGGTGCAGCAGGTGCGCGCGGGCCTGAAGGCGATCTACCTCTCGGGCTGGCAGGTCGCGGCCGACGCGAACACCGCGGGCCAGATGTACCCGGACCAGAGCCTCTACCCCGTCGACAGCGTCCCCACCGTGGTGCGCAAGATCAACGCCGCGCTCCTCCGCGCCGACCAGATCGAGCACGCCGAGGGCAAGCGCGAGCGCTACTGGCTCGCGCCGATCATGGCGGACGCCGAGGCCGGCTTCGGCGGCCCGCTCAACGCGTACGAGCTGATGAAGGCGATGATCGAGGCGGGCGCCGCGGGCGTCCACTTCGAGGACCAGCTCGCGAGCGAGAAGAAGTGCGGTCACATGGGCGGCAAGGTCCTCGTCCCGACCTCGCAGTTCATCCGCACCCTCACCGCGGCGCGCCTCGCGGCCGACGTCATGGACGTGCCGACGCTCCTCGTCGCGCGCACCGACGCCGACAGCGCGAAGCTCCTCACGAGCGACATCGACGAGCGCGATCATCCCTTCATCGTGAAGGGCGAGCGCACGGCGGAGGGCTTCTACCGCATCAAGAGCGGCGTCGAGACCGCCATCGCGCGCGGCCTCGCGTACGCGCCGTACGCGGACCTCGTCTGGTGCGAGACGTCGACGCCGGACCTCGATCAGGCGAAGAAGTTCGCCGAGGGCATCAAGAAGGAGTTCCCGAACAAGCTCCTCGCCTACAACTGCTCGCCGTCGTTCAACTGGAAGAAGCACCTCGACGACGCGACCATCGCCAAGTTCCAGCGCGAGCTCGGCGCGATGGGCTACAAGTTCCAGTTCGTCACCCTCGCCGGGTTCCACTCGCTCAACTACGCGATGTACAACCTCGCGCGCGAGTACAAGGACCAGGGCATGGCGGCGTACTCGAAGCTCCAGCAGGCGGAGTTCGCGGCGGAGAAGGACGGCTACTCGGCCACGAAGCACCAGCGCGAGGTCGGCACGGGCTACTTCGACCAGGTCGCCGAGGTCATCTCGGGCGGCAAGTCGGCGACCCTCGCCCTCGAGGACTCGACCGAGAAGGCCCAGTTCCACTGAGCGCGCGCTGAGGACGCGGGATCCGGCTCGATCGAGCCGGATCGGCCGAGAGAGCGCAAGGCCGTAGCTCGTACGGAGCTGCGGCCTTCGCGTTTTTCGCGCGCGGCGCTCACGAGGATCGGCGCGGCATGAGATGCTTGTAGAGTACCCATGCCTCGTCCCGATCCGCGCGCCGAGCCCGAGTCCGTTCCCCCTCCGCGTGGTCCGCGTGGCGCGCCCGACCACTCCGTCGAGCGGGTGGTCGTGTCGAAGATCGACGCGAAGGAGCCGGCGGACGCGCGCGAGCGCGGAGACGAGCGCGGAGACCAGCCCAGGAGCGAGCCGCGCCCGGTCACCAGTGACGATCCGCGCGTCGCGCAGCTCGAGCCGCTGGTCGAGCGCAACGACTGGAAGGCGGCGTCCGCGGTGCTCGGCACGATCGAAGACGCCGGCAAGCTCCCGCCGAACCTCGGCCTCGTCGTCGCCATCGCTCACCACGAGATGGCGAAGGACGGCAGCGCCGAGGCGCGCGACGTCGCCGTGCGCTGCATGGCCGCGCTCCTCGGGGTCCCCGCCGAGAGCGAGCTCGCGCGCGTGCTCGCGCGGCGCATGCTGCGGAAGAACCCCGTCTCGTTCCGCCAGCGCCCGGCTCCTCCGGCGAAGACGTCGGCGTTCATCGTGGTCGTCGTGCTCGCCCTGGGCGGCGCGCTCGGCTGGTTCCTGTCGTCGCCGGTGTTCAGCCGCCTCCTGCATCGCTGACGGACGCGTCGGCGGCGTCGGGGACGCTGCACTGGAAGCGGACCGGATCGCAGAACGGCGCGGTCACGCCGCAGTCGTCGTTCGAGGTGCAGCGCACGCACTCCCCTCGCCCCGCATGACAGCGCGGCCGCGCGGCCGGGCACGTCTCGTCCGTGAGGCACTCGACGCAGCGACGGCGGTCGAGCGCGCAGACGCCGGTCGCGCACGGCAGCGCCGCCGAGCAGCCCACGCACTCGCCCGACGATTCGTCACACGCGGTTCCGCCGGGGCAGGATCCCGCGCCGGCGCAGCGCGGATGGCATTCGTAGTCCGACGCCCAGCACGTGGTGCCCGCCGGACAATCCGTCATCCCGGGGCGGCACACGACGCACGCGCCCGCGAGGCAGTGCGCGGCGGCGACCGGACAATCGTCGGCGCTCGCGCATTCCACACAGCCGAGCGCGGGGTCGCAGATCGCGTACGGACCGCAGGCGTTGGTCCCGTTCGGGCCGCAGCGCGCGCCGGGATCGTTGGAAGATGCAGCGTCGGTCGCCGACGCGTCGCTCGGGGCGGCTTCGACATCGGCGTCGTCTCCGCCATCCTGACGGAAGACGTCGCGACCTGCGCCCGGAGGACAACCGCAGAGAAGAAAGGTGGAAGCGAAGAGTCCGTAGTACACACGAAGGCTCGTCATGCAGTCCGAACAGCACGGCTCGTGCCGCGAGCGCCACCGGCCCGACCTGCGGATCCTCGAGCTCGACGAGGGCTTCTGGGACGAGGTCGCGCCCGCGCGCTTCCCGAAGCACCTGCTGCGCTTCCGCAACGATCGCGCGGCCGCCGAGATCGGCCTCGACGCGCTGTCGCCCGCGGAGTGGGAGGCGGCGTTCGCGCGCTTCGAGCCGCTGCCGGAGAACCTGAGCTGCCCGCTCGCCCTCCGCTACCACGGCCATCAGTTCGGCGTGTACAACCCGCACCTCGGCGACGGCCGCGGCTTCCTCTTCGCGCAGCTCCGCGACGATCGCGGCCGCCTCGTCGATCTCGGGACGAAGGGATCCGGGACGACGCCGTGGTCGCGGGGCGGCGACGGCCGGCTCACGCTGAAGGGCGGCGTCCGCGAGGTCCTCGCCACCGAGATGCTCGAGGCCCTCGGCGTGAAGACGTCCCGCTCGTTCAGCCTGTTCGAGACCGGCGAGTCCCTGATGCGCGGCGACGAGCCGTCGCCCACGCGCTCGAGCGTGCTCGTCCGCCTCGGTCATTCGCACCTCCGCTTCGGGACGTTCCAGCGGCTCGCGCGCCTCCGCGACGCGGAGCGCATGACCGTGCTCGTCGATCACGTCGCGCGTGCCTACTACCCCGACGTCGCCGGCGCGCACGAGGGCGAGCCCCGCGTCGTCGCGCTGTTCGACCGCATCGTCGCCGCGTGCGCCGATCTCTGCGCGAGCTGGATGGTGGCGGGCTTCTGCCACGGCGTCCTCAACACCGACAACATGAACGTCACCGGCGAGAGCTTCGACTACGGCCCGTGGCGGTTCGTGCCGACGTTCGATCCCGACTTCGTCGCCGCCTACTTCGACCACGGAGGGCTCTACGCCTTCGGCCGGCAGCCCGAGGTCGTCCGCTGGAACCTCGAGCGCCTCGCCGACGCGCTCGCGCTGGTCACGCCGACGGTCGACGTGCGCGCGCCGCTCGCGCTCTACGAGCAGCGCTACGACGATGCGCTCACGCGGCGGACGCTCGCGCGCCTCGGCCTCGCCCCGAGGGATCCCGCGACCGACGAGGCGATCGCGCAGGACGCGTGGCGCGCGCTCGAGACGAGCGGGCGGCCCTTCGAGGCGTTCTTCACCGGCGATCCCTGCACCATGCTGATCGACGAGGTCGAGACGATCTGGTCGGCGATCGCCGAGCGCGACGACTGGGGGCCGTTCGAGGCCAAGATCGCCGAGGTGCGTGCGTACGGAGCGCGTCTTCAGTCGCGGCAGTCGAGCGAGGCGTCGCCGGAGACCGCGCGGTAGACGACGCACGAGGCGCGCTCGACCCACGGCACCTGCTTGCCGTACCAGTCGTCGCCCCGCCGCGCGAGGATGGCGATGGCATAGCGGTGTCCGTTCGGCACCTGCACGAGCCCGATCTCGTTCAGCGTGTTGTACGTGGCGTCGTCCGAGCAGCAGCCCGGCGGGAGCCACCCGGCCTTGTGCATGGTCGTCGCGCGGGCCGCGGCCGGCAGCAGCGTCCCGATCCAGCCGCCGAACCCGGTGCGGGGCGAGAGCGTCATCCACGCCTCGAGCTTCGCCGTCTTCGCGGCGTCGAGGAGCGTCCCGCGATCGAGCCGCTCGAGGAACGCGATCGCGTCTTTCGCGGTGAAGTAGTTGTCGTCGCCCATCTTGCGCGGCGAGTTCGTGGCCTCGCGCCCGCCGAACCACTGCGTGATCGCGCTGTCGGTCATGCCGGCGCGCGAGGCGTAGAACACGTTGACCGCGTTCATCCCGCCCGCGAGATCGATGGCCGTGCCGGACGCCTCGTTGTCCGACTGCTCGAAGATCGGCTCGGCATACGGCGCGACCGCGTCGATTCCCGAGTGGTCGATCGCCGCCGCCACCCAGATGGCCTTCGGCGAGCTCGCGGAGACGTGACGGACGGCGTCGTTCGCGCCGGCGTACTCGCCCGTCGTGAGATCGAGCGCGGCGAGGCCCACGTCGGTGCCCGGCGAGCGCTTCGCCACCTCGGCCGCGAGCGCGGCGATCGGCGCGGCGAGCACCTTCGGCGGAGGCGCGGCGTCGCCCGGCGCCGGCCCGCCGCCGTCGCGTCCGCCGCCGCCCTCCTCGCGCGCGCCGCCGTCGACCGAGCCGATCTCCGGCGCGCGGGGATCGGCGTCGCCGGCGGCGTCGCTGCACGCCGCGAGGAGGATGATGGCGAGGAGCATCGAGGCGAGGACGAACGTGCGCTTCATGCCGCGAGCCGCTCCTTGATGAGGCCGTAGAACGCGGGCGCGCTCCCCGCCTCGGACGCGTGGAACGACCAGCCGAGGTGACCGCCGCACGAGCGACACAGCTCGATCTGCCACGCGAAGCCCGGGAACCACGACCAGATGCTCGATCGCTCCCCCTCCGGGACGCAACCCGGCGCGGCGGAGAAGCACTGGACGACGAAGCGAAGGCCGGAGGGGTTCATGAACACGTGCTCGTGTGCGCCGTTCATCGTGATGCGAAGAGCCTCTCTCGTCACGCGCCCACCGCACGCCGCGCAGCGGATGGCGCGCTCGTGCTCCTCGAGGACGTCGCCCTCCTCGAGCGCCTCGGGCGAGGCCTGCTCTCCCGGCCGGAGCTTCACGCCCTCATCTTAGTCGTTGCACGGCAGCGAGGCGTCCCGCGCGACGGTGCGGTAGACGACGCACGACGCGCGCTCCACCATCCGCGCCTCGCGCGCATAGTCGCTCCCGTGCCGCGCGAGGAGCGCGATCGCATACCGCTCGCCGCCCGGCACCTGGACGATGCCGACCTCGTTGAGCGTGCTGTAGGCGGCGTAGTCCGGCGGCGGGAGCCACCCGGCCTTGTGCATCATGCCCGCGCGCGCCTCCGGCGGGAGCAGCGTGCCGAGCCAGCCGCCGTAACCGCTCCGCGGCGAGAGCGTCAGGTACCCCTCGAGCTCGGCGGTGCGATCGCCGAGCAGCTGCCCGGCGTCGAGCTTCCCGAGGAACGCGATCACGTCGCGCGGCGTGAAGTAGT
>JBDHVD010000321.1:0-10440 GCA_039809525.1 Labilithrix sp. | reverse complement strand
CCGTTGCCGATGCTCTCGCCGTTCTTGAAGTCCGGCTCGCTGCGTCCGTCGCCCTGACGCTCGGGCGAGAACGTCACCGTGCCCTCGGTGCTGTCCATCGAGCCGAGCGACAGGCGCAGCATCGGCGTGATCGAGAAGAGCGTCGCGAGGCGGATCTCGGCGCCGAAGCCGAGGTTGAACAGCGCGAGGCCGCTCATCGTGTACGTGTTCGTGCCGTCGGAGACCGCGATCTCGCGGAGGCCGAACGACGCGTCCGACACGAAGGCGACCGAGTCGACGTCGCCGCTCGCGTGGTAGATGCCGATGCCGTAGAAGGTCGAGGACGCGCTGCCGCTCGACACGCCGTCGAAGCGGTGACCGCGCGCGAGCCAGCCGCGCTCGTAGAAGAGGTACGGCATCCAGTGGTACGAGATGCGGGCGCCGACGTCGATCTGCGTCTGGAGGCCGTTGCCGACGAAGTTGCCGGTCGTCTCGGTCGTCCCGCCGCTGCGATGTCCGTAGAAGCCGAGGCCGTGCGCGAGCAGGCCGAGGCGCGGGCCGACCCAGAGCGAGAACTTCGGGCAGTGCGTCGGCGGCTCCGGCGGCTCCGGCGGCTCGGCCGGCTGCGCGGGCGGGGGCGGAGGCGGCTGCTGGTAGTACGGCTGCTGCGGAGGCGGATACCCCTGCGGCGGCGGCTGACCGTAGCCGCCTTGATAGCCGCCCTGGTAGCCGCCACCTCCCTGGTAGTAGCCGCCTTGCGGAGGCTGGCCGTAACCCGGAGGCGGGGGCTGGTACTGGCCGGGCGGCGGCTGGTACTGCGCCGGCGGCGGCTGTGGCGCGGGCGGCGGGAGCGGCTGACCCTGCGCATGTGCGAGCTCGGGCGCGAGGGTCGAGCCGAGCACACAAGCGAAAGCAGAAGCGAAAGCGGAACGGCGCATCGGCCGTCATGATAGCGCGGGCGTCGGGATTTGACCCATCGGCGACGCGGTGCCAGAAGGGTGAGGCGATGGTCTCCTCGGGGAAGGGGCTGAAGAGCTTCGGGAGGTACGGCTCGCTCGGGTTCGAGCTGCTGGCCTCGATCGCGGTCGGCTACTACCTCGGCGTGTGGGCCGACAAGAAGCTCGGGACGCACTGGATCGCGCTCGTCGGCTTCCTCGTCGGCTGTTACGCCGGGTTCCGTACGCTCTTTCGTGCGGCGAAGCAGATGACGCGCGACATCGAGCGCGACGAGAGGCTCGAACGCGGCGAGGATCCGTGGAGGGTCGCGCACGACGACGAGGACGACGAGGACCATGCCGGACGCCCCTGAAGATCGCGACGACATCACGACGTCCGTCATCGCCGCTGCGATCCTCGGTGGCGTCTTCACGCTCGGCGCGCTCGGGACCCACGGTCCGAAGACGGCGCTGAGCGTCGCCCTCGGCGCGGCGATCGCGGTCGCGAACCTCCTGACGATGCGCGCGATCGTCCGGGCGCTGGTCCGGCCGGCGGCCGACGATGCGCCGAAGGACGGAGGAGAAGAAGGAGGAGAGAAGGAGGGCGACGAGCGCCCCGCGCCCGATCACCGAGGCGCCGGCCGGCGGGGCGGCGCGGCCTGGGGCATCTTCGCGATCCTGAAGATCTTCGTCCTCTTCGGCGGCATCTGGATCCTTTTGACGAAGGGCCTCGTCGCCCCTATCCCCCTCGTCGTCGGCTACGGGGTGCTCCCGCTGGGGATCGCTGCGGCGAGCTTCTGGGGAAGCCTCCGGCCCGGCCGGCGCTGAACACCTGCCGCCTACGGCAGCTCCCGTTCGGGAGCGTCTTTCGCGAAGAATTTTCGGGATGGACACTCCGGAACTTCGTTGTGGTATGGGAGCCCGCGCGCGATGCCCGAGCACACGTCGTTCTTCAGCTACCTGATCGCCATGTTCCCCGCCCTCGGGAAGAACATGGAGAACTTCGGCAAGACGTTCATCGGTCAGAAGCCGGTCGACGCTCACGGTGCCGAGCCCATCGTCGCGAGCCTCTTCGTCGTGCTCGTGGTCACGCTCCTCGCGTGGCGCGCGCGCGCGAAGGTCACGAACTACGACGAGTCGGTCATCCCGGACGAGAAGCTCTCGCTGCGCACGTTCTTCGAGATCTTCATCGGCTACTTCTACAACATGATGAAGGACATGATGGGTCCGACCCGGGCGAAGAAGTACTTCCCCGTCGTCGGCACCGCGGCGTGCTTCATCCTGTTCTCGAACTTCCTCGGGATGATCCCGGGCTTCCTCCCGCCGACCTCGAGCTGGAACATCACCGCGGGCTGCGCGGTGTGCGTGCTCGTCGCGTTCTCCTATTACGGCGTCAAGGCGCAGGGCATGGGCTTCATCACCCATCTCGCCGGACCGTGGATGGGCGTCGCGATGCTGCCCATCAACATCCTCATCTTCGCGATCGAGGTCCTCTCGACCTTCATCATCCGCCCGATCACGCTCAGCATCCGACTGATGCTGAACATGGCGGTGGACCACCTGCTCCTGTCGATCCTGCTCGGCATCTTCACGCTGTTCTTGCCGATCCCGATCATGATCCTCGGAACGCTGGTGGCGATCGTCCAGGTTCTCGTCTTCTGCCTCCTCGCGTCGATCTACATCGCGCTCGCGACCGAGGGACACGGAGACGATCACGGCCATGGCCATGGCCACGCCGCCGAAGCGGCACACTAGCCCCGTCCTCGGCCGGTCCCGTTCGGGGACACGGGCCTAGCCAAGACCCTCGAAACCGACTAAGAGCGCTTCCCCGAAAGCCCCAGAAGGAGTCAGTCACGATGAGCACCCGCAAGCTCGGTCCCGCAGTCCTCGCGTTCGTCGCCGCGTTCCTCGTTCCCCTCGCCGCGATCGCGCAGGAGACCGGGAAGGTGGGCGCGAACAAGTACGACGTGAAGATGTGGGCCGCCGTCGGCGCCGGCTTCGCGATCGGCCTCGGCGTCCTCGGTGGCGCCACCGGTCAGGGCAAGGCCGCTGCCGCCGCGCTCGAAGGCATCTCGCGCAACCCCGGCGCCGCCGCCCGCATCCAGACGCCGATGATTCTCGGCCTCGCGCTGATCGAGTCGCTCGTGCTCCTCAGCTTCGTCATCGCGTTCTTCCTCCAGGGCCTCGCCTCGGCCGGCTGATCGCGACGACGCGTCATCGACGCGTCCCCGCCTCGCCCGCGCCGCGCTCGTCACCGAGCGTCGCGCGGGCGTCGCGTTTTGTGGGCCGGGCTTGCCGGCGCCACGGCCGAGCCTACCGTCGGGCCATGAGCGATCGCGAACGGCTCCGCTCCGCGCCCTGGCCCTCGTCCTGGACCGTGCGCCAGGCACGCGATGCCTACCTCGCCGAAAACGGCTTCACCGTCGAGGCCTACGACGCGAAGTGGACCGACGGCTCCTTCCTCGGCATCCCGCTGAAGGTGCCGAACACGCGCAAGCACCGCTGGGCGATCATGCGGCACGACCTCCACCACGTCGCGACCGGCTACGGCACGGACATGATCGGCGAGGCGGAGATCTCGGCCTGGGAGCTCCGCGCGGCGCGGCAGCTCGGGCCGTACGTGTCGACCATCGTGCTCTTCGGTGCCCTGCTCGGCGCGATGCGTGCGCCGCTCCGCACGATCGCCGCGTTCCGCAGCGGCAAACACGCCCGCTTCCTCTACCGCGGCGAGGACTCCGACGCGGCGTACGAGGCGATGCTGGACCTCACCGTCGGACAGCTCCGCGCCCTGCTCGGCGTACCGCCGGACGGCGTCGCCGAGGTTCCCCGGGCGCTGCACACGTACGCGCCTGCGGGTTGACGCCGGTCGCTGGCCGGCGTCTTGCTGCGGATCGGGGGGAATGAGCGTGTCGGAAGCCGCTGGGCACAGCGCGGAGCAGGCCGAGCCCACGGCGGCGCGAGCAGTGCGCATCTGCTCGCAGATCTCGCGTGGCTCCGCCGTGGTCGCGGGCGCGCTCGCGCTCGTCGCGCTCGTCGGGTGGGGGCTCGACAGCCGGCTGCTCGCGGGGATCTCTCCCCGCTTCCCGCGGCTCGCTCCGAACTCGGCCGTCGCGCTCATCCTGGCATCGTTCTCGCTCCTCGCCCTCCTGCGCCGGGATGCGGGGCGCGTGGTCCGTCGCGCCGGTCAGGTCGCGGCCGTCCTGGTCGGCCTCATCGGGCTGTCCGCGCTGGTGGAGGTGCTCGGGGCGGTCGACCTCGGCATCGATCGGCTCCTCGTCCCGGCGGGCGCCTGTCACGACGACCTGCCGTGCGGTCGCCCTTCGAGCAACGCCGGCTTCGCGCTCGTCCTGCTCGCGGGCTCGCTCCTGCTGATCGACGTCGAGCTCGAGCGCGGCCGGCGGCCTTCGCAGCTGCTCGCGGCGATCGTCGGGTTCAGCAGCCTCGCCGCGCTCGCGGGCTACGTCTACGGCGCTCCGCCGATGTATCGCTTCCCCGGAGACGGCCCGGCGACCGGACTGTCCGTGCATGCGACGGTCGCGCTGACCGCGCTGGCGGTCGGCGTCCTCTGCGCGCGGCCGCGTGAAGGAGCGATGCGGATCGTGGTGAGCAGCCGCGCGGGCGGCGCGGTCGCCCGGAGGTTCCTCGGTGCCGCGCTCGTCGCTCCGCTGATCGGGCTCGTGTTCACGCTCGGCGAGGAGGCCGGCGTCTACTCGCCGCCGATCGCGGCCTCGCTGATCTCGGTCACCACCATGGTGATCGCGATCGCGTGGGTGCTGCGCACGGCGAGGAAGCTGGACGCCTCCGAGGACGTGCTGCACGGCATCGAGAGGCGGCAGCGCGCCTTCATCGAGAACGCGACGGATGCGATCTTCATCGCGGACGTCACCGGGCACTTCGTCGACGTGAACCCCGCGGCGTGCGCGCTCGTCGGATGGTCGCGGGAGGAGCTGCTCCGTCTCGCGGTGAGCGATCTGACCCCGCCCGAACAGCTCGCGGCCCTCGCCGAGGCGCGCGAGCGCCTGCTGAGGGGCGGCGTCGAACGAGGCGAGTGGTCCTTGGTCACGAAGCGCGGCGAGCTCGTCCCCGTCGAGCTCACCGCTTGCATCACCCCCGAAGGCCAGTGGCAGGCCACCATCCGCGACATCCGCGAGCGCAAGCGCATCGAGGAGATCGAGGACGATCACCTCCATCGCCTCGCGGTGGTGAGCGAGGCGAGCCTCGTCTTCTCCCAGGCGCTCGCCGAGATCCCGGTGACCGGATTCGAGGCCGTGCTCCGCGCGATCGCCGAAGAAGCGCGGGTCGCGACGTGCGCCGACGCCGCGTCGCTCGCGATCGAGCCGGACGCCGCCAGCGCGACGGCGCCGGTCTCGATCGCGGTCGGCACCCGCGACACGATCGCTCACGGGTTGACGGCGAGCATCCGCATCGGCGACCGCGAGCTCGGCGTCCTCGGCGTGGCCAAGGCGATGGGCACGACGCCGTTCGCGATCGAGGACGGAACGATGTTGAACGCGCTCGCGTCGCGCGCCGCGCTCGCGATCGAGGCCGCGCGATCTTACGCGCGCGAGACGCGGGGCCGCGCGCGGCTGCAAGGCCTGCTCGACAACCTGCCGGGCGGCGTCGCGTTCGTCGACGCCGACGGAGGCGAGCCCGTGCACAACCGCTTCCTCGATGCGTTCGTCGACGGCAGGGACATCGCGCGCGACGACCATCCCTTGCAGCGCGCCCTCCGCACGCGCGAGCGCATCGTCCAGCGGATGCCGCTCCAGCGGCGCGACGGGACGTTCGTGACCATGCTGGTGACCGCCGCGCCCCTCCCCACGCCCGCCGAGAGACCGGCCGGAGCGGTGGCGATCTTCCAGGACATCACCGCGATCGAGGAGCTCGAACGCTTCCGCGAGGACTGGAACACGATCGTCGCCCACGAGCTGCGCCAGCCGCTCAACAGCATCGGGCTCTCGGTGCAGCTGCTCGAGCGCGGCGCCGTCTCGCCCGAGGACGCCGCCGAGGCGGTGAAGCGCATCCGCGCCGCCGCGCGCCGGCTCGACCGCATGCTCGAGGACCTGAGCGACGTGTCGCGTCTCGACGCGAGCCGCATGAGGCTCGCGCCGCGCCCCGTCCATCTCGCGGGCCTCGTCCGCGATCTCGTCGAGCGTTCGGGCGAGGATGTCCGCGTGACGGAGACCGGCGCCATCCGGCCGATGATCGAGCTCGATCCGATGCGGCTCGATCAGGTGCTCGCCAACCTCCTCTCGAACGCGGCGAAGTACCGGAGGCGCGGGACGCCCATCGACGTCGCGATCGCCTGGGGCGACGACGACGTGCGCGTGTCGGTGACCAACGAGAACGCCGGCGCGCCCATCTCGGACGAAGAGGCCGACCGCATCTTCGATCGCTTCGTGCGGAGCGAGGCGTCGCTGCAGAGCGGGCTGCCCGGCCTGGGCGTCGGGCTGTACATCACGCGGCGCCTCGTCGAGGCGCACGGCGGGACGATCACGCTCGACCGGGGCGTCGCCGGCCGCACCTCGTTCCACGTCACGCTCCCGCTCGAGGCGGCGGCGCGGGCCAAGTCCGGGCTCCGCCTCGTCGAGCCCGTGCCGGCGGCGCGTAGCGGGCGATGACCTCAGTCGATCTTCGTGGTGCGGCGTAGATCGCGCACGAAGTGGAGGACGAGGACGAGCGCCGCGACGACGAACAGGACGACGGCGAGCTCCTTCGACTGCGAGAGGGCGAGCGCGCCCGCGATCGTCGCCGACGCGACGACCATTCCCGAGAAGACACGCCGTCCGAGGCGGTCGGCCGCGAGAGGGATCGTGGGATCGAGCGTCCGCACCGACAGGCGGCCGAGGCGCAGGTCCTCGAGCACCTCGCGCGCCTGAAGCGGCACGTCGTAGCCCGCGCGCGACAGCTGCTCCACGCCGCGCATCAGCTCGTTGCCGAGACGCTGCGGCGAGTAGCGCTTCTTCAGGATCTGCGTGAAGTGCGGCTGCGCCTCGGCGAAGACGTCGAGGTCCGGATCGAGCTGCTTGCCGATCTGCTCGATGGTCATCAGCGCCTTGCCGACGAGCATGAAGTCGGTCGGGACCTCGAGGCCGTACTTCATCGCGCCCTGGACGAGGTCGCGGATCATCGCGGAGAGGTCGATCTCCTTCAGCGGCTTGCCGAGGTACTTCTCGGCGAGCATCGCGACCTCCGCGCGGTACTCGCGCATGTCGACCTTCCGCGTCGGGCGGCCGAGCGCGTAGAGCGCGTCGGCCACCGCGTACGTGTCCTTGCGGGCGGCGGCCACCATGAGGTCGACCATCCCGTCGCGGAACTCGGGCGGCAGGCGGCCCACCATCCCGAGGTCGATGAGGCCGATCACCGGCGGCGTCCCCGACGCGGGCGTGCCGCCCATGATGATGATGTTGCCGGGGTGAGGATCGGCGTGGAAGAAGCCGTCCTCGAAGATCATCTTGATGACGACGCCGGTCGCGTTCTTCGCGACGAGCTTGCCGTCGACGCCCGCGGCCACCGCCTTGTCGACCTTCAGGCCGTCGAAGAACTCGAGCGTGAGCACGTGCTTGCTCGACGCCTGCTTGTACGCCTTCGGGAAGCGGACGACCTCGGCGTGCGGCGTGCCCTCGAAGTTCTTCGTGAACCGATCGGAGTTCTCGCCCTCGATGGTGAAGTTCAGCTCCGCGGTGATCGACCGATCGAAGTTCTGCACCAGACCGACGGGCGAGTAGATGCGCGTCTCGGGGATCGCGCGCTCGATCGCCGCCGCCATGATGTGGAGCAGCTCGAGGTCGCGCTGCACGGTGTCGCCCACGTTCGGGCGCTGCACCTTCACCACCACCTGCTGCTCGCCGTCTTCGGTCGCGAGCACGGCGCGATGCACTTGCCCGATCGACGCGGTCGCGAGGGGCTTCTCGTCGAAGGAGACGAAGAGCTCGTCGAGGCCGCTGCCGAGGCTGGTCTCGATGACCTTCTTCACCTCCTCGAACGGGACCGGAGGCACGTCGTCCTGCAGCTTCTTCAGCTCCGCGATCACGTCGGGAGGCAGCAGGTCGTTGCGCGTCGAGGCGATCTGTCCGAGCTTGATGAAGGACGGTCCGAGGTCCTGCAGGACGAGGCGGATGCGCTCGGCGGTGGAGATCCGCTTCTTCTCCTCCTCGCCCTTCGCGAGCTCGTCGCTCGAGATCTCGAGCGCGGCGGCGCCGCCTTCCGTCGACGGCGGCGGCTCGCTCGGCGTCCCCTTGCGCGGCTTCCGTCCGAAGCCGGCGCGCGCCACGATCTCGCCGAAGCCGTGCTTGACGAGGACGCTCGAGATCTCGCGGAGGCGTCCGAGATCGCGCACCGCGGAGACGACGGAGATCACGCGGCGAGCCTACCACAGGGTCAGCGATCGATCGCGATGGCGCCCCCGCACGGCACGTCCACCTTCTGCGCGCGGCCTTCGCTGCCGACGCGCACGACGCGCCGACCGCAGCGGACCTCGCAACGCGTGGCGCCGGCGCACGCGAGCCGGCCGTCGACGAAGACGCGATGGCCGGCCGCGCTCGGCGGCGTCGTCACGAGCCCCATCCCGGCGCGCGGCGGCTTCTCGGCAGGGAGCGCGCTCGGCACGGCGACCGGGACGGGCGGAGGCGGGGGTGTCGTCGCCGGAGGCTCCGGCTGCTGCACCAGCGGCGACGGCGGAGCGGTCAGCGGCACGGCGGTCGGCATCGCCGCCTTCCTCGCCATGCGCATCGCGACGAACGCGAGCACGAACGCCAGCGCGCCGGCCGCGAAGAGCAAGGGCGCGAGCCGCGAGCGACGCCGGCGCGCGGGGGCCGTCCGCAGCGCCGGCGCATCGAGCTCGAACGGGATGGGCGGCGGGCGCGGGGCGCGCATCGCTGGCGGCACGGCATGCTCGAGCATCCACGGATGGACCGACCGCCGCGGCGTCGGCGCGGTCTCGACCAGCCCCGACTCGGGGTGCGGGCGCGAAGGGCGGAGCGCGTCGACGAGCCGCGCGCGCCCGCGCTCGACGTCGAACTGCAGCCGGAGCAGCTCGACCAGGTCCGACGGCGTGATCGTCCGCTCGCGCGCGTCGTGCGCGAGCCCGCGGCGGAGCGCGCGAACGATCTCCGCCGGGAGATCGGGCCGCGAGAGCTCGATCGGCGGGACGTGCCCTTCGGCCATGGCGCGCAGCAGGCTCATCTCGGCGAGCGGGGCGCGCGCGATCGCCGGGCGCCCGCTGAACAGCTCGTGGAGCACGAGGCACGCCTGGTAGACGTCGGTCGCGACGCTCACCGGATCGCCGACCACCTGCTCCGGCGCCATGTACCCGTAGGAGCCCTTCATCACGCCGCGACGCGTGTCGCCCGCGAGATCGGTGACCTTCGCGATCCCGAAGTCGGCGAGCTTCGCGAAGCCGTCCCACGGCACGAGGACGTTCGCCGGCGTGACGTCGCGGTGGATGACCGGCGCGCGCTCGCCGGTCCGCGGATGACGCGCGTCGTGGGCCGCCGCGAGCGCCGCGAAGACGCGCGTGCCGATCCAGGCGGCCGCGTCGTCGTCCAGGCGCTCGCCCCTCGCCTCGAGGTCCGCGAGCAGCTGCGCGAGCGCGATGCCGTCGACGTGCTCGAGCACGAGCGCGAGCTCGCCCGGCTCGGCGATGACGTCGTAGAGGCGGACGATCGCCGGATGATCGAGCCGCGCGTACGCCACCGCCTCGCGCGCGAAGCGGCGCTGGCTCATCTCGTCGACGACCGCGCCCGGCAGGAGGCGCTTGACCGCGACCAGCCGCTCGAACTCCCACGGTCCGCGCGCGGACGCGAGGAGGACCTCGCTGTTCTTGCCGAGCCCGAGCCGGCGCAGCACCGCATACCGCCCGATGCGGGCGACGAGCGGCGGCTCGGACGCGAGCGCGATGGCGTGGGCAGGCATCGTCCCGCCCGGAGGAATACCAGATCAGCGGACGCGAATGACGGTGCCCGGCTCGATCTTCGTCGGGAGCACGGCGGTCCACCCCGCCGGCAGGTGCGGGCCGGTGAAGGCGAACAGCCAGCGCGCATCGAGCGGCGCGAGGTTCACGCAGCCGTGGCTGTGCACCCGCCCGAACTCGCGATGCCAGAACGCGCCGTGCAGGGCGATCGCCTTGTCGAAGAACTGGACCCACGGCACGTCCTCGATCGCGTAGTGCCGATCGACGTCGTCCTTGTCGAGGTTGTCCATCTTCGTGGTGAAGATCTTCACCCAGATGCGATGCACGCCCTTGCGCGTCTCGAATTCGGAGCCGGGCGGTCCCTTGCCCGTCGAGACCATCGTCGCGAAGACCGGCTTCGCGCCCTCGTACGCGACGAGCGCCTGCTGCGCGAGGTCCACGTCGACCCAGCGCTCGGTCGCGCCGTCGCCGCCGATCTCCGCGGGCGGCTGCGAGACGCGCGGGCGCGACAGGTCCTTGCTCTTCATCCACGTGTCGCCCTCGATGCGGACCGCCGCGCCCTTGTCCTCGACGACCTTCACCTTCTCGAAGCGCACGCGCGTCCCGCTGGCTCCC
>JBDHVD010000320.1:0-10442 GCA_039809525.1 Labilithrix sp. | reverse complement strand
GGCGCGCCCACGCCCTCGATCGGGTTGCCGGTCGGGACGGACGAGTCGCCGTTGCCGGCATCCTCGCCGCCGCCCGAGTCGGTCGCCGGCGTCGAGCTGTCCGGGCCGGTGTTGTTGTTGTTGTTGTTCCCGGCGTCGTCGCCCGGCGTCGCGGGCTCCTCGGTCTTGTCGCTCGAGCACGCGTAGACCGCGCCCATCATCGAAAGGGTAAGGGCAAGAGGCAGGTACCGTTTCATGTCGAGATGCGTCATAGCACAACAAATAAAATGCGCCCGGAACCAGCATTTCTGCCGGCGCCGGGCGCGGGAACGTCGCTCTATTCTACGCGGGAAACGCGGACATCACGTCATTGCGAGATGCCGGGGACGTTGAGCCGGAGCTCCCAGATCTTCACGCCCTCGGTGGTGATGTAGAGCGACTTCATGTCCTTGCCGCCGAACGTGATTCCGGTCGGCTTCTCCTCGGGCGGCATCGCGACGACGCCGACCTTCGTGCTGTCGGACTTGTAGACCTCGATGCCCGCCTTCGTGGCGACGTAGACGTTGCCGGCCATGTCGACCGCGATGCCATCGGGCTCCGAGTCCTCGGGACCGATGTCGACGAACTTCGTCCACTCGCCGAGCGTGCCGTCCGGGTTGACGATGTACTGGCGGATGAACGGGAGCGTGCCCTTGATCGGCGCGGTGAAGCCGACGTAGAGGTTCTTGCCGTCCGCCGACATCGCGATGCCGTTCGGACGCGGCACGTCCTCGAACGCCTCCACCACCTGCACCGTGCCGTCCGGCGCGACGCGGTAGATGCGGTTCGCCTGCGGGTTCTCGAAGAAGCCCGGGTCGGTCACGTACAGCGTGCCGTCCTTGTTCACCGCCACGTCGTTGAGCGTGTCGAACTGGCCCGGCGCCGAGGTCGGCGGCGGCGTCGGGTTCGCGGGATCCGGCGGCGTCGCCGGCGGGGGCGGGGCGGCGCCCGGCGCGTAGCCCGTGGCGATCACCGTCGGCGCGAGCGGCATGTTCTTCTCGTCGAAGCCGAACTTCGAGATGCGCTTGATCTCGACGGTGATGATCTCGCCGGCCTCGTTGATCGTGTTGCCGACCGGCGTCGTGCCCTGCGCGCGCACGCCGTCGCGGACCTTCATCGCGCGGCCGTCGGGCAGCATGCGGTAGATCGCGCCCTCGCCGAGCGGCGTCGAGAAGAAGAGGACGCCGAGCTTCGCGTGCCACACGGGACCGTCGGTGAACGCGCCCGCCTCGAACACCGCCTTCGGGGGCGCGACGCCCTCGATCGGGTTCTTCTTCAGCTCGTCCTCGGTCGGCTTCGGCGTGCCGTCGCCGCCGCCGTTCGCGCCGCCGCCGCCGCCGCCGTTGTCGCCGCCGCCGGCACCCGGGGTGTTCGCTTCGTCATCGCTGCTCTGCTTCGAGCACGCGGTCACCGCGTACGCCGTGAGCGGCAGCACCAGCATGAGAGAGAGAATGCGCTTCATGATCTTGGCTCCGGTTTACTTTCTCGTTTTCGAAGTTCTTCACGGGGTGGCGGGAGGGCACGGATCGCCGGTCGGCGTCGTGTTCTCGCCATCGGTGGGCTGCTGATTCCCCGGCTGATCGGGGTTGGCGTTGTTGCCGCCGCTGCTGCTCGCGCCGCCGTCGCCGCCCTGGAGGGGCGGGAGCGCCGCGGCGATGTCCGGCACCTTGTCGACGCGCGTGAAGGTGAAGCCCTCGGCCTTCAGCTTCGGCACGATGTACTTGACCATGTCGACGGTGCCGCCGAGGTTCGGGTCCTTGTCGTTGACGTAGGGGTCGTGCATGAGGACGATCCCGCGGCTCTGGTGCTTGATCTCGGCGATGTAGAGATCGCCGCACTGCTCGACGGTGAGGCGCTTCATGTCCGCGCCGTCCTGCCAGCAGTCCCAGTCGGCGGCCCGGCCGTTCGCCTCGTCCATGCGATCGCCGACGTCCCAGAGGACGGGGCCGACGTACTTGTTCATCGGCGTCGGCGCGAGCGCCGCGAGGGTCTCCGCGTCGAAGTCGCCGTACGGCGGGCGGAACAGCCAGCGGTTGTCCTTCACGTACGGCGCGATCTTCGCGTCGGTGTTCGTGAGCTCGCCGACGATCACGTCCGCAGCCGGACGCGGCTTCGCGTCGGTCACGCCGGTCAGCGAGATATGGTCCTCGGTGTGGTTGCCGATGAGGTGGCCGTCGTCGATCAGGCCCTGCAGGATCGGACCGGACGTGCCGTCGATGCGCATGCCGTTGACGAAGAACGCCGCCTCGATGCCCTCCTGCTTCAGGTAGAGCGAGAGCTCCGCCGTGCGGTCGCCCGGGCCGTCGTCGAACGTCAGCGCGATCGTCTTCGGGGGAAGGCTGGACCCGCGGAACACGGTGGCCGTGAGCGCCTGTCCGCCGGTGCACGTCTTCTCTTCGTTGTTGCTGGAGGCCTTGCAGTGAACGAGGGTCACCAGCGCGCAGAGCGCGACGCCCCCGAGCAGAATCTTTTCTCGCATGATGCCGGAGGCTCAATGCAGGAGCTGCTCCAACGGTCGAGCCGCACATACCGGCCGCCAAATGGGACGCGGCGTCGCGAAAGGGCGCCGGATCGGCCTGTCTGCCGCGTATGCGCGCGTCGGGGCCGTGACGAGAGTCGTCAGGTGTGTACGCCACGCCCGTCACGGCGCGCAGCGACGGCGCCGAGACGTGCAGGCGTCGCGTCCGTCACTCGGCGCCGTTCGTCTTCACGCGCGCGGAGACGTCGCTCGTCGCGACGTCGGCAGGTTCGCCACGGTGGTGGATCTTGGCGGGGATGCCGCTGACGACCGCTCCCGGCGGGACGTCGGTGAGGACGACCGAGTTGGCGCCGATGAACGCGCCGCGTCCGATGCGGACCGGACCGAGCACGCGCGCCCCGCAGCCGATGACGACGTCGTCCTCGATCACCGGGCAGCCGTTGTCCTTCGCCGTCCCGATCGTGTTGTTGCCCATGAACTTCACGCGCGCGCCGACCTTCGACGTGCCGCCGATGACCGTGCCCAGCGTGTGCGTGAAGTTGATGCCGTCGCCGAGCTCGATGTCGTTGCCGATCTCGATGCTGTAGAGGACGGTCGTGACGAGCCGCAGCGCGTGGTTGACGCCCGGGACATGCCACTTGCGCGCGCTCTCGCGGACGCGGCTCATGAAGAGGACCTTGTAGCCGTCCTGGGTCAGGGCGGCCTTCACCGCCTGCTTCAACGACGGGCGGACGCCGTCCTCGGGCCTCTTCTTCTCCAGCGCACGTGCGAGCTCGACGGCATCGGAGGCGATCTTGCGGAAGAGACCCATCTCGCCATCGTAGCGTATGCTCCGCGTCCGTGGACAACGCCGCCCTCGTGCTCCTCGTCGCGTTCGCTGCGGCATGCACGACGACGCACGCGCCGGCACCACCCGCGCCCGCACCCGCGCCGCCACCGCCGCCGGCCGCGGCCGAGTCCGAGCCCGAGTCCGTGTCCGAGCCGCTCGTGCTCGACGCCGTGGGACCGTTTCCCTCCGACGTCGCGACGCCGGGCCCTCGGCTCACGCCGCTCCTCGAGACGATCGCGGCGAAGCTGCGTGCGCGTCCGGCGGTCACCGTCGCGATCGCGGGGCACTGCGACGACACCGAGAAGGAGGAGGTGGCGTACGCGCGCGCCAACCTCGTGGCCTCGGGCCTCGCCGCGCGCGGCGTGCCGCGCACGCGCGTCAGGGTCGAGACGTACGGGGCGCTTCGCCCGATCGCGCCGAACGACTCGCCGGAGAACCGCGCGAAGAACCGGCGCGTCGACTTCGAGGTGCTCGAGCGCTGAGCGACGTGCTCAGACGCCCGAGCCCTTGATGACGACGCCGAACGTCTTCGCGAGGATGTGGATGTCGAGCCACGGCGACCAGTTGCGCACGTAGTAGACGTCGATCTGCACGCGCTGCGCGAAGCTCGTCGCGTTGCGATCGGAGACCTGCCACATGCCGGTCATGCCCGGCGGCGCGCGGAGGATGATCTTCTCCTGGCCGCCCATCTCGGTCAGCTCGCGCTCGATGTACGGGCGCGGGCCGACCAGGCTCATGTCGCCGAGGACGACGTTCAAGAGCTGCGGGAACTCGTCGAGCGAGAACTTGCGGAGCACGCGTCCGATCCGGGTGACGCGCGGGTCCTTCTTGAGCTTGTGATAGATCTCGTACTCCGCGCGGAGCGCCGGATCCGCGTCGAGGATCGCCTTGAGGCGCGCCTCGCCGTCGCCGTGCATCGTGCGGAACTTGTACGCCTTGAAGTGCTCGCCGTCCTTGCCGAGACGCTTCTGCGTGTAGAAGACCGGCCCCTTCGAGTCGATCTTGATGAGCAGCGCGATCAGGAGGAGGAACGGCAGCACGAACATCGCGCCGAAGCAGGTGAGCGCCACGTCCATGATGCGCTTCGCGAGACGCGGGCCGGGGAGGAGGAGCTGCTGCCTGACCTCGACGCCGAGGATGCCGCCCAGGTTCTTCGCCGGGACGCCGAGCGTCGCGAACCCGAACAGGTCGGGGATGATCAAGAGGTGGCTGAACTTGCCGCCGATGCGCTCGATGATCTGGAGCAGCTTCGGCGAGTCGACGCCGGGCATCGCGACGACCGCGTAGGGGATCTTCAGGCGCTGCGCGAGCACCGGCGCGAGCGAGAGATCGCCGACGATCGGCACGCCGTCGACCTCCGCGAACTTGCCGCGCGGCCACATCGACGACTCCTTCGGCGCGCGCTTCGGCTTCACGCTGTCGGGGCCGGGCGGCAGATCCGAGTCGACCGCGTCGGCGCCGAGATCGCCGCGCGACTGCCACGACGTCGGCGGCACGGGGATGTGATCGGAGCTGATCGGTCCCGACAGCTCCTCGGAGGCGGGCTCGCGATCGCTCCGCTCGGTGCCGAAGATGTCGTCGGCGAGCGCCTTGTGCTGCGACTCGGTCATGAACGTCGAGGCGCTGACGTTCACCGAGTAGACGTCCATCACCTCGTTGGTGAAGCTCGCGCGCAGCGTGCCGTGCTTCTCCTTGTCGTCGTCGAGGAGCATCACGGGCTTGAGGCCCGAGCGCGGCTGCGCCTTCAGCGTGCGCACCACGAGACGACCGGTCTTGGCGGCGCCGAGCACGCAGACGGGGATGCCCCACCACGGCTGGACCGACAGCTTGTTCCGCACGATCGATCGGATGATCGGCACGAGGAACAGCGTCGCCATCCACCAGATGCCGCGGACCATGACGCCCCACGCGACGATCGGCAGATCGCCGAGCGTCGAGAGGAGCGACGCGCCGAGGTGCACGAGCGACGCGGCGAAGACGATGTCGCGGATCTCGTCGGGCGTGCTCTTCGCCATCGGCGAGTAGAGCTCGAGACCGAGGAACGTGAGCAGGCACAGCGCGACCGACGGTCCGACGACGAGCCACGACGTCCAGTCGACGGCGCCGAGGCGGAGCCAGTGCACGGTCGTGGCGAGCAGCGCCGCGAGGAGGAGCGAGAACACGTCCGTCGCGAGCAGGACGAGCACCGTCTGCGTCGGGCGCGTGAGGACCTTGAGGCCGGCGACGTCCTTGTTCTCGCGCGCGGCGGCGGAGACGTCGGTGTCGTAGCCCGTCTTCTTGCGGATGCGCAGCTGCTCGATCAGCGCGCGCGCGATCGCCTCCTCGCTGCACGCGCCGATCGACACGAGGATGCGGCCGATCTGGCCGCCGCGCTCTTCCTGGAGCGCGATGGCCTTGTCGACGTTCTCCTGCGTGACCGATCCGTTGCGGAGGAGCACCTCGCAGAGGAGGCTCCCGCCGCGGCTCTTCGCCGCCGGCGCGGACGAGCCGAGCAGGCCGCCCTGGGGGATGCGGATGACCGGCGGGACGATGTCCGCCGCCCGAGGCGAGGGCGGAGGCTTCTCCGACGGCACCTTCGCCTTCAGCGCGACCGCGACGTCACCGGGCGGCGGCTCCGATGCGGGGCGCGCGCCGAAGTTCGGCATCGGCGTGCCGGAGATCGGCGTGATCTTGGGGACGAACCCCGGGGGACCGGGCGGCGCCGATCCGATGAGCGTCTTCGCCGTCGCGATCGCGGCGGCGGTCGCCGCGGGGGTGCCCGACTGCGGCGTGCGCCGGCGCGGGACGATCGGCGGAGGGTTGTTGCTCGTCTTCGTGTCCGGCGCGGGAGGGATCGCGGACGGCGTCGCCGTCGCCGGCGGAGCGGCGGGTCCGGTGCCGATCAGCGTCACGGCCTTGGTCGGGCGGGGAGGCGAGGACGCCCCCGCGTTCGGTGACGCCGGCGTCACCGGTGGAGGCGTGCTCGGTCCTGCCGCCTTTACCGTGACCGGCGGCGGCGGCCTGCTCGCGCCGGCAGGCAGCGGCGGGGGCGGACCCTTGCTCGGCATGGTCGTCGCCGTCGCCGGGGGCGGGGCGATCCCCGGCGCCGTGCCGAGGCCGATCCCGTGCTTCGCCGCGAGCTCGCGCGCAGCGATGCTACTGACCTCCTCGCTGAGGACGGTCGACTCGGAGATGTCCTCCTCGTCGTCTGCGACCTTCGGCAGATCCGATCGGCCGCCCTGTTCAGCGTTGCTCACCGCCGCCAGTATAGACGAGGCGGCGATCCATCTTCCAGCGGACAACCAGCCAAGATCGCAGGACTTCGCCCACGAGGTGGAGGTGATCGAAGTGGTCCTGCGGACCGACTCCGCGGAAGCCGCGCACGTGGAGATCCCCGGCGTCGGCCCGATAAGAGAGGCGCATTCCGCGTGCGGCCGCGCTTGTCGTGACGGCGTCGCGCGTGGCCTCGGGCGCCGCGGTGGGAACGTCGATCGCGGTGAGCACCGCGCGCGTCGCCTCGGTCGAGCTCGCGTATCCGGGCGGCACGATCGCCGAGTGCGTGATCACCATCGCCTTGTCTCCGTGCGCGGCGTCGCGCGCGAAGCGCACGAACGGATCGAGCATGCGCACGTCGACGTCGCCCGCGGAGGTATATGCAGAATGCAAGCTGTCGAGGAGCACCACCGCGTCGGTCATCGCGTAGTAGCGCGGCACCCGCAGGATCTTGGAGATCGACGCGAACCCCGCGCTCCACGAGGCGAGCGCGAGCCGGCGCACGTGCGTGCCGCCGACCTTCTTCACCACCGCGCGCAGCATCTTGTCGAAGCGGTTCGGATCGGCGAACGCCTCCGAGTACGGCGCGGTCCCCACGCCCCATCCACACGAGACGATCACCGCGCGGAGGCCGCTCGCGCGGAGGTCGCGGTCGGACATCTGTCCCGCGTGGAAGTGGAAGACCACGTCGACGCCGCCGTCGCCGTCGACGAAGCGTTCGGCCGGCGCGAGGTACGCGCAGCCGGCGGGGCCGAAGCCGGTCCAGGCCCCGAACGCGACGTCGCGCGGCGGGTCCGCCGGCTCGGGGGCGGCGAGGGCCGCCGCGGGAGGCGCCTCGATCACCGCGGGCGCGACGGCGACGGCCGGCTCTCTCTTCGCGCTGCACGCGACGAGGAGGAACGCGGCGAGGGCAGCGGCGGCGCGCATCGGCCGGGCATCTACGCATGACCTCTCCGCCTGCTCGCCTCGCAATCACGTCTCGCGCGCGAACGGGTGCGAGCGTGTGCCGAAACGACCTGCGGCGAACGGCGCTGCGCGGCGGCGCGTACGCGACGCGCTCGCGCGGCCGTCGCGACGACCATTTCTAATGGGATAGCGACGGAACGCGGCTTGCTCGAGCGGCCCCGTGCATCACGTCCTGTCGATCTTCCTCCTCGGCGCGGAGCTCTCGGTGCGCGCCGGCCCCTCGTTCGCGGCCGGCGACGCGGAGCGCGGCGTCCCGCTCGCCGATCAGACCGGCGTCGCGCCCGCGTTCGCGATCGACGGCGGCTGGCGCGCGAACCAGACGCTGTACGTCGGCGCGTTCTGGGCGACGGGCTTCGGCGTCATCTCGCCGTCGCCGTGCCCCGAGGGCTATCGCTGCACCGGGCCGACGATCGTCTCCGAGCTCGGCGGAGGCGCGCGCCTGCACCTGCCGCCGCTCGGCCGCTTCGATCCGTGGATCGGAGCGGGGCTCGCGTTCGCGGTGCAGGGATCGAACGCGAACCGCTCGGAGACGTCGCCCGGCAGCTCGGGGTTCTGCCTGTTCGGCTGCGGTCCACGCGCGGTGCACTACCGGCGCGACATCCTCCGGTACGGCCTCGACGGCATGCTCGAGGCGGGCATCGACTACCGCGCGAACGAGCACATCGGGATCGGCCTCACGGTCTCGACGTTCGCGGGCAAGTACCTCGCGGTCGACGTGAAGGAGAAGCGCGACGGAGAGGAGATCTCCTCCGGTCCGGGCTCGCCCGGCGGCGACATGCACGTGTGGACGCTCGTCGCCGGGCGGCTCGTGTTCGATCTCTAGGGCTTGAAGTGGATGCGGATGCGTCCGTTGCCCGGCTGCGCGCCGCCGACGGTGTGCACCACGTCCGTGACGCCGGCGGCCGCGGTGAACGCGCTGCCTCCGCCGCCGCCGCGGCAGTTGCCGCTGCCCGCGCCGCCGTAGTAACCGCCGCCTCCGCCGTAGCCGTCGCAGCCGCAGCTCGACGGGCTCCCGCCGAAGCCGAGCCCGCCGCTCATCGCAGGGTTGTCGAACGTGACGCACGTGCCCGTGCCGCTGCCCGACTGCGTGCCGGGCTGTCCACCGGGGTCGTTCGGCGCGCGGTAGCCGCCCTCGCCGGAGAGGCCGCCGCCCTTGCCGCCGACCACCTCGGTGTTCGAGCCGCTCCAGAAGCCGGCGCCGCCGCCGCCGCCCGCGACGAGGACCCGATCGGCGAGCGCGTTGCCGCCGCGCCGGACGTCGGTCGCGCCGCCGCCGCCGCGACCGCCGCTCTCGCCGTTGCCGCCGCCGTTGAAGCCGCCCGCGGTGCCGGTGGGCTGACCGCCGACGTACAGATGGAGGACGTCACCCGGCGTGACCGCGAGCGTCGCCTCGAGCTTGCCGCCGTAGTTCGTGTTGGCCGCGTAGCTGCTGCCTCCCTGCGCGCCCTCGAGCGTGACGGCGAGCGAGGTGATGCCGGCGGGCACCGTCCACGGCTCCTCCGCGCCGGTGTACGCGAAGTCGTACGTGCAGCCCGTCGCGACGGCGGCCTCGCAGCCGTCGGAGCCCATCGTCTTCAGATCGCCGTTGCAGTCGTAGAAGCCCGCGGCGCAGACGACGCCGCACGCGCCGTCGGTGCACGACGGGACGGTGTTCGCCGGGCCGGCGGGGCACTTCGTGTTGCAGTCGCCGCAGTACTCGGCGTCGGTCTTCACGTTGCGGCACGCGCCCGAGCAGAACTTCTGATCGGTGGTGCAGATCGACGTGCACGCGCCGCTCGTGCACGCCTCGCCGGCGACGCATGCTTTGCCCGCGTTCGCGCCCTTGCAGTCGCCGGTCGCGCCGCAGAACCCTTCGTCGGTCTTCGGATCGACGCACGTGCCGTTGCAGCGGAGCTCTCCGGCGTTCGGGCAGGCGGTGCTCGCGTCGGCGCCGGCGTCCGCGTCCGGCTTGGCCGCGTCGCGATCGCCGTCGCCGTTCGCACCGGCGTCACGCACGGGCGGCAGCGCGGCGTCCGCCGCGGTGAGGTCGGGGCTCTCAGGGCCGCTCTCGCTGCTTCCGCAGGCGGCGAGGAGGACGAGGAGGGTGGAGCCTACGAGGCCGAACGTGACGCGTGAGGCGAATGACCGCATTCGTTCCACGCTATCCGAATCCCGCGCACGCGGCGCGGCCGATTCAGATGCGGAGGCCGGGCGCCGGGAACTTGCTGCAGAGGTCCTTCACCTCGCCGGCGACCTTCGCGAGGAGCGCCTCGTCCTTCGGCGACGCGACGACGCGATCGATCCAGTCGGCGAGCATCCTCATCTCGGCCTCGCCCATGCCGCGCGAGGTGATCGCCGGCGTGCCGATGCGGAGCCCCGACGGATCGAAGGGCTTCCGCGGATCGAAGGGCACCGCGTTGTAGTTGGCGACGATGCCGGCCTTGTCGAGGGCCTGCGCGGCCGGCTTGCCCGGCACGTTCTTGCTCGTGAGATCGACGAGCATGAGGTGGTTGTCGGTGCCGCCGGTGGTGACGCCGAAGCCCTTGTCGAGCAGCGCCTGCGCGAGGACCTTGGCGTTCGCGACGACCTTCTTCGCGTAGTCGGTGAACGACGGCTCGAGCGCTTCCTTCGCCGCGACGGCGATGCCCGCGGTGGTGTGGTTGTGCGGCCCGCCCTGGAGGCCGGGGAACACCGCCTTGTCGATCGCGCTCGCGTGCTGCTTCTTGCAGAAGATCATGCCGCCGCGCGGGCCACGGAACGTCTTGTGGGTCGTCGACGTGACGACGTCGGCGATGCCGAACGGCGACGGATGCACGCCGGTCGCGACGAGGCCGGAGATGTGCGCGATGTCCGCGGCGAGGACCGCGCCGACCTCGTCGGCGATCGAGCGGAACGCGGCGAAGTCGAGCGCGCGCGGGT
>JBDHVD010000319.1:0-10459 GCA_039809525.1 Labilithrix sp. | reverse complement strand
GTCCTCGGCGTCGAGCGCCGACAGGACGCGGATCGCGTCACCGAGCGCCGAGCGGCACGCGTCCGCCTGGTGGACATGGAGGCCGACGAAGAGCGCGGTGGGCGTCATCGGTGCGATTTGTCAGCAACTCGCATGCCGGAAGTCCGAGCGGTGAAACCCCGACGACACGCCCCCGGGACTGGTCAGCGCACTTGGGCCCTGACCGGTGCGGAGACCATCAGCCCGGCACTTCCATCTGCTTCGCGATGGCGACGGCGACGCCCTCTCCGGCGAGACGCCGCACGAGGTAGAGGCCGAGATCGATGCCCGCGGTGACGCCTCCCGCGGTCACGATCTGGCCCTCGTCGACGATGCGCTCCTTCGCCGGCGTCGCGCCGTACCTCGCGAGGTCCTCGAGCGCGCTCGCGTGCGTCGTGGCGCGCCTGCCCTCGAGCCGCCCGGCCGCGCCGAGGAGGAGCGAGCCGGTGCACACCGACGCGACGAGCCGGTTCGCGGGGAACGAGCGGAGGTACGCGAGGACCTCGTCGTCCTTCGCGAGCGCGCGCGTGCCCGGCCCTCCCGGGACGACGAGCACGTCGAACGTGTCGAGCGCGGGGCGATACCGCGCCGCGCGCATCTCGGCGCCGAAGCCGTGCCACACGGTGACGTCGACCACCGTCGCGTCCTCGCGCGGCTTGGTGAGCGCCACCACCTCGACGCTCGCGCCGGCATCGAAGCCCATCGACACGATGCGCGAGAGCGCATCGAGCGGGCCGACGAGGTCGAGCAGCGTCATGCCCGCGAACGCGAGCAGGCCGATCCGCGTGCCGGTGACGCGATCGGGATGATCGTCGACCGCCTCGAGATCGATCACGCGGAACGCGTCGCACGGGATCGATCCCATGACGTGGGGCATCGGCCCGCGCGGCGTCTCGACGACGTCGACCGGGACGTCGAGGCGGCGCGGATCGATCGCGAGGACGCGGAGGCGCGCGCCCGGAGGGAAGTAGAGCCGCGCGCTCTCGCGCACGCGGTCCTTGAACGACGCGTGCACGAAGCCCTCGGCCGCGAGCGAGGCGGGCGCGTAGCGTCCGTCCTTGCCCCAGCCGAGGTCCTCGGCGCGTACGACGTGGAACATCCAGCGCATGCGTGGACGCAGGCTCTTGGAAACGCGGGGCGGTGCGGACGGCCTCCTTCGCCTCACCGCACCAGCGTATCAGGGTCGAGGCCAGACCTCGGCGCTCGTGACGAACCCGCTGTTCTTCGTGAACGGGTCCTCGAGGATCACCGTCGGCCCCGCGTCGGCGAAGGGCACCGACACGACCTGGATCGGTCCGGCGCCGCCGTCGGCGAGGTAGGTGGCGCGCGATCCCACGAGCCTGCCCTTCCCGTCCGACGAGAAGAGGTCCATGCCGCCGCTGATCGCCGGTCCGAGCGCCGGCTTGGTCGGATCCCAGAAGTAGGCCTGGCCGAAGAACGCGAGCGCGGCGTGGTTCGCGTCGACGTACTCGAACGCGCCGGGGAAGCCCTGGTCGTCGAGCGAGAGGAGCGTCTTGACCGTTCCCGTCGAGACGTCGACCTCCTCGACGCGACGGCGGCTCATCGGACCCGCGCCGCCGTTGCCGTCGTCCACGTTGCATCCCGCGGAGAGGACGAGGAAGCGATCCTTCACCGCGTCGTACCAGAACGGCGTGCCGATCGGCGGGTTGTAGCCCTCGAGCATCATCGGCGTGCCCACCACCTTGTCGGTCTCGGGATCGATCGCGATGATCGAGGGCTTGGTCGCCGCGCAGAGCGCGGTGAAGCCGTCGGTCGCGACCTTCTTCAGATCGATGTTGCCGAGCAGGACGTAGACGAGCTTCTTCGCCGGCACGTAGATCGCGCTCGTCATCTCGACGAAGCCGTCCTCGTCGCCCTGCTGCAGCTGCGAGGAGAGGTCGATCCATCCCTTCGGCGTCCCGCCGTTGACCGTCTCGGACGTGTCGATGACCGCGATGCGGTTGCGGTTGAAGCGGAGGACGTAGCCCTTGCTGCACTCCGGCACGACGATCGACGACGGGTTCGCGTTCGGCCTCCCGCCGTCGACCGCGTCGTCGCCGCGCACGTTCCAGCTCGAGAGCGCCTTCCACGGCTCGCGCGGATCGAGCCGCGAGACGACGTCGGTCTCCTGCGCGAGCACGAACGGCTCGCGGTTGTGCGTCGCCACCGTGCCGCCGAAGGGCGCGGCGATCGCGAGGCGACCGTCGACCATGCTGGTCTCGAGGTTGACCGCCGCGAGCTCGCCGCTCTGCGTGCTGCCGATGGTCATCAGCAGCCGCTGCGGGGCGCCGCCGGCGTCGCCGCAGCTCGGCGCGCCGGGCGAGGCGTCCGGTTGCGGGCCCGGTCCGGCCTCGGCGGTCGGGCCGCCTTCGAACGCGCCGCCGTCCTTGGCGCCGCTGTAGATCTCGTCGTCACCGGTGCAGGCTGCTGCCGCGAGCGCGCAGAGCGGCACGGCCGCCAGCGCGAGGGTCCACGTACGTCGCATGTTTTCATCACCCGGGACCGCGCTTTCCCCGCGCGGACCAGCAAGAGGTCTCCCGCGCGCAGTCCGGTCTCCGGACTCCCGGCTCATCCTCCCTCGGGCCCTTCCCAGCGCGGCGACGTCGCCTAGCCAGTGGTCTTGCCCGAGATCGTCCCCGGTCACCGTGGCGGGGGCCGTGCCGGTCTCTCACCGGCTTCCCGTGACCACGCGCGTGTGTCGGGCCGTGGGAACGGACCGCCACGGGCGCTTGAGTACTCGACGTGCGCCGCGTCCGTCAACGACCGCGAGCGTGTATGCTTCGCGCCATGGCGCTGCTCCGGCCCTCCGAGCTCGCACGGATCTGGGAGCTGCACCCGAAGACGGTCTACCTCTGGATCCGCGAGGGCAAGCTGCCGGCGATCAAGACGCCGGGCGCGCAGTACCGCGTGCGCAGCGACGACGCGCGCGCGTACTGCGAGAAGAACGGCTTGCCGATGCCGCGATCGCTCGCGCGGCCCGCGGGCGTCGTGGGCGCGATCGGCAAGGCGAGCCCCGCGCTCCGCGCGCTCGCGAAGGCGTGCAAGGCGCGCGGGACGGAGCTCGTCACGTGGCCGAGCGCGCTCGAGGGGCTGCTCGCCGTCGCCGGAGACACGCCGGACGTGCTGGTCATCGACGTGAAGTGCGACGACGTGAAGATCGCGCACGCCCTCCGCGCCCTCAAGAAGACGTCGAGGACCGCGAACCTGCCGGTCGTCGTGCTCGATCGCGACACGAGCGCCGACGACGCCGTGCAGGACGTGGTCGATCTGCTCGAGCGTCGCGGCTGATTCAGGCGCGGCAGCGCGCGGCCACGCGATCGAGGATGCGATCGGCCACGCCGTCCTTCGACGCCGCGACGAACGGCTCGTCACCCTGCTCGTTGCCGTGGGCGCTCACGAACGCGACGCGGTTCTCGTCCTTGCCGAGCGACTCGTGCGCGGCGTTCGCGACGACGAGATCGACCTTCTTCGCGACGAGCTTCTTGCGCGCGTAGCCGAGCACCGCCGCGTCGTCGCCCGTCTCGAGCGCGAACGCGACGAGGACCGGCTTGTTCGCGGCGCCGCGCGCCCGGCCGATCTCCGCGATGAGATCCGGATTCTGCGCGAGGGCGATCGGCGGCGCTCCCCCGCCCTCGTCCTTCTTGATCTTCGCCGCCTGCGCCGTGGCAGGACGGAAGTCGGCCACCGCCGCCGCCATCACGAGCGCATCGGCGCCCGGGAGGACGCGCGCGAGCGCGGCGCGCATCTGTTCGGCGCTCTCGACGTCGACGCGCCGCACGCCCGCGGGGGTCGCGAGGGAGACCGGGCCCGCGACGAGATCCACCTCCGCGCCTCGCGCCGCGGCCCGGGCCGCGACGGCGAAGCCCATCTTCCCGCTCGAGCGGTTGCCGAGGAAGCGCACCGGATCGATCGGCTCGTGCGTGGGCCCGGCGGTGACGACCACGCGCAGGCCGGCGAGGTCGCGGGGCCCGAGCGCGCCTTCGATCGCGGCGACGATCGCCTCGGGATCGGCGAGGCGGCCCATCCCGCTCTCGCCGGAGGCGACCGGGCCGTCGACCGGGCCGACCAGCTGCACGCGCCCCTGGCGCGCGAGCTCCTCGACGTTGCGCCGCGTCGCCGGATGCTCCCACATGCGCGGGTGCATCGCGGGCGCGGCGAGCACCGGCCCCCGCGCACAGAGCGCGGTCGCCGTGACGAGGTCGTCCGCACGTCCCTGCGCGAGGCGCGCGAGCATGTCGGCGGTGGCCGGCACGATCGCGAGCACGTCGGCCCGCGCGGCGATCGCCACGTGCGCCTCGCCCGGATACGACGGATCCCACATGTCCGTCGCCACGGGCTCGCCGCAGATCCCCGCGAGCGTCACCGGTCCGACGAACCGCGCCGCGGACGTCGTCATCAGCGGCAGCACCTTCGCGCCCGCCTTGACGCAGAGCCGCGCGACCTCCACCGCCTTGTACGCGGCGATCGATCCGGTGATCGCGAGCGCGACCGTGCGCCCGGAGAGCGAGCGCGGGCTCACTCGATCGTGATCACTCCCATGTCCACGAGGCTGCGGATCAGGTCCAGCGCCTCGCCCGGCGGCATCGCGCATACGTCGAGGATCTCCTCCATCGTCTGCATACCGTCGATGAAGCCGAGGAGGAAGCCGGCGCGGTGATCGATCGGCAGCCGCGCGATTTCCTGCGGGCTCAGGAGCACGCGCGGGATGCCGTGGCGCTCGGTGAGCGACGTCAGCATGGGCGCCGGCGGCACGGTGGTCGACGACATCGCGATGCGCGTCACGTCGCGCTCGTGGACCGGCTCCTCCTCGTCGATCGGGATGAGGCCGCCGTACGCGTCGAGGTCGATCTCCGTCATCTCCATCTCGACGTAGAGGCTCGCGTCCGGATGGTCTCCGGAGTGCGTCTCGTCGGGATCCATCTCGCGCATCGCGGGCGGCGGGACGGTCACCGCCTCCATCGCGTTCGCCAGCGCGAGCGCCGCGTCCGCGTCGCCGCGCGCATACAGCTCGCGCATCGCGGCGACCCGATCCTGGTTCGCCGCGACGTGCGACGTCGACGGCGCGCTCTTCTGGTCCGTGCTCGCCTCGGTGCGCGCCGCCCCCGCCGAGAAGATGTGCGTGTTCTCCGGATCGGGCTCGAGCCCCGCGTCCTCGCGGCGGAGGGTCTGCCGGGTGTGCGCGTTCGGCCGCGAGGCCGAGTCGGGCAACACGGGATCGCTCGGCTCCGGCGGCTCCCAATCGAGCTCTCCGAACGCAGCATCGGTCTCCCCGTCGACACCGAGGCCGACGGGACCGAATTCGGAGCGCGCGCGCGGGTCGCCCATGTTTCCTGATGATCAACCTAGCAGACAAAGCCCGCTCCGCGATCACCGACCATGCGCGCGCGTGGCACGGGTCCCGTTCACCGCCTTGGCGAACCCGAGACGGACGGTCCACCCGCGCGTGCCGTACTTGCCCGGCTCGCGCGATTCGACGGTCGGGCCTCCGCGCCCGGGCTCCGCCTCCTTCGACGGCGTCCTCCGCGGATCGACGACGCCCGGCCCCTGGGTCAGCGTGAGCTGCTCGTCGACGACGTACTCGGGGTGCTCGTCGTCGTTCGCCTCCGACTTCGCGCTGCGATCGCCCGTCCCGATCCGCCAGACCTGCGTGGTGGGCGGATACGCATCGGTCGTGCGCTCGCGCTTGACGTCCTCGCCCTCGCGGATCACGCGCTCGCGGGTGATCTTGAACCCGGGGATCCCGCGCTGCGAGAGCACGCGCTCACCGGTGGGCAGCTTCGGATCGTCGACCTCGCGCTCCTTGAACGGCACGACGTCGGTGATCTTCCGCACGAACGTCACGTCGCGCGTCCGCTTCGGCCCGAGGATCTCGGCGCGCACCACGCCGCCCTGCACGGTCTCGTGGAGGACGATGGGATGCGGGAAGTCGTTCTTGAGCTTCAGCGTGATCGTCGGGTACGCGACCGCCGCGTCGAGCCCCATCTTGATGTAGAAGCTCGGGCGCGTGTGCGGCTTGCGCTCGGGGATGCCGAGCCCGGCGAAGAACGCCGCGCCGTGCAGCGTCCCCGCCACCTGGCAGGTGCCACCGCCGATCCCGTCGACGAGCTCGCCCTGCGCGATGACGGGCGCGACGCGATAGCCGTTCGCCTCGGTGCGTGGCCCGACCACCGTGTTGAAGTCGAACGTCTCGCCCGGGAGGAGCACGTAGCCGTCGAGCTTCTGCGCGGCGATCCGGAGGTTGTACGACCGCGCCTCGTGCTTCGCGTCCTCGTTGTACCGGGTCTCGAAGTAGCCGAGGACCTCGTCCGGGTGGACGCCGGCGATCTGCGCCGCGGTCCGCTCGGCGGGGACCGTCTCGACGATCGCCTCGATGCGCGGCTCGCCCTTCACCAGCGCGGCGTCGAGGCGCGCGAGCGTCGCGTACACATCCATCCGGCGGCCGGGCTGGTCGGCGAGGATCGGCTTGTCCACGCTCGACGACGCGAGATCGACCTTGGCGTCGACCGGCGCGCGATCGAGGTCGTCCTTGAGGAGCAGCATCGACGCGAGCGCCCGTTCGCCGTCCACGCTCACCGGGAGCGGCAGGCGGAGCGGCTGCGCGACGCCCGCGCTCACGTGCTGGGCATACGCACGGCGGAGCGGCGAGCGCGCATCGTGCAGCGCCGCGACGAGCGCCTCGAGCCTCGGCGACTCCACGCGTGCGCCGAGCTCCTCGCGCGTCTTGACCTTCTCTTCGCCGCCCGCCGCGACGGCGAGGGGCCGCTCCACGTACGCCCGCGCGATGGCGCGCGCCCGCTCGAGCGTCTCGTCCTCCCCGCCCTCGAGCGAGAGCGCGACGCCGTCGAGGGTGACCGCGGGGAGCGGCGTCGGCTTCGGCGCGGAGGACGGTCCGATCGCGAGCCAGCCCGCGAACGCGCCCACCGCCAGGCACGCGGCGACGCGGACGTACTCGTCGCGGCCCGCCGGGACGAGGACGCGCAGCTGCACCAGCTTCGAGAGGGCCATGCTCCCGCTCACGGCCCATTCTTCGTACGGCCTACTAGGGCCGGTCAAGGAAACGTGCTACCGGGGGCGTCTCGAAAATGGCCCTCTCGATCGGAATCGTCGGTCTCCCGAACGTCGGCAAGTCCACGCTCTTCAACGCTCTGTCCTCGGCGAAGGCAGAGGCTGCGAACTACCCCTTCTGCACCATCGAGCCGAACGTCGGCGTCGTCGTCGTCCCCGACGAGCGCCTCGAGAAGATCGACTCGGTGATCCACGCCGACCGCATCCTCCCGACGACCATCAACTTCGTCGACATCGCCGGGCTCGTCCGTGGCGCGTCCAAGGGCGAGGGACTCGGCAACCAGTTCCTCAGCCACATCCGCGAGGCCGACGCCATCGTCCAGGTCGGCCGCTGCTTCGAGGACCCGAACGTCGTCCACGTCGAGAACAAGGTCGACCCCGTCGCCGACATCGCGACCGTGACCACCGAGCTCTGCCTGAAGGACCTCGACTCGGTGAACAAGCGCCTCGACAAGGCGCGCAAGATGGCGAAGAGCAACGACCCGAAGGAGAAGCTCGCGGCCGAGGTCTGCGAGATGCTCGCCAAGCACCTCGACGACGCGAAGCCGGCGCGCACCTGCAAGCTCCCCGACTCGGTCGACGCCCAGGCGATCGTGAACGAGCTGCATCTGCTCACGATCAAGCCGACCTTCTACATCGCGAACATCGACGAGGGCTCGATCAACGACCTCGAGAGCAACAAGCACTTCAAGGCGCTCGAGGCGCTCGCGAAGGCCGAGGGCACGTTCGTGGTCCCCGTCTCGGCCGCGCTCGAATCGCAGATCGCCGAGCTCGATCCGAAGGACCGGCCCGAGTTCCTCGCGAGCGCCGGCCTGAAGGAGCCCGGGCTCCACGCCGTGATCCGTGCAGGATACAAGCTCCTCGGCCTCCTCACGTTCTTCACCGCGGGGAAGCAGGAGGTGCGCGCCTGGACCACCAAGATCGGCGCGAAGGCGCCGCAGGCGGCCGGTGTGATCCACACCGACTTCGAGAAGGGCTTCATCAAGGCCGAAGTCATCTGGTGGGAAGACCTCGTGAAGCTCGGCTCGGAAGCGAAGTGCCGCGACGCGGGCAAGCTCGCGATCGAGGGTAAGGAGTACGTCATGCGCGACGGCGACGTGGTCCACTTCCGCTTCAACGTCTGACGTGTGGCGGTAGCCGCCGCTAGGCGTCGGCCGCATTGGATGTAATCCGCACGCTCACTGAATTTGCGGTGGCCACGCGCTTTGCCGCCTCTGGTCGGTCGCCCGGGGTACCATGCTCGTGTGGGCGCAATTTTGCGCCTGCATCGACGCCTGGAGGTTCCGCCGTGGCCCGCATCCAATACGTCCTCGCTTCCCTGGTCGCTGTCGGTGTCACCATCGTCGGCTGCGGTTCGACCGACAACAGCGAGTTCGGCGAAGGCGGCAGCAGCGCCGCCACGGGCGCGGGCTCGTCGGGCCAGCTCGGCGGCGCGAGCTCCTCGGGTTCGAGCGGCACGCCGCAAGATCCGAACAGCGTCGGCAACGTCGGCAACGTGAGCGCGAACGACGCGTGCGCGACGTCGAACGCGGGCACGGCGCTCGAGCCGATCAGCCTCGTGTTCATGATCGACCGCTCGGGCAGCATGGGCAACACGAACCAGGGCAGCAACCTCGCCGTGCGCTGGACGCCGGTGAAGGACGGCCTCACCACCTTCTTCGGCGACCCCGCATCGACGAACCTCGAGGCGTCGCTCGCCTTCTTCCCGATCCTCAGCAGCAAGAACAGCGTCTGCACCTCGTCGAGCTACCAGTCGCCCGTCGTCGCGATGACCGCGCTGCCGAACGCCGCGCCGTTCTCGACCGCGTTCACGAACACCGGCCCGAACGGCGGCACGCCCACCGAGCCCGCGCTCCAGGGCGCGCTCGACTACGCCGCGTCGGTGAAGGCCGGCGGCAAGAAGGTCGCCGTCGTGCTCGCGACCGACGGCGAGCCGAACGACTGCGACTCCTCCGCGCCCGGCGTCGCCGCGATCGCCACCACCGGCGCGAGCGCCGGCATCAAGACGTACGTCATCGGCGTCGGACCGAGCACCGGCAACCTCGACACGATCGCCGCGGGCGGCGGCACCTCGAAGGCGATCATGATCCCGACGAACAACCCCGCGCAGGTCAGCTCCGACCTGATCAAGGCGGTCGGCAACATCGCGTCGTCGCTGCTCGGCTGCGACTACCAGCTCCCCACGCCGCCGGCGGGCCAGACGCTCGACGTGAACAAGGTGAACGTCAACTTCACCGCGCCGAACCAGCCGACGAAGACGCTCGCGTACAGCAGCGACTGCTCGAACCCGGACGGCTGGCACTACGACAGCACGACGGCGCCGACGAAGATCGTCCTCTGCCAGAAGGCGTGCGACACGGGGAAGAACACGCCGGGCGCGAAGCTCGACGTCATCTTCGGCTGCCAGATCGCTGCGCCTCCGGGGGAGACGCTGCCGGGACCGAAGTGAGTAGGGAAGTCGACCGCTGACAGTCGGTAGTTGGTCGACTGTCGACAGTCGGGAGTCGACAGATCCAGATGTCGACAGTCGACAGGGCTGCCGAGTCGGCAGGGCGCCGGGCGGGGCGTCCGCCGCGTTGTTTCACCAGTTCGATTGAACGAGTGGAACAGCCCGCGAAGGGCCGCCGCCCGGGTGGAGCGCAGCGATGACGGGCGGGCGCGCGCGTTGTTTCACCAGTTCAATTGAACGAGTGAAACAGCCCGCGAAGGGCCGCCGCCCGGCTGGAGCGCAGCGATGACGGAGACGACGGCCGCTGCGGAGGACGCGCGACCGTCGACCCGGAGCGGGGACGCGCTCGGGTCACGCGCGGCGACGCGTCGATGCGCCGAGGACGCGCACGCGGAGCGCGTTCAGCATGCGTGAGATCTGCTGCGCCTCGTCGGCCAGCTCGTCGACGATCGGCGGCGCCATGAGCTGCACGTCGCGCGCGAACAGGAGCTGCGCTTCGCACTCGCTGAGCGACGCCTCCGCCGTATTGATGAAGCGCGCGTAGTCCGCGGGCGACTGTCGCTTCGACCCCTCGGCGATGTTGAACGGCGCCGACGAGAACGCCGACCGCCGCAGCTGCCCGCGAAGATCGTGGCTGCTCGTCGGGAACGACTCGGTCGTCTCGTGGATCCGGACGGCGAACGCGTGCGCGCGATGCCACACCTTCAGATCGGTGAACCGCTGCATCGCATGGCAGTCGGCCGATGCGCGCGATCGGTTGCGCGAAAGTTCACGAGCTCGCTGGCCGCGTGGAGCCGCCCCGACCCGACAGACGACCGAGCCGAGCCTACAGACCCAACAGACCCGATAGTCAGCCCGCAGAGCCGGCAGTCAGCCCATCGTTCAGCCGACCGAGCCCACCGTCCGTCGACAGCCGTCAACGGTCCG
>JBDHVD010000318.1:0-10531 GCA_039809525.1 Labilithrix sp. | reverse complement strand
GGGGCGGTCGAGCAGGTCGCGCACGCGCGCGGCGCGGAGGCCGGTCCGCCGGAGGACGCCTCCGAGCGCCCACGAGGCGCGCACCGGATCGAGCAGCGGGCAGTGGAGCAGCCACATCTCGTCGAGCAGCCCGTTCGCGTCGGCATCGCCGATCGCCTCGATCGCGCGCTCGTGGTCGGCGCCCGCGAGGAGCACCTCCGTGCGGATCTGCGCGTTGAACGCCGCGCGCCGCTGGGCGATCGCCGCGCCGGTCGGGAAGAGCTCCGCGAGCGCCGCGCGGTCCTCGTCGGTCAGCGCACTCCGCGCCGCCACGCCGAGGAGGAGCTCTGCGATGCGCCGCTCGCGCACGCGCAGCTCGACGTCCGCCAGACCCGCGAGCTCTTCGCCGATGCGCGCGCGATCGCCGGTCCACCCGAGCAGGCGCGCGCGCGTGAGCACGTGGGGCACGCGCGCGGCGACGTCCGCAGGCGCCGGGCCGAGGAGCGCGTCGACGTCGGACCAGGCGCCGCGGAGCGCATGCACGCGCGCGAGCGTGAGGCGCGCCTCGGTGAAGGCGGGCTCGCGCGCGAGGACCACCGCGAGGTGCCCGGCCGCGGCGTCGAGCGGTCCGACCTCCGCCCGCAGGCGTCCGAGCAGCTCGAGGACGTCGGGATCCCCCGGCGCGCTCGCCACCGCCCGCGCGAGCTCGGTGGCCGCGCCCACGCCGTCGCCGCGGTACAGGTGCATGAGCGCGAGCGCCGCCCGCGCCTCCGCCCGCGAGGGATCGAGCGACACGGCGCGCTCGGCGATCTGCTGCGCCTGGCTCGCGTCGCCGGACGCGTCGACGCCGTAGGCCCGTGCGAGCGCGCGGGCGTGCGCCGCGACGATCGTCGCGTTGTCGGGACAGCGCGCGTGCGCCTCGGCGAACAGGCGGATCGCCTCGCCGGACGCGTCGTACCACCCGCGGAGGAACACGGACCGGCCGCGGAGGAACAGGTCGTACGCGACGCGATCGGTCGGCAGCGCGCGCGGAAAGGAGCTCACGCGCGTGCTCAGCGCCCCCGCGATCCCGCGCGCGATCTCGTCGCCGAGCGACGCGATGTCCGCCATCGGACGCGCGAACGTCTGCGACCAGATCTCGAACCCGTCCTCGACCGTGGTGAGCGCGAGCGAGACCTGGATGCGATCGGCGTCGTGCCGGAACGTGCCCGCGACGACGGCGTGGACCCCGAGCGCGCGACCGGCGGCGCGCGGATCGAGCGACGTGGCCGGCGCATGCACGACGAGCAGCTCCGGCAACCCGCCGAGCACGTCGACGACGTCGTCGGTGACGCTCTCCGCGAGGTAGCCCACCGCGGGGTCGCCGGTGTTGACGAGAGGGAGGATCGCGACGGTCGCGCGCGCCGCGGGACGTGCCGCCGGTCGTACCGGTACGAGCGACGGCGCGCTCTGCGGGATGGCCGCCAGCTCGGCGAGCGCACGGCCGACCTCTTCTGCATTGCGATGGCGATCCTCGCGCTTCGTCGCCATGCACGTCGCGACGATGTGCGCGAGCGCCGCGGAGATCGAGGGGCGCTCGGTGCGGACGTCGGGAGCCGGCTCGCGCATGCGCGCCAGCGCTGCACGGATCGGCGGCTCGTTCGCCCACGGGACGACGCCGGTGAGGAGCTCGAACAGCATCACGCCGAGCGCGTAGACGTCCGTCCGCTCGTCGAGCGGCGCGCTCTCGAGCTGCTCCGGCGCCATGTACGCGGGCGTGCCGACGATCTCGTGCGCCGACGCCGAGGCCTCTCCGGCGGAGAGCGCCCGCGCGATGCCGAAGTCGGTGATCACGACGCGATCGTCGCGCGCCACGATCACGTTCTCCGGCTTGAGGTCGCGATGGAGGACGCCCGCCGCATGCGCCGCCGCGAGACCGGTGCACACCTCGCTCGCGATGCGCACCGCCTCGGCGACGGGCAGGCTCCCGGTGCGGGCGAGACGCGAGCGGAGCATCTCTCCGTCGACGAGCTCCATCGTGAGGAACTTGCCGCCGGCGTGCTCGCCGATGTCGAACGTGCGCGCCACGTTCCGGTGGGTGACGCGACGGGCGAGCTTCACCTCGCGGCGGAAGCGCTCGAGCGCGTCCGCGTCGGAGGCGAGCCGCTTGCGGAGCATCTTGAGCGCGACGATCTCGTCGAGCTCCTGATCGCGCGCCCGATACACCGTGCCCATGCCGCCCGAGCCGATGAGCCCGAGGATCTCGTATCGGCCGGCGACGACCCGGGCCGGGGGCGGCTCGTCCGCCTCACGGAAGTCGACGGACGCCGCGTCGACGGTCGCCGCGGTCGCCGGCTCCGTTTCGAGGTCCTCGCGCGTCATCGATCGAGCTCGTCGAGCGCCTCCCCGCTGTAGACCGCGAGGCGCTGCAGGTGCGGGAGCGTGTCCCGGCACCCGATGAAACCGAAGCCGAGCTTCCCCGCGTAGCTCTGCACGGTGATGTTGAGGGCGTATCCGTGGAACGGGATCGACATGGGGTACGACGCATCGAGGCGCCATCCCCGGAGGTAGAGCGGCTTGTCGGGGCCGGGCACGTTCGAGATGACGACGTTGAACGCCGGCCGCACGCGACCGGCGGCTCCGGGCACGAACGAGAGCATGAGCGGCGCGACGACGAGCGCGCTGTACTGCATGATCGCGTTCTTCGACATCCCCTCGAGCTGCTCCTTCGCCCGACGGGTCGACGCGATGATGCGGGCGAGGCGCTCGCGCCCGCCGTCCACGTCCGTCGCGAGCGACGCGAGGATGGCGCCGACCGCGTTCCCGCTGCCGCCGGGATCGTCCTTGGGGCGCGCGTTCACCGGCAGCATCGCCACGAGCGGCTTGTCCGGCAGCGCGTCCTGCTCCGCGAGGAAGCGGCGCAGCGCGGTCCCGCAGATCGCGAGCACCACGTCGTTGAGCGTCCCGCCCGCCGACGCGGCGACGCGCTTGATGCGCTCGATCGGCACCGACTGGGTGGCGAAGCGGCGGCTGCGGGTGATGCGCTGGTTCAGGATCGACTTCGGCGCCTGGAGCGGGGCGACGAGGTTCAGCTCGGGATGGCGCACCGCACGGACCACGTTCATCAGCGCGCGGCCCACGTCCTTCGTCGCCCCCGCCTGCTCGCGGGCGAGGCGCACGAGCGTCTCGAACGTCGGAGGAGGATCGCCTCCCTTGCGGTTCCCGTCGACCGGCGGGCGCTCGAAGAACATCGGCGTGTCCCGCTCGTCGGGATCGTTCGAGAGGCTGCGCGTGAGGATGCGCATCCCCGTGTACCCGTCGATCAGCGCGTGGTGGACCTTGAAGTAGATCGCCATGCGACCCCCCTCGAGGCCCTCGATGAAGTGCGCCTCCCACGGCGGACGGTGGAAATCGAGCGGCGTGCCGTGCAGGCGCGAGACGAGCACGCCGAGCTCGCGCTGGTCGCCCGGCGAGACGAGCGCCGAGCGGCGCACGTGGTACTCGAGGTCGAAGTGATCGTCCTCCACCCACGACTGCAGCGGGCTCGCGAGCAGGTCGGGGTGCTGGAGCCGCAGGTTCCACGGCCGCTGCACCTCGGCGTGCCGGGAGATCTCCTCGCGGAGCTGGCGCGACAGCTCGTTCACGTTCCCGCCCTCGGGCGGTGAGAACTCGAGGAGCGCGCCGACCTGCATCATGGCATCGCGTCGCTCGGCGGCGAGGAAGCTCCGATCGAGCGCGTTCAGCGATTTGCGTACGCCCATGGCTCAGGCCCGGATCCGCGACTCGAACTCGGGGAAGTAGCGCGCGATCACCATCACGTCGAAGCTCGAGAGGATCGACTCCTTCGGCTCACGCTCGAGGAGGAACTCGAAGCAGCGGCGGAGGAAGGCCTCGTGCGTCTCGCCTTCGCGCGCGAGACGGCCGAAGTCGCCGGCCTTCAAGGTCACGCGGTGCTCGGTCTGGCTCCCGCCCTCTCGTACCCGAACGCGGAAGCTCTCGCCCTCCGTGCGTTCGACGTCGATCGATGCCATGGGCTCCATCCTACCGTACGCTCGGAGGAGTTTGCGCCCCGCGCTCCTGACGGTGCTCGCCCTCGTGGCCTTCGCGGCGAACTCGCTCTTCTGCCGCGCCGCGCTCGGCGCGCACGCCATCGATGCCGGGTCGTTCACGTTCGTGCGGCTCGGGTCGGGGGCCCTGACGCTCGCGCTCGTCCTGCGCCTCCGCCGAGCCCCGGGGCGGGCGGCGCGCAACCTCGCCTCCTCCGCGGCGCTGTTCGTCTATGCGATCGCGTTCTCGGTCGCCTATCTCCGTCTGCCCACCGGCACCGGCGCGCTCGTCCTCTTCGGGTTCGTCCAGCTGACGATGATCACCGCCGCGCTCCGCGCCGGCGAGCGGCCTCGCCCCGCGGTGTGGCTCGCGATGGCGGTCGCAGTGGCGGGGCTCGTCGGGCTGACCTTGCCCGGGCTCGGCGCCCCCGACCCGTTCGCCGCCGCGCTGATGGCGCTGGCCGGGATCGCCTGGGGCGTCTACTCGCTGCGCGGCCGGGGCGCGACCGATCCGCTCGCGGTCACGGCGACGAACTTCGCATGGGCCCTGCCGCTGGCGGTCGTCGCGTTCGCGATCGCCGGCGCCACCGGCGCGCGCGTCACCCTGCGCGGCGCGTCGCTCGCGTTCGCGTCCGGCGCGATCGCCTCGGGGCTCGGCTACGCGATCTGGTACGCCGCGCTCCGACACCTGACCGCCACGCGCGCCGCCGTCGCGCAGCTCGCGGTCCCCGTGATCGCCGCCGCGGGCGGCGCCGTCGTCCTCGCCGAGACGGTGACCGCCCGCCTGATCGTCTCGGGTACGGCGATCCTCGGAGGCGTCGCGTTCGTCGTCACCCGACGCTGAGACGCGCTACGATGGATGCGATGAGGCGCGCGGCGTCGGTCGTCGCAGGGACGTTCACCTCGATCCTGCTCGTCGCGTGCAGCTCGTTCATGGGCGAGGATCCGCCTGCGACGTCCTCGCCGGCGGAGGCGGGAACGAACGCGAGCGACGCCGCCGGCCCGCTCGCCGATGCAGGCGTCGACGGCTGCGTGCTCCTCGTCCACGACGACTTCTCCGACGAGGCGGCGAGCCGGGCCCGATGGCGGCTGCTCGGGACGGCGCGCATCGCGGACGCGGAGGCGGAGCTGACGCCGAACGAGGCCGGAGCCACCGGCGCGATGTGGCTGAACCTCGACGAGGCGCGCCCGGGCGTCCTTCGCGCGACGTTCACCGCGAAGATCCTGGTCGACGAGGGCGCGAACGGCGCCGACGGCCTGGCGTTCGCGTGGGCCGCGAACCGCGACGTGCCGCTCGGCGGCGGCGGCGGGTACTACGGCGTCTGCGGCAACGCCGCGGACGGTCTCGCGACGGTGATGTCGAGCCTCTCGAAGGAGGTACGGCTCTACGACGTCAACGCGGGATGCACGCAGCAAGCCGGCGAGGCCGCGAGCGTCTACGGGACGAACGAGCTCCACGTGACCGTCACCAGCGATCGCGTCCACGTCACGGTGAGCGATCGCCCGTACGAGTTCCCCTCGCCTCGCGCGGTGAACGTCCGTTCGATCGGCTTCTCCGCCGGGACCGGCCTGTGGCACGCCCGCCACGCGATCGACGACGTGCGCGTCGAGGCGTGCCCGCCCTGATACGCTCGGGGCATGCGTCCTCGATCGCCTCTCACGTTCGCCGCGTTCGCCGTCCTCGCCTCGCTCGCCGCCCTCCTCACCGGCTGCCCGGACGAGAAGAAGGACGTCGCGCCCGCCGCCTCCGCGAGCGCGGCGGGCAGCGGCGATCCCGCGGTGAAGGCCGCTCCGCCCGGCAACACGGGCAGTGGCTGGTGAGCGAGCGCTCGCGTCCGCGCTGCTGATCGCGTCCGCCGTCGCGTGCACGCCGGATCCGCCTCCGGCGCCGCCGACCGCGACCGACCCGCTCGCGCACCTTCGCGCGTTCGAGCGCGCACGCCGTGCCGAGGCGCACTTCCTCGAGGCGCCGCCGTCCGATCGTGCGCTCGGCGCCGATCCGTACGACCTCGCCGCGCTGCCCGACGGACGGGTCGCCGGGATCCTCCGCGGCCGCGACGCACTCGTGCTGCTGGACGCCTCGCTCGAGGAGAAGGCGCGCGTCCCGCTCCCGCGGAGCCCCTCGGCGATCGCGGTGTACGGAGGACGCGATCGCGGCCCGTTCCGGCGCGGCGACGTGCTCGTCGCGAGCGACGTCGTCCCGGTCCTCGCGCACGTGCGCGGCGAGGAGCGGCTCGCGGACATCCCGCTCGAGGGCGTGGTCGGTGCGCGCGACCTCGTCGTCGGAGAGGACGGCGTGATCCACGTCGTCGAGGAGCACGACGATCGGCTGATCTCGCTCCGCATCCGCGCGGACGGGACGCTCGATCGCCACGAGCGCGCGGTGCCCCGCGGACCGATACGCCTCGCCCGCACGCGCGACGCGCTGTACGTCGCGAGCGTCACCGGCCATGCGGTGACCGTGCTCCCGCTCGATCGCGAGGGCATCCCGGGAGCGCCCTCCGCGACGGCGACGATCGACGGCCCGTTCTGGGCGATCGACGCGATCGACACCGACGCAGGCGCGCTCGTGGTCGCGACCGGCGTCGAGGACCACCCGCTCGATCGGCGCGAGGGCTTCTTCGGCTGGGTCGACTCGTTCGTGTACGTGTGGATGCACGCGCCGGGCTCCCGCGAGCTCGCGCGCGTGGCCGCGCTGAACGCGTCGGAGCTCGGCGCGGTGGTGCCGAAGGCCGTGCTCCTCGAGGGCGCGCCGCTCCGCGCGACGATCGCCGCGTACGGATCGCCGAACGAGCTTCGCCTCTCGTGGCCGCTCGGTCCTCGTGCCGCGCCGGCGGTCACGGCCGCGCCCGCGCTCCCGGGGACGAGCGCGCTCGTCGCCACGCGCGCGGGCATCGTCGCGGCGAACCCGCTGATCGACGCGTGGGTCTCCACCGGGCACATCGCGTACCCGGCGGACGCCGCCGATCGCCGCGGCGACGCCACGCGGCTCGGCGAGGCGCTGTTCTTCACCGAGCTCATGGCGCCCGGCCATCGCTCGGAGGGCGCGCTCAGCCGCTTCACCTGCGAGACGTGTCACTTCGAGGGATACGTCGACGGCCGGACGCACCACACCGGGCGCGGCGACGTCCACGCGACGACGAAGCCATTGCTCGGGCTGTTCGCCAACCGCCCTCACTTCTCGCGCGCGCTCGATCCGGACCTCTCCGCGGTGGCGGAGAACGAGTTCCGCGTCGCCGGCGCGCCGTCCCCGAACGATCCGCACTTCTCCGTCGACGCCGCCTCCGTACCGTGGCTCCGCGCGCTCCGCCTCGAGCGCGCGTCGTTCGGTCCGGACGATCTGCGCACCGCGCTGATGGACTTCCTCATGACGTGGACGCACCGGACGAACCCGACGGCGACGACCCATCGCTCGTTCACCGCCCTCGAGCGGGCGGGCGCGGTCGCGTTCCGTGATCGCTGCGAGCGCTGCCACCAGGCCCGCGCCGCCGCCGATCAGCCGGCCTCGCGCGTCGCGTTCGATCGCTGGGAGTCGCTCGTCCTCTCCGACGGCGGGCCGCTCGTGTGGGCGTCCGACGCGTACGAGAAGACCGGCGTGGTGCCCTACGTGCACGAGCTCGGCGCGCGCGTCCCCTCGCTCCGGCGGCTCTACAAGAAGAAGCCGTACTTCACGAGCGGCAGCGCGGCCGACGTGCGGGCGGTGCTCGAGCGCGCCCGCTTCGGGCCGGACCGCTTCGCGCACGCCGGCTCGACCGAGGGCGAGGCGCTCGACGCGGCCACCGTCCGCGCGCTGGAGGCGTTCCTCGATCTGCTCTGATCACGGAGGTAGGCTTCGGGCATGAGACCGTTCGCGCTGGCGGCCGCGGCCCTCGCGTTGTTTGCATCCTGCAAGGACAGCGACGAGACGTCGCCCGGCAAGCCGGCGCCGCTCCCCGACGGCGGCGGCGACGCTCGTGTCCCGGACGACGACGCATCGGCCCGGCCCGACGCCACCGATGGCGGCGACGCGGGCGCGAAGCCGCTCGGCGTGCCGCGCGTCTACGTCGGCAGCGGCGACGGCAAGATCCGCCTCTTCTCGTTCGACGGCACGACCGGCGCGCTCGCGCTCGAGGACACGTTCGACGCGGGCGAGAATCCGTCGTTCCTCGCGTTCGATCCCGAGCGGCGCTTCGTCTACGCGGTCGACGAGAACGCCTCGCAGGTGCAGGCGTTCGCCGTCGAGCGGCCGTCGGGGAAGCTCGCGGCGCTCGGCGCCGTCGCGTCCGGCGGCAACGGCCCTGCGCACGTGTCCGTCGATCGCGCGGGCAAGTACGTGCTCGTCGCGAACTACGGCGGCGGGACCATCGCGGTGTTCCCGCGCCAGGCCGACGGACGCCTCGGCGCCGCGACCGCGACGCGCTCGTTCGGGAACGCGGCCCAGACGCACCAGATCGTCACCGATCCCACCAACGCGTTCGCGCTCGTCCCGAACAAGGGCAAGGACGCCGTCTCGGTGTTCCGCCTCGACGGGAGCGGCGCGCTCGCCGACGTCTCGCTCGCCGGCTACCCCGCGGGAGACGGCGCGCGCCACCTCGACTTCGACCAGGCGGGCAAGCACGTCTACGTCGTCGACGAGCTGGCGAGCACGGTGACGGTCATGACCATGGATCCTGCCGCCGGCACGCTCGCGGCCATCCAGACGATCTCGACGCTCGAGCCCGGCTTCATGGGCGCGAACACCGGCGCGGAGATCCAGCGCACGCCGGACGGCAAGCACGTCCTCGCGTCGAACCGCGGCGACGACAGCCTCGCGGTGTTCGACGTCGGCGCGAGCGACGGCAAGCTCACGCGCACGGCCCGCGTCGCCACCGGCAAGACCCCGCGTCACTTCTCGATCGAGGAGACCGGGCGCTTCCTCTTCGCGGGCAACCAGGGCTCCGGCACGGTGACGGTCATGAAGATGGACGCGACGACCGGCATCCCGAGCCCGCTCGGATCGCCGGTCGCCGTCCCCTCGCCCGCGTGGGTCGGGCTCGTCTACCTGCCGCCGTAGGCGCGCGTCAGTTCGCCACGCACGCGCCCTTCTCGCACTTCGGCGTGCCGATCGGGCAGTCCTTGTTCTCGATGCACTGCACGCACTGGCCGCGCTCGCTGCAGAGCGGCGTCCCCGCGTCGGCCGGACAGTCGGCGGCCGACAGGCACGTCACGCAGCGCCCGCGGCTCGAGCAGAGCGGCGTCGCCGGCGAGCCGCTGCAATCCGCCTTCGCCACGCACTGCACGCAGTCGCCCGTCGCGGTGTTGCACTTCGGAGTCTCGCCGCCACACTGCGCGTCGCTGGTGCAGAGCACGATGCACTCGAAGCTCCCCGCCTGACAGACCGGCTTCGCGGCCGGGCAGTCGGCATTGCCGAGGCAATCGACGCACTCGTGTCGGCTCGGGTGACAGCGCGGCTTCGACGCGGGGCACGCCGCGTCCGCGAGGCACTCGACGCACGACTTCGTGGCCGGATCACACACCGGCTTGTCCGGGTCCTTGCAGTCCGTGCTCGCCGTGCACTCGATGCACTGGCCCGTGGCGGTGTCGCACGTCGGCGCGTCACCGGGGCACGTCGGCCCCGCCACGCAGCTCGGGTGGCAGCGGTGATCGCCCGGCCAGCACGCCGGCGCGGCCAGCCCGCAGTCGGCGTTCGTCCGGCACGCCTCGCAGCGGCCGGCGATGCAGAACTTGTCCGCGCCGCTGCAGTCCTGATCGCTCGAGCACGCGACGCATCCCAGCGCCGCGTCGCACTTCGTCCCCGGGCGGCACTGGCTGGTTCCGTTCGTCCCGCAGAGCGCGCTCGCCGCAGGATCGCCCGCCTTCGCGTCGATCGCTCCGTCGGAGCTCGCCGCGTCGGCGGCCGAGGCGTCCGACGTGGCGCTCGCGTCCGCGGGCGCGGCGAGCAGATCGTTCGTTCCTTCCGAGCTTCCACACGACGCGGCACACGCGACGACCAGCGCGCAGCCGAATGCTCCGGCGACCAAGCGAGAATGAAGCATGGGGCGACCCTCCACCGGATCCGTGCCGCGACCCGCAGCCGAGCAGGCGGATCAGTTGCACTCGCCGCGGGCGGGGTCGCACCGCTTGCCTTCGAGGCAATCCGCATTGGATGCACAATGCACACATTCACCGAGGAACACGTCGCAGCGCGGCTCCTCGCCGGCCGCCGCGCAGTCGGCGTCGTTCCGACACTCCACGCACACCGCGCTCGTCGCGCACACCCCGCGGTCGCCGCATGCCGTGCCCGGCGCACACTCGATGCATCGGCCGGTCGCTTCTTCGCAGAGGCCCCTCGGGCACGGACGGAAGTCGGAGCAGCGCTCGACGCAGCGATGCGTCGCCGTCTCGCAGCGCCTCGACGCCTCGCAGTCGGCGTCGCCCCGGCAGCCCATGCAGCGCCCCGAGCCGGTGTCGCAGACGCGGCGCTCGCCCGACGTGCAGTCCACGTCCGAACGGCACTCGACGCACGCGCCCCGCTCGACGTCGCAATGGAGCGTGGACAGGCCGCACTC
>JBDHVD010000317.1:0-10547 GCA_039809525.1 Labilithrix sp. | reverse complement strand
GGGAGGGACAAAGAACCTGTGCTCGCCGCCCCGCAGTTTGGTCCAGTAAGGTGTCATCTGCGACAGGCTGGTTCCCTTGGAAGACTGCGCGTGATAGAAGGAGTTGGAGTCGTTGACGATGCCGACATGCTTCAGATCATTGAAGAAGATGAGGTTGCCGAAGACGCCGCGTTCGTTCTCCGGAGCCGGGCGCGTCGAGAAGTAAAGCTTTCGCGCCGTGGTGCGCTTGAAATAGAAGCCGGATTCGGCGGCGACCGCCACGCTGCCCTTCGCCGCGCTCACGGCGGCGCCGGTGATCGCGGTCGCGACGATCGACGGATACAAGAAGCTGCCGCGCGGTCTCCCGCATTCGATCTCCGCGGGTTTGTATCTCGGGCTCGGGCAGGGGATCTGGCTCGTCGGCTACCAGCACGCGCGCGCGGCGCGCATCGAGGACCTCGATCCCGATTCCACCGTGCGCTGGACGCCGGAGTCCACGGCGAGCGTGCTCTGGGCGAGCGCGTCGATCGGCGCGGTCGTCGGCGGGATCGCCGGCGGGTATCTCCCGACGACGCCCGGCCGTGTGTCGTTCACCGCATCCACCACGATGTGGGCCGGCGCACTGACCGGGCTCGGCGCCGGGGCGGTGCTGCCGGACGACGAGTACCGGCGCGAGCACGCGTTCCTCGCCGGCGGCATCGGCTACAACGTCGGCCTCGCGGGCGGCCTCCTCGGCGCGCACGTGGTGTCGCCGTCGGTCGCGCGCGTGCGCCTCGTCGATCTCCTCGGCATCGCCGGCGGGCTCGCCGGTGCGGGCTTCTATCTCTCGGTCTCCGGCGATCCCGACACGCGCACCACCGAGGGCCTCGCGGTGATCGGCGCGGGCACCGGTCTCGCGCTCGGATGGATCCTGACGAGCGGGATGCCGAAGGAGCTGCCGGCGCCCGCGACCCGGACGCCTCGCATCGACCTCAGGCCCAGCCTGCAACCGGTGCGCGGCGGCGCAACGCTCGGCATCGGCGCGACGCTCTGACCGGCGCTCACCGCTTCACGATCGCGGCCACCGCCGGAAAGTCCGCGTCCTCGATCGCGCCGCCGAGCACGCAGCGGACCTTTCCCGTGGGATCGACGAGGACGTGCGCGGGCAGATCGGGCGACTCCTTCAGGTCGAGCGCGGTGAGCCACGACGTGCGCGTCTTGCCCGGCTCGAGCCACAGCGCGCTCCGCACGGTGCCGGCCGCGAGCAGCTGGCGGAGCTGACGCTCGTCGTCGTCGAGCGACACGAACGCGACCTCGAGGCTCGAGGCGAGCTTCTCCTGGAACGCGCGCAGCCGCGGCATCTCCTCCTTGCACGGCCCGCACCACGCGGCGAAGAAGTTGATCCACAGCCAGCGGCCGCTCCTCGCGGCGAGCGTGGTCGAAGGCGAGGTCGCGCCGGGCGCGGCGACGGGCGTGAAGCTCGCCCTCGGCAGCCGGCGGCCGGGCAGCGCGAGCTCCTTCTCGCAGAGCCGGCGCGGCGACGAGGGCGGCGCGTGGCTCGCGACCGGCGCGCTGCTCGCGGGCGCCGCGGGGCTCGACGGAGCGGCCTTCGCCGCGACCGCTTCGCTTCGCGTCCCTGCCTCGGCGGGCGCGCTGGTCGGCTCGCACGCGGCGAGCGCGATCAGAGTCAGAGCCGGCAGTCGACCCAGGAGACGAAGGCGCTTCGGTTGATCGCATCCTCGTTGCAAGGCTTGTCCTCACGTGAGCTCGGCCAGTCGCAGTAGGTCTTCGGCAGCTGAGCGTACTCTTCTCCGAGCCAGAGGAGGCCGACCTGCTTCTCGAGCTCGGGATCGGCGAACCGCTCCTGGAGGTGGAAGAGCACCGAGTTCGCGCGCTTGTGCGAGAGCGAGCGGTTCACGTCGGGCGGGCCGGTGCGCGACGCACGCGCGATGACGAAGAAGTAGCGCGCGCCCTTGCGATCGCCGAAGCGCTCCTCGAGGACCTTCCTCGCGCCGTCGTCGAGCTTCTCCTGGTTGTCGTCGAAGAGCAGGACCGCGCCGCGGTCCTTCAGCGGCGTGAACAGCGCGTTGAAGTCGGTGTCGGTGATGGACGCGAACGTCTTCACGTCGCCGGGCTGGCAGCCGCGCCGGCTCTCGCCTCCGACCAGGCCGCAGGCGTTGATCACGCGCTGCAGCACCTCCTTGAACGCCGGCGTGCAGTACTTCTCCTCGCTGTCGTCGGCGACGGCGACGACCGGCCGCGCCGCGCGCGGATTCGTCAGGCGCTCGCCCGCGCCGGCGACCGAGACGCGCACGAAGACGGTCATCGTGAGGACGAGCGCGGCGCCGATGCCGAGACCGGCGAGCGCGTGCGAGGAAGGCGCGCGCCGCGGGGAAGGGGCGGCGCCGTCGACCTGGTCGATGAGTCGTGCGCGAGGAGTCGGTTCGCTCATCGGATCCTCACTGGACGACCGCCGGTGCGAGCTGCGCGAGCGTGTACTTCAGCCCGAGGTCGGTGTCCTCTTCGCAGATCTTCCGATCGCCGAGCACCATCTGCGGCGTCGACACGGGCACGTGATGGTCCGCGGCGTAGTGGAGGTGCTGGTTGAGCCGCTGCCCCGTCTTCTTGTCGAGCGCACAGGCGGCGAGCTCGGGTCCGAAGCGCGCGGCGATCTTCTGCTTCAGCGCCTCGGGGCCGGCCTTGCCCGCGTCGCGGAGATCGTCCTGGTTCTCGTAGGCCCACTCGAGCGTCGCGCGGGCGCTCTGGCCGGAGCAGAGCACCGCGCCGGACAGCACGCACGCGCCCGGGTGGAGGGAGCGGTCGAGCATCCAGTTGCACGACGTGTCGAGCGGGAAGAGCACGAGCGTCACGTCGAGCTTGTCGAAGATGTCGTCGGCCACGAGTCGCTGGTGGAACGCCTTGCAAGAAGGGCACAGCGGGTCCTCGAACAGGGTGACCGGCTGCGAGGGCCGGGCGGTCGGGACCTTCACCAGCGCGCCGTGTGCCTCGGGCCCGAGCTTCATCGTCCCGCAGCTCGCCAGGTGCGGGCGGTAGTCGGGAAGCGACGCGACGTAGGCGAGCGCGGGGAGCACGGCGGCGGCCGCGAGCCCGGCGGTCCACGCGACGGCGGTGAGCGGCGCACGCCTGCGCTCCGGCGCGTCCGGAGCTTCGCTCCGCCCCCGGTATTCGAGGATCGCGAGCACCGCCGCCGCCGCGAGCGCGGCCGACGAGACGTAGATACCGACGCACAGCTTGCAGAATGCATGGATCTTCACGGCCGAGATCACGAACATGGCGATCGACGCCGCGAGCGGCCCGAGCCCGGCGATGCCGAGAAAGCCGTACGCGATGCGCGGCGCGCGCTCGCGTGCGATGAGGAGGTAGGCGCCGAACGCGGCGAAGAAGCTGAACGCGCCGACGGCGAACAAGGAGATGGGGACGCCGCCCCAGTACGTCCCGCGCAGGAGCGCGGAGTAGGGGCTGAAGAGCGCGGCCTTGCAGGCGTTGTCCCCCTCGCCGTCCGCGGGGGCGCCGGGGATGAAGCTGCAATGGACCGCGTGCACCTGGCGATCGAGGTGCTGCGCGTAGTCGTGGGTCGAGTACGCCGCGAAGGTCAGGCCGAGCAGCGCCGCCACCGTGACGACGACGGCGATGGTTCGATCACGTTTCATGCGTCGGTCGTTCAGGAGGTCACCGCGATGATCCGCGACCGGACGAGCTGGGTGAGGAGCGTCATGGTGGCCTCTTCGTCGAGCGGGCTCGTATCCACGATCGCGCGCACGCTGAAGCCCGCACCCACGAGCGTCACCGCCCACGCCTCGTGCGCGGTGAGGTCGTTCCAGTCGATCGCGCCACGCAGCTTCGGCATGCCGCTCGCGACCGAGAGCCGGACGTACTCGTCCACGACGTCGCTCACGTTCGTCGAGACGTCGTCCTCATCCATGTCGTCGTAGGCGACATAGAGCGGCTCGGTGTCGGACAAGGTGACTCCGGTCATGCCCGGTCTCGTCGCAAGACGCGGACCGCGCGAGCCCGTCACCTCATTTCCGAGGGATGCGTCCGGCCGGAACGCAGCGAGAGCGGAAACATCCGCCGTCGGCCTGGCCCCCGGTCACGTCGCTGGCAACACGACCGTCCGCGACCGCATGCCCGCTCTGCGGGCGGCATCCCGCAGCGATGATCCCCGAAGACGCATCAATCCGCCGCCGCGCGCGGCGCGAGCCACGTGGCGGAGGCGACGGCGAGCACGCGACCGTCCGGTGACGCGAGCGCGGTCCCGCAGCGTGCCTTGCGGCCCTCGACGCCGAGCGACCATCCATAGGCGACGAGCGGGCCGGCCCCGACGGTGCCGCGCACCTCGGCGGCGATCTCGCCGAGGAGCATCGGCACGATCGCGTCGCCGACGATGGCGAAGTAGCCGGTGCAGTCGAGCGCGGCCCACACGATCGCGCGTTCGAGCGTGCCGTCATGGACGAGATCCGCGGGCGGCACGAACGGCGCCGCGACCATCCCGCCGTCGGTCGGACCGGGGAAGATGCGCAAGCCGTCGCCTTCGGCGCGCTCGGGTCCGCACACGAAGCAGGTCGGGAAGGGGTGGCGGGCGAAGCCGCGGTACCCGCGCGATGCCTCGCGCGCCACGTCGAGCGACGGCGCCGGCGGCGGCTCGATCGTGATCGCCGCGGGGGCCGAGCTCGCGATCGTCGCGGCGCCGTCGACCATGCGGAGCTCGCCGTCTTCCTCGATCGTCAGCGGTCGGTCGAGCGGCGGCGGCGCGTGCAGGCGGACGCGCGCAGGTCCGGGCGCACGCGCGCCGAGGAGCCCTGCCACGTAGCCGCCGTTGCCCGAGGTCGGCGGTCCACGGAAGCGCGAGGTGACGACGACGGTGGAGCGGCTCATGCGCCGAGCGTAGATCGCGTGCAGCGACGCTGCACCTATCCATCAGGCCGCGGCCGCCGCGTGAGCCAAGCGATCCACCACAGCGCTGCAGCGCGAAGCGACCCGAACGTCGCGTACGTGGTTTGTCCGAACGAGCTCATCGGCACCACCGTTGCAGACATGGCTCGGCAGGGGAGTGCACGGAGGGGCACTCGAATGAGGCACGGGAACGACGCCGCATCGCTGCGCACGGACCAGCGCGGGGCGGTGATGCTGACGGGCATGTTCATGGCGTTCTTCCTCGTCGGCGCGCTTTGGTTCGTGATCGGGATCGGCGAGGCGGTCGTGTTCCGTGATCGGATGCAGGAGGCCGCCGACAGCGCCGCGTTCACCTCCGCGGTGCTGCAAGCGAAGGGCATGAACTTCATCGCCGCCTGCAACATCATCATGCTGCTGATGGTGATCGTTCACCTCGTGCTCGGGATGATCCACGACATGCTGCTCGCCACGTGCCTGGCGACGCTCGTCGGCTGCGTGCCCTACATCGGCGCGATGCGCGGGTACCACGGCTATGCCCGCACGATGAAGCCGGTGCTCTCGGGCATCGCGACGGCGGAGCGCGTCGCGGCCTACGGGTATCCGTGGCTCGGGACGGTGAAGGGCTTCCAGACCGGCGCGCGCTACGGCAACCAGGGCCGCGTCGGCGACGTGAACGTCCTCGTCATCGGGGCGTCGAACGTGCCGGGGCTCGTCGGCAAGGGCCTCCCGGTCGGCGCCGAGAACTTCGACTATCTCTGCGCGAAGGCGACCGACAAGGTGATCGACTTCGGGACCGAGATCGCAGGCAAGGCGATCCCCGGCTTCGTCAGGTTCATCATCAACCTGCCCTTCGGTCCGAGCATGAAGAAGATACGAAAGGTCTTCAGCGCCATCGTCGGCAAGGTGATCGAGTTCCGGTACTGCAACGCGCTCTTCGGCGGCGACGACGACCCCGCGCTCCAGGCCGCGAGCAAGTACCTGAAGAAGGGCCAGGACAAGCTGAAGAAGGAGAAGGTCCAGGGCGCGGAGACGGTGGGCCAGAACCTCGGCACCGGCAACGGGAGCTGGTCGCCGATCATCGATCCCGGGTTCGACAAGGGCTGGGGAAACGAAGGTCCGCTCGTCGCCGGCGCCGCGAACGGCAGCGACGCGATGCAGGTCTACGCGATCAACATCGATCCGAAGCTGCGCGACACGAGCGAGCGCCGCGTCGCGGTGCCGAGCGAGCTGAAACGGCGCCGGTGGGCGGTCGATACGGACGTCCGCGCGACCTACGTGACGCAGGCCGAGTTCTTCTTCGACTGCGCCGACAGCTGGGACGGCGACGAGTGCAACGGCGGCGACACGCTCGGCTTCGCGGACGACAACGCGAGCTTCGCGATCAAGTGGCGCGCGCGGCTCCGCCACGTGGAGCTCCCGAACTTCGGCCAGATGCTCGCGTCCTTCGCCCTCGGGCAGATCACGTCCTCACCCGGCTACGAGGCGATCCGCGAGAAGCTGACGAACAATGGCCTGTTCGAGAAGCTGACGAACGGTCCGCTCAGCGCGCTCGGTGTGTCGGTGCTGCGAGACTGGGTCGATGCGCAGATCGCGGCGCTCGAGGACCAGGCGGGCGGCATGATCGGTGACGCGGCGAGCACGCCGACCGAGCTCCAGGGCGCGTACCACTAGAACACGAGATCGACGCCGAAGTAGCCGCCGACCTCGCTGCGCGTGGCGCTCGCACCCGGCATCGTGCCGTGGCGCTGGCGATGCTCGCCGTTGAGCGACACGCGGAAGTGCTTCGTCGGGCTGAAGCCGAGCCAGGCGCGCGACCAGATGCGCCGGTCGTGCGCCGGCGACTCCGGCACGCGCGCGATCGGCTCGACGTCGAGCCCGGTGATCGAGTCGAAGAAGTCGAGCCGGATGTCGCCGCCGACGTCGAAGCGGCCGGTCTCGATCTCCAGGCTCGGGCGCACCGTGGCGCCGTACGCGTGGTAGTAGCCCTGGTAGCGGAGGACCGAGGTGAGGCGGAGCGCGCCGTAGTCGCGCTCGTATTCGGGCAGCGCGTACGCGTCCACCCCGGCGAAGCTGCCGAACACGTCGATGCGCGTCCGGAGCATGAGCCCCCGGAGGTGGAAGAGCTCCTCGAGCGTGGTGCCCGCTCCGACCAGCGCGATGCGGTCGATGCCGCGGCGCCCGTCGCGGTCGTAGTCGTGCGTGCCGTACTCCGTGCCGACGTGGAAGCCCGCGAGGAACGAGCTGCCGTGGAGCTTGCCCGCGTCGTCGAGGCGGACGTCCTGCCAGCGATAGCCGAAGGGCAGCAGGCTCGCCTCGATGTCGAAGTCCACGATCTTGTTCTCCGAGATCGCGCCACGCACGCGGAGGTCGCTGACCTCGGCGGAGTCGAACCAGCCGTTGTGCTGGCCCGCGAGGCCGTAGTCGGGCAGCGCGACGATGCGCGACTCGAGGCGCAGGCGTCCGTCGCCCTGGGTGAGGCCGTTCTCCTGGTGCGTCACGCCGGCCGACGCGCCCACGCGGAAGCGGTGATGCTCCTCGGCCGGGAGCCCGAGGTCGTCGACGTGATCGACCTGCTTCGGATCGAGGCCGTCGAGCCGATCGTGGATGCTCTTGATGGGGGCGAACACCCAGCCGAAGATCCGCGTGCCGGTGTTCTGCCGGCTCCGGTGCATGAGCGAGCCGATCTGGAGGAGCGGCTCGGCGAGCGACATGCCGCTGATCGGTGTGACGATGACGTCGTTGAGCGCGACCTGCTCCTTCCATTCGCCGACGTACTCCCAGAAGGCCGACGAGGCGAAGGCCATGGCGAAGGAGGGGAGCACCCCGAGCCGGTTCGAGCGCGCGGCGGTGTAGTAGGCGAGCCCGGCGCCCGGATGGGTGAGCCAGTTGGTGGGGAAGCGGTTGTTGTCGAAGCTGATCGAATCGAGGACGAGCTTGGACCGCATCGACGCCCAGTCGTAGGTGAGGTCCCAGTCCGCGGCGTTGGACTTGTCGGTCGTGTACTGGAGGTAGCCGAGCCCGAGGACGATCGCCTGCTCGACCGCGGCACGGAGGTAGTTCGGCGAGGCCGGTTTCGTGTAGCGGAACGCCGGATCGGGGGGCGGCGGCTCCTCGATGCCCTCCTCCTGCTCCTGCTCCTGGTCCTCGGCCGCGTCGTCGCCCTGCGCCGAGGCGGGCGGCGCGGCGAAGAGGACGAGGCCGGCGACGCCGGCGGCAAGGAGCGACCTGGGACCGATCAAGTGCGTTTCCGAGGACCAGGTTGCACATCGCGGGCCGCACGCGCACCCGCTGCGCGCGTCCTGTCAGCCCGTGTCAGGTCGTCGCGCATCGCGGGGAAGATGCAAAGGAGCCACACGCCGTTCGCGCGGCTGACGGATTCGATGTCGGCTTGTTGACGCGCGCAGACTTGGCGCCGGCGCGCAACGCAGGATCCCGCGGAAAAATGGGCCTTCGCGAGTTGGTCCGCGGATTGCGTACGCGGATGAGCCACACGACGGAACGAGATGGCCCGCGGGAATGCGTCCCGCGCGCGCCGCTCGCTCGCCGTCGCTCGTCAGGTCTCGCGGGGTGACGCCCGTGTCTCGCGTGAGGTGTCTCCCTCGCGCGTGAGGAGGATTGTCATGGCTAGCTTTGGGATCTCGCGTCTGGCATCGCGACTCGCGCTGGGAGCGATCGTGATGGGGGCGCTTGGCGGCGCGGGATGCGCGGAAGAGCGCGACCCGATCAATCGAGTGCAGGACAATGCGCTGCCGAAGCAGTTCTTCGTCGGCGAGAAGATCGACGACCCTGCCGACGATCCGGAGTTCTACTGGCGGAACTACGTCGTCGACGCGTCCGCGAGTCAGTCGCTGATCGGTGTCGGCTCGTGGGGTCACGTCGATCGCGTGCGCTGGGAGGTGACCGAAGATCTCCTGATCGCCCGCAAGGCGTACCAAATCGCGGACGGGCAGGACAACAAGGGCGTCCCGCAGAAGGATCCGCAGGGGCGCGCGACGCGGGACAAGGGCTACACGAAGACGCCGAACGGGACGATCGTCGCCGCGTACGAGATCCAGAAGCACTTCGACATCCGGCGCGCCTACAACGCGTCGACGGGCGAGGAGCAGAACGTCGTCGAAGAGAACGACAGCGATCGGCCGTGGCACCAGCGCGAGTACATGCGCGTCGACTGGTCGAAGAACCTCGCCCAGAACACCAATCCCATGTGGGACGAGATGTTCACCGGGAAGGTGTTCGGCAACTTCGAGGTGCTGCCGATCTCGTATGCGGTGACCGACCCGAACAGCGAGGACCGCGTCCACATCGAGAGCGAGAAGGGCTACCTCGACGTCACCAACAAGTACACGCTCACGCCGGCCACGAGCGCGTCGCCGTTCTCCGACTACCAGGGCCGGGTGCCGACGTGCCTCGTCGTCGGCCTGTTCACCGGCTCGTCGACGTACGAGTGCGACCCGCAGGAGGCGACGGTCCGGAGCTCGTTCCTCAAGATCGATCAGGATCACGACTTCGAGCCGCTCGAGAACACGAAGGCCACGATGGACGTGGTCGGCAACCCGGGCGGCATCGGCGACAGCCGCAGCGTCGGCGTGGTCAGCGCGGGCCGTCAGGGCTGGGACCCGCAGTACGGCTTCACCGACGAGATGTTCCATCGCTTCGCCTACGTCCACAACGTCTGGAAGAAGAGCCACCAGGCGGCGTCGTGCGATGCGAACGACGACAAGGACAAGGACGGCACCGCCGATCAGTGCGCGAACGACGTCACCGGCTACGGCGGACACACCGGCTCGCAGTGCGACGTGTTCGTGAAGAAGTGCACCATCCCGTATCGCGATCGCGAGGTGAAGACCGTCGGCTACTGGGTGAACAAGGAGGCGCCCGACGAGCTGCAGGATCCGCTCGGCCCCGACGGCAAGCCGGCGGGACGGGGCACCCTCGAGGACCTCACGCACTCGTGGAACCAGCTGATGAAGGTGGCGGTCGCCACCGCGCGCGAGGTCGAGTGCCGGAGGACCGGCGACGGTGATCGCGATTCGTGCCACGGCGAGCTGTTCGACTCGACGAGCGATCCGTCGACGAAGGAGATGGTCTCGTACGGCGGCTGGCTGGTGGAGAAGCCGAAGGACCCGAAGGCGGTCCTCACGATGTGCCACAACCCGGTGCGCGAGTACGACGACCACGAGACGTGCGGCGAGACCGGCTACAAGGCGCGCGTCGGCGACATCCGGCACAACTTCATCTTCTACTGGCCGTACGACTCGCGTGCGCCGTGGGGCGGCATCGCCGACTGGAACGCCGATCCGCTCACCGGCGAGATCATCGGCGCGGCGGCGCAGATCATGGGCCGCTCGGCGACGTTCGCGGCCGCGCAGCAGCGCGACATCATCGCGCTCGAGCTCGGCGACGCGAAGATCGAGGACCTGATCCAGGGCTCGCAGGAGGCGCGCTTCTCGAAGGCGCTCCAGGGGGGGCGCTCGCCGGAGCGCGCGCTCACCCCCGACGAGATGAAGAAGCGCATCGACGACGTCGACCACGCGCACCTCCGGCAGTCGCTCGGCGCGCACCCGCTGCCCGGGGCGAACCGGGGCGAGAAGCTGCTCGCGGCGCTCAAGCGCGATCGGCAGACGACCGCGGATCCGCGCGTGGCCTCGACCGCGCTGCTCGAGTACGACGCCCTC
>JBDHVD010000316.1:0-10596 GCA_039809525.1 Labilithrix sp. | reverse complement strand
CCAGCAAGCAGGTGCCGGCAGGCGGGCTCACGAACTTCAACAACGCTCTCCCCGTTCACTACGTCGATTGGTGCGATGCGTACGCGTACTGCAAGTGGGCAGGCAAGCAGCTTTGCGGGAGCGTCACCGGAGGCTCCGTCCCTCCGGCGCTCGCCGATTCGGCGGATGCGGGCGCGTGGTACAACGCCTGCTCGGCTCAGGGTGTGAATCAGTGGCCGTATAGCAGCAGCACCTTCGACGGTCGCTGCAACGGCACGTACCACGACTCGGAGGGCGCCGGGCCGGTCCAGAACCAGCTCAACGGTTATGGCTTCGCCGTGAACAAGGACGAGGGCCTCCAGCAGCTGTACGAGAACGGCAACTCGACCAACGGCACGGGCACGATCTATTTCGCCAACTGTGCGGGCGGCGTGACCGGTCTCTATCAGATGAGCGGCAACGTCGCGGAGTGGGAAGACTCGTGCGACGGCACCGCTCCGAACTCGAACTGCCGCGTCCGCGGTGGATCGTTCTTCGCGAACAACGATCCGACGACGCTCTCCTGCAAGGGCATGCGCACGGAGCAGCGCGTTCCTCCGCAGTCGGCCGACCCCGACACCGACATCACGCGCGACATCGGCTTCCGCTGCTGCCTCTACTGAGGAGGCGCTCGGTCAGAGCGGGGCGAGCGCGCCGGTCACCGAGAGGGTGTCCGCGATGCGCATCGTCCCGCCCGAGCCCTCCGCCGAGTAGCCGTAGAGGCGGACCTCGACCGAGCCGTCGACGTTCGTGACGCCCTGGAGCGTGACGTTGGTCGCGCTTCCGATCGTCGCGTTCCGGAGCGTGCCGTACGCGTCGTCGCTCGTGCCGATCGACGCACTCTTCGGACCGGTGTTCGACGCGTCGAGCGAGAGCGACACCTTCGTGAGGCTGATCGTGCAGCCCGAGGGCGGCGTGAGGCTGAAGCCGTAGTACTTGCTCTTGTCGACCGCGCCCGTCGGCCAGCCGCTCGCGTTGAACGCGCCGCTCGTCGAGACCGCAGTGACCCCGGTGCGCTTCAGCGCGCCGACGGTGACGCCGGACGCCTTCGCCGAGGGGGTGACGTCCGCGGGCGAGCCGCTGAGCTTCGTGAGATCGAACGTGACGAGCGAGCCGGTGAACGAGCTGCACGTGCCCGGCGTCGTCGCATCGGTGCCCGCATCGCCGGCGGGGGCGCCGCCGTCCTTCGCGGGCGCGCCGGCGTCGTAGCCGTTGCCCTGGGGCGCGGTCACGCTGGTGCCCTCGGGCCCGCCGTCCTCGGCGATCGACGCGAGATCGTCGCCGAGATCGTCCGTGCTCCCCCTCGCGCAGCCGAGCGCGCCGGTCGCGGCGAGCAGACAGAGCCCGAACATGGTGCTTCTCATGCGGCCGATCCTCTAGCCCAACCCCGCGCCGCCGCACGTCACGATCGTGCATCAATACGTCGTCGGGGGTGGCCGACGCGCCCGGGCCGCGCATCGCACATCGGCGCCCTCGACGGCGATCGCGCAGAAAGCGCGAGCGTGGCGCGCGCGAGGAGGACGCCGGGCCGCTCGGTCCCACAGGCCGACGGCCCGCGTCGGATCAGTAACAGCCGACCTGGCCGCCGCGGACCTGGCAGCGCTCCTTGGAGCGGCACTTCTCCTCGACCTCGAACTTCTTGCTCTTGCACTTGAGGATCGACCGCTCGTCGTTGCTGCACGAGTAGTGCTCCTCCTTCTCGCAGGCGTCGCCCGGTGCAGCGATCGAGTCGTCGCACTCGACCTTGTAGCCCGCGGACTTGTCGCCGGTGATCCGGCAGCCCTTCGGCCCCTTGCACTGGTTCACCTGCACGAACTTGTTCGAGCGGCACACGAGCGCCGACTTCTTGTCCGTCGAGCAGGCGTAGTCCTCCTCCTCGCGGCAGGCGTCACCGACGTTCGCGATGCTGTTGTCGCAGGTGACCTTCTTCGCCTCGAGCGCGCAGCCGCGCTCGCCCAGGCACGGCTGCACGAAGGTCCACTTGTGCTTGTCGCACTTGAGCATGCCCTTCTTGTCCGCGGAGCAGACGAAGTCGTCGGGGAGGTTGCACGTCTCCTTGTCCTCGGCGACGGACTGATCGCAGACGAAGTCCTTGCCCTTCTTCGCGCACCCCTCCGGCCCCTTGCAGAGGATCTCCTCGTACTTGCCGTCGTGACAGGCGAGCGCCTTCTTGTCGTCGGTGCAGTACTCCTGGAGCTCGATCTTGCAGCTGCCGCCGGGCTTCGGCTTGCACGACGCCATCGCCATCAGCGCGAAGGCGGCGACCAGGACCCTTTTCGTCTCGAGCACGATCCCGATGCTAATCGGACCCGCGCCGCCGGGGAAAGCGCGAAGGGTCGCCGTCCGGCGTGCTCCGCTCGTCGGAGCCCTCGAGGAGCGTCGCGAACGTGATGGCCTGCGCGCCATAGCGGTCTTTTGCCCTCGAAAGGACCTTCTCCGCGGCGCGACGCCGGGCCGCCGCGCGATCGGGGAACAGCACGGGCTGCGCGTCCTTCGCGTGCCGGAGGTCCTGGGCCGACACGCCGGTCAGCCGGATGCGCGCGCCGGCGAGCGGGAAGCGATCGAGGAGCGTGACGCACGCGTCGTGCAGCGTGCGCGTGTCGCTCGCCGGATCGGGCAGCGTCATCCGCCGCGTGAGCACGGTGAAGTCGGCGTATTTGAGCTTCACCACGACGGCGCCGGCGAGGAGCTCGCCCTCGGTCAGCCGCTCGGCGACGCGCGAGGCGTGCGCGAGGAGCGTCCGGGCGATCGCGTCCTTCGCCGTGAGGTCCTTCTCGTACGTGCACTCTGCACCGATCGACTTCGCGTCGCGATCGGGCTCGACCTCGCGGACGTCGTTGCCGCGCGCGAGCTCCCGGATCTCGGCGCCCCACGTCCCGAGCACGCGCTCGAGCGCCGCCGGATCGGCCTTCGCGAGATCGCCCAGCGTGCGGTAGCCGAGGCGGCGCAGCGTCGGCGCGGTCTTCGGACCGACGCCCCACATGCGCTCGACCGGCAGCGGCGCGAGGAACGCGGCGACGTCGTCCCCGACGACCGTCAGGCCGTCGGGCTTGTCCATGTCGCTCGCGATCTTCGCCGCGAACTTGCACGGGGCCACCCCCGCCGAGGCGGTGAGCCCGGTGTCGCGCTTCACGTCGTCCTTGATCGCGCGCGCGATGGTGGCGCCGTCGCCGAAGAGCGACCGGCTGGCGGTGACGTCGAGGAACGCCTCGTCGATCGACAGGCCCTCCACGAGGGGCGTGTACTTGCGGAAGACGTCGAAGACCTGCCCGCTCACCTCGGCGTAGCGGTCGCCGCGCGGGGGGACCACGATCGCCCGCGGACACCGGCGCAGGGCCTCCGCCATCGGCATCGCCGAGCGGCAGCCGAACGCTCGCGCTTCGTACGAGGCGGCCGCGACGACGCCGCGGCGAGTCGGCCCGCCGACGAGGACCGGCTTGCCCAGGAGCTTCGGATCGTCGTTCTGCTCGACCGACGCGAAGAACGCGTCCATGTCGATGTGGAGGATCGCCCGGCGGCCCGCGGAGCTCACGACAGCACGATCATCCGATCCGAGGGACCTGGGGCAGCCGCTCGAAGTCGGAGTCCCGCGTGAACAGCGTCGCCTGGTGCTGGAGGACGAGCGCGGCGATCCAGACGTCGTTCAGCGGGATGGGGGTCCCCTGCCTCTTCAACTGGAGCTTGAGCTCGGCGTAACGAACCGCCGTCTCCTCGTCGCATGCGAGCACGGCAACGCGGGGCCGATCGAGGAAACGCACGAGGTGGGCTTCGTTCTCTCGCCCACGGGTCCCGTTGAGGAACCCGACCCGCAGCTCGGCGAGGACAGGGACCGGCATGAGGAGACGCTCGACCGTCCGCGCGAGCCTCACGGCATTCGCGTCTCCTTCCATGACGAGACGGTAGGCGTTCGTGTCGAGAGCGAGCTTCACTCCCAATCCCTCGCGTCGACCCGACGTTGTTCGGCCAGAGCGCGATCGACCGCCTTGTCCTCTACCCAGCTGCCGAACAGATCGTCGAGATCGTCGAAGAGCCTCGGCTCCCCCGCGAGCCCAGCCTCCGCCTCGAGCGCCTGGATCACGAGCGTATTCAGGCTGACCCCACGGGCCTTCGCCTTCGCACGGAGCGCACGATCGACGCGCGGCGACACGTTCCGGATCGTGTACTGGTGTGCCTTCACGCGCATGCCTGCATGATTGCAATGCATGCAGGCATGGTCAAGCGCTCCCGGTCGCACGAGCTCGGCCGCTGTCGCGACGAAGGATTACAAACTCTGACGGCTCCACGACGAGGTCCGGCCGCCGAGCGGCGTTGAATCGAGCATGGAGGTACCGTTTCCGATGATGCGCCGAGCGGTCGTGTTCCTGATCGCGGTCATGCTCGTGATGCTCGCGCGTCCGGCGTCGCACCATGCGCGCGCCGCCGGGCTGCTCGTGTCGTTCTCCGATCCGTCGTCGAAGAGCGAGGTCGCCGAGGAGCGCCTCCTCATGGACGGGATCCCGGCCCGCATCTACCGTCCGGCCGGCGTCGCGGACGCGCCCGGGGTGGTGCTCGTCCACGGCGTGCATCACCTCGGCATCGACGAGCCGCGGCTCGAGCGCTTCGCCCGTGCGGTGTCCGCCGCCGGCGTGGTGGTGCTCACGCCGGAGATCGCCGAGCTGTCGGACTACCGCGTCGCGCCGCGATCGATCGACACGGTCGGCCGCGCGCTCTCCGTCCTCCAGGCACGGGTCGGGCGGAAGAAGGTCGGCCTCATGGGGATGAGCTTCGGCGGCGGCGTCTCGCTGCTCACCGCCGCCGATCCGCGCTTCGCCGACGGCGTCGCCTTCGTCGTCGCGGTCGGCGCGCACGGCGACCTCGCGCGCGTCTCGCACTTCTTCGCCGAGGACGCGCGCGCGCACGAGTACGGCGCGACGGTGCTCGTCTACACCCATGTCGAGGACTTCTTCCCCGCCGACGACGTCCCGATCGCGCGCGAGGCGCTGCGGCTCTGGCTGCACGAGGCGCGCGAGGATGCGCGGCGTGCGGCGCGCGAGCTGTCGCCCGGGTCGAAGGACAAGGTGGAGAAGCTCTTCGCCGCGGACATCGCGAGCCTGCGCCCAGAGCTCGTCGCGGAGATCGATCGGCTCGAGGGCGCGATGGCCGACGTGTCCCCGCACGGCCGCCTCGGCGGGATCCGCGCGAACGTCTACCTGCTCCACGGCGAGGGCGACAACGTCATCCCCGCGAGCGAGACGTTCCACCTCGCGAAGGACGTGCCGCCGGCGCACCTGCGCTCGGTGCTCGTCACGCCCGCCATCCAGCACGTCGAGCTGAAGGGGCCGACGGCGAGGGACAAGTGGGACCTCGTGCACTTCATGGGGCAGGTGCTCGCGGAAGCCGAGCAGGCTCGCTGAAGGGGTTGTATCCTGCACGCATGCGCGCTCGCCTCTCCCTGCTCCTCCTCTCGCTGTCGTCCCTTGCTGCGTGCGGCTCGGAGGCCGGGCGTGTGCCCCTCTCCGGCGAGGGCGCCGGTACGGTGACGATGCCGCTGAAGGCCGGCGACGTCGCGCTCTGGACGGATCTCGACATCGCGTACGAGGGCGACGCCGCGCTCGCCTACCGGGTCGAGCTCGTACAGGACGGCGCGACCGTCGCGTCGGCCGTCTGCGATCCGCTCGGCCCGATGACCGTGAAGATGTCGTGGGTGGAGACGAGCATCGGCTCCTCCCACTCGCGCCGCGGCAAGGGGAAGATGGGCTGCGCCGCGACGCTCGCGAAGGGCGGCCCCACCACCGTCAAGGCGACGCTCGCCTTCGCCCAGAAGCCCGCCGGCCTCGCGCTGAAGAAGGCGGACCTCGTGATCAAGCAGTGACGTGCGCGCGTTTACGCCGGCACGAGCTCCACGTGGACGCCGGCGCCGGCCGCCCCGTACCGCCGCGCCAGACCTGGCCGACGATGAGAGCCCCGGCGTCGAGGAGAAGCGTCATCGCCGACGCCCGACCCGCTTCGCACGGCCCCGGATGACGACCGCCTCCGACCGGGCACGCCGAGTGGCGGCAGAGATCTCCTCGTCCGTGATGACCCCATGCTTCGATTCGTAGGCCCCGAGGAGCTCGTCGAGCGCGCGCATGCGCTGGTCGTGCTCGATCTTCTGTCGCATCGCCGCGTTCACCCACGCGCTGATGTTCTCTGCGCGTCCCTCGGCCACGGCGCGTTCGGCCGCAACGAAGAGGTCGGCATCGACCGACGCCGAGAGCCGGCGCTTCTTCATACGATCATCCTACGACCGTAGGACAAACGTCACAGGCTCTCCTCTACTGCGACTTCTCGATCCGCACCGACGTGCCCTGCTGCATCTCGATCGGCGCGCCGTAGCTCCGGAGCTCGCCGCGCGCGTCGCCCTCGTTGGTGACGACCTCGAACAGCACCATGCCGACGCCCGGGCAGTACGTCGTCGTGTAGCGCGAATTCGGCGGACGCGTGCCGTCCTCCACCGTCTGGATGCACGAGCCGTACGTCTTGTCGCCCACGGTCATCGAGAGATCGGTCTTCGCGATCTTCGCCGTGCCGCCGTGCTCGCCCGGCCAGCTCGTGCCGACCTCGATCGGCGCCTTGAGGATGTACGCGCCGCCCTCGTACGCGACGCCGTCCTTCTCGTAGACGAAGCGCTTGGCGCTCCGCGTCCCGACGACGACGAGCTTGCCGTGCGTGGCGTCGCCGCGCTCGACGCGCATCGAGATCATGCCGCTCTCGGCGCCGTCGCGTGTCGCGTACGTGTACATCTTGCCCTGCTCGAGCGGGAAGTAGGTCTCGACCGGCGAGCCCGACGACGCGGCGACCCTCGGCGCGGAGGGCGCGTTCGGATCCGCGCTCGACGGACCGCAAGCGGCGAGAACCACGGAGACAAACCCGATCGAGAGGCGGCTCGGCACGTCTTCGATGCTAATGCGCCTTGCGCGTCTGCGTCGTCGTGCACATCGTTCGCGGTCCCTGACGCCGCGGTCAGCGATGGCGCGCGCCCGGGAATTTGCGGCGCAGCGTAGGGTGGGAGATCCGCCCACACATCTCGCATCCGCGTGTCGGATCGCCGGGTTGCCGGACGTCTTCTCCGGAGATCGCGCTTTCCTCTCATCGACGGCGATGCCCCCTTCCTCCGGGGCAGCTACCGCGTGCTAACGAGTCGCCCGTGTCCGACCAGCTCAGCTCCGATCTCGCCTCCTTGCGCATCGAGCGCGACGCGCCCACGGGCCCGTCGCCGGTCCGTCGCGCGGTCGTCCCGCTGCTCGTGATCGGCGCGCTCGGCGCCCTCGGGTATGTCGGTTACACCCGACTCGAGGGTCAGCTGTTCAAGCAAGAGGTGCGGACCACCGAGATCGCGATGATCTCGCCGTCGCAGGCCGAGGTGCAGGTGACGGCGACGGGCTACGTGATCCCGCAGCGCACGTCGAAGGTCGGCTCGAAGCTGCCCGGTCGCCTCGCGAAGGTGCTGATCAAGGAAGGCGACACCGTGAAGGAGGGCGACACGATCGCCCAGCTCGAGGACACGGACATCCGCACGCAGGTCGTCGCCGCCGGCTCGCGCGTCGGCGCGGCGCAGGCGCGCATCGCGACGGCGCGCGCGAACCTCGCCGAGATCTCGCAGCAGGTGGAGCGCGAGCGCGCCCTCGTCGCGAGCGGCACGGTCGGCAAGGCGAACCTCGACAACCTCGTCGCGCGCGAGGCCGCGCTGAAGGAGGCGGTGCGGGCCGCCGAGGCGGAGGTCGGCGTCGCGCAGGCGGACGTCGGGACGGTGGGCGTGGGCCTCAAGGACCGGATCATCGTCACACCGATCTCGGGCCGCGTGGTGACGAAGCCGGCGACGGTCGGCGAGTTCGTCGGCGGCGTCGGCAACCCCGTGCCGGTCGCCGAGATCGTGGACTTCACCAGCCTGCTCGTCGAGGCCGACGTCCCGGAGCCGCGCCTCCACCTCGTGAAGCTCGGCGGGCCGTGCGAGATCGTGCTCGATGCGTATCCGAACAAGCGATACCGCGGCGTCGCCACCGAGCTCGGCCAGCGCGTGAACCGCCAGAAGGCGACGATCATGGTGAAGGTGAAGTTCGCGGACGACATCGAGGGCGTGCTGCCCGAGATGAGCGCGCGGGTGTCGTTCCTCTCGAAGGCGATCACCGACGACGCGCTGAAGGAGGCGCCGAAGAAGGTGGTGGCGAGCGACGCCGTCGTCGAGCGCGAAGGCAAGAAGCTGGTCTTCACCATCGACAACGGGAAGCTGCACGCCTATCCGGTGAAGGTGGGGGGCACGGTCGGAGCATCGGCCGTGGAGCTCCTCGACGGACCGCCGCCCGGGACCAAGGTCGTCGCCAAGCCGGCGGCCGACGTCGCCGACGGGCAGCGCATCAAGGAGACGGACAAGTGAGCGAGATCGAGACGACGGGCCCGGAGTCCACGACCGAGCAGGTCGAGATCCCGGAGCAGTACCGGAAGAGCGCCGTCCCGGCGCCGAAGAAGTCGATCATCCAGATGACCGACGTCACCAAGACGTTCGTGCGCGGAAAGGAGCCGCTCACCGTCCTCGACGGCCTCTCGCTCGACATCGCGGAAGGCGCGTTCGAGGCGCTGATGGGGCCGTCGGGCTCGGGCAAGTCGACGCTCCTCAACCTCATCGCGGGGCTCGACCGTCCGACGAGCGGCAAGGCGCTCGTCGCCGGGAGCGACCTCGGCGCGATGAGCGACGGCGAGCTCGCGAAGTTCCGCGCGCGGCACATCGGCTTCATCTTCCAATCGTACAACCTGATGCCGGTGCTCACGGCGCTCGAGAACGTCGAGCTGCCGCTCCTGCTCACCAAGCTCTCTTCGAGCGAGCGTCGCAAGCGCGCGCAGATCGCGCTCCGCGTCGTCGGCCTCGACGAGCGCATGGGCCACTATCCGCGCCAGCTCTCGGGCGGTCAGGAGCAGCGCGTGGCCATCGCCCGCGCGATCGTCCACGACCCGACGATCCTCGTCTGCGACGAGCCGACGGGCGATCTCGATCGCAAGAGCGCCGACGACATCCTCGCGCTCCTCACGAAGCTCAACGTCGAGTTCAAGAAGACCATCCTCATGGTCACGCACGATCCCGCCGCCGCCGAGCGCGCGACGATCACGCGCACCTTGAACAAGGGCCGGCTCGACTGATGCTCTCGCTCTTCCTGATCGCGGCGAGGAACCTGAAGCGGAGCTGGTTCCGCACCATCTTCACCGTCGCGGGCGCGGCGGTGGCGCTCATCGCCTTCATCCTCATCCGCACGATGCTGTGGGCATGGCACATCGGCGAGGAGTTCGCCGCGTCCGACCGGCTCGGCACGCGCCACAAGGTCTCCTTCGTGATGCAGCTGCCGAAGCGCTACGTGTCGGACGTGCGCAACGTGCCCGGCATCAAGTCGGCGACGTACGCGAACTGGTTCGGCGCGCGGATCCCGAACCGGCCCGACGAGTTCTTCGCCAACATGGCGGTCGACGGACCGAGCTACCTCACGGTCATCGACGAGATGGTGGTCGACGACGCCTCGAAGGAGCGCTGGCTCGCGGACAAGAAGGGCGCCCTCGTCGGCGACGTCCTCGCGAAGAAGATGGGCTGGAAGGTCGGCGACAAGGTCATCCTCGAGGGGACGATCTACCCGGGCGACTGGGAGTTCATGATCGACGGCATCTACACCGCGTCGCGAAAGTCGCTCGATCGCTCGCAGTTCGTCTTCCACTGGGACTACCTGAACGAGTCGCTCCCGCCGGGGCGCCGCGACGAGATCGGGTGGATCATGTCGCGCATCACCGACGTGAACCGGAGCGGCGAGATCTCGCAGGAGGTCGATCGCCTCTTCGACGACCGGGACACGCAGACCGTCACCATGAGCGAGCGTTCGATGAACGTCTCGTTCATGGCGGGCTTCTCCGCGATCCTCACCGCGCTCGAGATCGTGTCCTTCGTCATCCTCGGCATCATGCTGCTCATCCTGGGCAACACCATCGCGATGGGCGTCCGCGAACGCACCCGCGAGTACGCCGTGCTCCGGGCGATCGGCTTCGAGCCGTGGCACATCCGCTTCTTCGTCATCGCCGAGGCGGCGGCGCTCGGCATCGTCGCCGGGCTCGTCGGCGTCGGCATCGCCTACCCCTTCGTGAACGACGTCATCGGCCGGGCGATCGAGGAGAACATGGGCGCGTGGTTCCCCTACTTCCGCGTCGAGCCGCAGACCGCCGGCCTCGCGGTGGTCATCGCGATCGGGCTCGCCGCGGCCGGGTCGCTCCTCCCGAGCATCCAGGCCGGCCGCGTCTCGGTGATCGAGGCGCTCCGGAGGGTGGGCTGAGCCATGGTCCCCATCAAGTACAACGTCCGCAACCTCGTCGTCCGCAAGCGCACCACGCTCGCCGCCGCCTTCGGGCTCGCGCTGGTGGTGTTCGTCGTCGCCGCCGTCCAGATGCTGATCGCCGGGCTCCAGCAGACCCTCGGCCGCGGGGCGAGCGACGACGTCGCCATCGTCCTCCGCAAGGGCTCCGACACGGAGCTGTCGAGCGGCATCGAGGACAAGTCGGTCAACCTCGTCGTGGCCGGCGCCGAGCAGATCG
>JBDHVD010000315.1:0-10638 GCA_039809525.1 Labilithrix sp. | reverse complement strand
ATCATCCCGCGGGCGCGATAGAACTCCGATGCGCGCTCGCTCGCGATCGCCTCGACCGGCACCGAGGCCGACGTGCGCGCGGCCCGGATCGCCGTCTCGTAGCAGCGCTCCGCTTCGAGGTCGTCGCCGGAGAGTCGGTAGCTCTCAGCGGTGACGAGCGCGTCGCGCGCACCGAAGTTGACCGGTGAGGTCTGCGCGAGGCGATGCAAGGCCTCCTGGTGCTTGCGTACCCTCTCGAGCGCGGTCGACCGCTCGCGCCGCGGATCGGCGGCGTGCGCGAGCGCGGCGTAGAAGTGGAGCTCCGCGGCCTCGATCGCGCCGACCACGCCGATCGACAGGCGCTCCACGCGGTCGGCGGCATCCGCCGCGCCGGTCACGTCACCGAGGAGGTAGCAGCCGAGGACGTCGTGGTAGCTCTCCACCAGCGAGAGGAGCGGAAGCGCCTCGGCAGGACCTGCGGAGTCCGGGTGGCCACCGGCGGCGCCCTCCGGACGGGTCAGCCGGTCGAGGAGGGCGATCGAGCTGCGGTGCTCCGCGGCCACCGCGACGTAACCGGCGCGTTCGGCCGCCGCGAGCGCGTCCCGGGAGGACGCGGCGACGTTGGCGAGCGCGTCGCCGGCGAAGAACCGGAGCTCGATCGCGCTCTTCTGCAGGTAGGAAACGTGCGTGAGATCGCCGATCGCCTTCGCGGCGTCGAGCTCGCGATGGAGGAGATCGATCACCTCGTGCACCGGCAGCGCCAGGTAGCTGAGGAAGGCGAGGAACAGGAGCGCGGTGCGCGGCGCGACCGCGACGTTCTCCTCGCGCTGCGAGAGCCGGTAGGCCTGCTCGCCCAGCCGGTACGCCTCGGCGTACTCGCCCCGCGCGGAGAGACGGAGAGCGAGCACGGCGTAACCGGTGGGGGAGCTGCTCGCGTTGCCGTGGTCGAGCGACCACTCGACGGCGGTGGCCGCCGCGACCCAGACGAGGTTCCAGTCCGTGTAGGCGGCCGGCGCGACGAGCGCGGCGAGCAGATCGCAGGTCGCGCGTGCGGTGGGATCGGTCGTGACGGCGACCTCCGACGGAGCCTTGCCCCAGACCGCGAGGTGCGCGAGCGCGCGGGTGGTCGCGCGGTCGGCCTCTTCGTCCGTGGGGTGCTCGGGGATGTCGATGCCGAGCGCGGAGAGACCGTCGAGGCACGCCCTCACCGCCTCCGGCATCGCTCCGCGCGCGAACGCGAGATCGGCGAGCAAGCCGCGCACCGCGGCGCGATCGGGGGCGCTCGTCACGCGGGGCAACAGCGCTTCGGCGAGGTCCTCCGCTTCGCCGATGGCCCCCGCGGCGAAGCGGGCCTTCGCCAGCGACATGCGCAGCGCGAACGCGAGCTGCGGGTGCGTCTGCCAGTGCGCCTCGTCGAGGAGGCTCATCGCGTGCGCGATGTGCTCGGCCGCCGCCGCCGGCTGTCCGGTCGCATGCGCGCGCCGTCCCGCGAGCAGCGCGAGCTCGGCGACGCGCGTGCGCTCGTCGGGCGAGAGCGCGGACGGATCGGCCCGCCGGAAGTGACGCACGATCTCGAATGCCCGCTCGCCGATGCGCTCGGGCGGGAGCCGCGCGAGGAGCGACCGCGCGATCCGGAGATGCGCGTCGCCGCGCTCTCTGCCGAGCAGGTCGTACGCCACGGCCCGGATGCGCTCGTGCAAGAACGTGATCGTCGCGTCCGCGCGGGCGATGAGCCGCGCATCGAACGCCTCTTCGAGCCGCGCCACGACCTCCGTCGCGGGACACTCGAGCACGATCGCCAGCGTCTCGATGTCCGCGCGCAAGCCGTGCGCGGCGAAGCGCGAGAGCGCGCTCCGCGTGGGCCGCGGGAGCTGCTCGATGCTCTGCGCGATGAGCGCCGCGACGTCGTCGGCGTAGGGCTCGGCGCGCACCGCGGCGAGGTCCCATTCCCACGTGCTCGTCTCGATGGAGTAGTGGATGTGACCGCGTCGATACAGCGACTCGAGCAGGCGCGCGACCACCAGCGGCACGCCGCCCGTGCGCTCGGTGACTGCGTCGCCGAGCTCGGCCACGTCTTCGGGACGACGGTGCAGAACGTCGGCGAGCCAGGCGCCGACGTCGCTCGCGGAGAGCGGTCCGAGCGTGACGTCCGTGACCGGCACGCCCTCGTTCGCGATGCGCGTGGCGGTGTCCGAGAGGACGTGCCCCGAGGCGGCGTCGTCCGAGCGATACGCGCCGATGACGAGGAGCGGCCAGTCGTGCGCGGAGCTCGCCCAGCGCAGGAGGTGCTCGGACGTGGCGCCCTCCGCGTCCTGCATGTCGTCGAGCACGAGCACCATCGCGCGTCCGCGCGCAGCGAGCGCACCGACCAGGTGATCGAGCGCGGCCGCGACACGGTGCTCGGCCTCCGCCGGCTGGACGTCCCTCTCCAGATCGTGCGGGTGCACCGGCAGGATCCGCGCGAGCCCCGGCACCACCGCGGACAGCAGGGCGGCGTCGGGGCCGAGGCGCGCCTCGAGATCGCGCGCGAGGTCCGCGGGCGACTCCTCCGACGACTCGAGGGTGGCCGCGAGCACGCCGTCGAAGGCCTCGAACAGCGCCGCGCAGGACGTGTCGACCGGGCTCGCGCAGCGGCCCGTCCCCATCACCGCGTGCTCTCGCGCGCAGGTCGTGCGGGCGAGCTCCTCGAGGAGAGAGGTCTTGCCGATGCCCGACGGACCGCCGACGAGCACGAGCTCCATCCGCTTGCTCGTCGCGACGCGCTCGACCGCCTGCGAGAGGACGCGCAGCTCGCTCGCGCGGCCGTACGTGCGCGTCGCGAACCGGAGCGGGGGCGGCAGATCGGCGGCTCCGAGCTCGATCGCCCCGACCGCGTGATGCGTCTGCCACGCGTGCGCCGCGCGCGCGAGGTCGTGATGCAACCCGGACGCGCTCTGGTATCGCGCCTCGGGAGCCTTCGCGAGGAGCTTGAGCACGATCGCCGAGACCACGTCGGGCACGCCGGGCGCGCGCTCGGCCGGCGACGGTGGCGCGATCGCGCAATGGGCATGCAGCCAGCCGACGAGCGCGTGCGCCTCGAAGGGCAGCGTGCCGGTGAGCATCTGGAAGAAGATCACGCCGAGCGAGTAGAGATCGGAGCGGTGATCGACCGGGATCCCGAGATGTCCGGTCTGCTCCGGCGAGAGATACGGCCACATCGCCATCGGGAGATGCGTCGCGCCGTCGGCCAGCGGCGTCGCCACGTTCGTGTGGCCGAGCCCGGTGAGCTCCACGCGTCCGTCGCGGCGCACGAGGATGTCCGCGGGATGCAGGCGTCCGTGGAGCGCGTGCGTCTCGTGCACCGTGCCCATCGCCTCCGTCAGCGCCAGCGCGGTGCGGAAGAACCATCCGAGCTCCGCGGGCTGCCCGAGCTGCATGGCGAGCGGCAAGCCGCCGTCGTCCTCGAGCACCAGCGCGGGTCGCCCCTCGATCGTCGCGAGCGCCTCCGGTCGCGCGACCGCGGCGGTGCCGATGCGCCGCGCCGCCTCGAGCTCGCGCCGGAGCGCCTCGATCTCCGCCGACGTCGGATGCGGCGCCTTCAGCGTCTTCGCGAGGACCGCGTGACCGTCCGGGGCGTGCGCGCGATAGAGCGCAGCCTCGTCGTCCTCGTAGAGGACCTCGTCGAGGGTATACGTCGACGCCACCGAAGGAGCCTAGGTCGCTGCATCCTCCATGCAATGAGATCGCGGGCGATCGGATGCGGCCCGAGGTCGTCTGCGCGAGGGCTCATCCGCGCGGCGCACGGACTTCGCGCAAGCGACGCTCGAGGAACCTCCGCTCGCTCTCGTTGCCCACGAGCTCGAGCGCGCGCGCGTAGCTCTTCTCCGCGTCCGCGAGCGCGCCCATGCGTCGCTGGAAGTCCGCGCGCGCCGCGTGCATCAGGTGATAGTCGTCGAGCGCGCCGCCCGCCGCGATGGCATCCACCAGCGCGAGCGCCGCCGCCGGACCGTCGACCATCGCGACGGCGACCGCACGATTGAGCGCGACGATCGGCGAAGGCTGGATGCGTTCGAGCCGCTCGTAGAGCTGCGCGATCGCGGGCCAGTCGGTGTCCTCCTTGCGCGCGGCGCGGCCGTGCACGGCGGCGATCGCCGCTTGCAGCGCGAAGGGCCCGGGGTCCGCGGTGCGCATCGCCTCCTCCGCGAGCGGGAGGGCCTCGGCGATCTGCGCGCGGTTCCACCGGGTCCGGTCCTGATCGTCGAGCACGACGACGTCTCCCGCGTCGTCGACGCGTGCCTCGCGTCGCGAGTCGTGCAGGAGCACGAGCGCGAGGAGGCCCGACACCTCGCTCGGCGGATCGGGCTCGGTGAGCGAGCGCACGATGCGTGCGAGGCGGATCGCCTCCGCCGACAGATCGGTCCGCAGCATCGAGGCGCCGCGCGTGGCGGCGTAGCCCTCGTTGAAGACGAGATAGATGACCGTGAGGACCGCGTGCAGGCGCTCGGGCATCTCGCTCGTCTCGGGCACCTCGTAGGGGATGCGCGCATCGGCGATCTTCCGCTTCGCGCGCACGAGGCGCTGCGCCATCGTCGGCGCGGGCACGAGGAACGCGCGCGCGATCTCGTCCGTCTCGAGCCCGGCGAGCGTCCGCAGGGTGAGCGCGACCTGCGCCTCGAGCGCGAGCGCCGGATGGCAGCAGGTGAAGAGGAGGCGGAGGCGGTCGTCCGGGATCTCGGTCGGGGACGCGGGCTCGGGCGCGGCGGCCTCGAGCTCGCGGGCGTACGTCGCGAGCTTCGAGGCGAGGACCTTGCTGCGCCGGATGCGGTCGATGGCGATGTTGCGCGCGGTCTGCACGAGCCAGGCGCGCGGGTGCTCGGGGACGCCGTCCTGCCGCCAGCGGGCGAGCGCCGCCTCGAACGCCTCCTGGGTGGCCTCCTCGGCGACGGTGAAATCGCCCGTCTGGCGGATCATCGTCGCGAGGATCCGACCCCACTCCGAGCGGTAAGCTGCCGAAATCGCTGCGTCGACCCCGTCGGCCATGACCCACCATAAGAAAAATTCGCATGCCCTGTCGATCGGCGGCCCGCCCGTTCGATCCAGGGTCGGAGGTGACGAACGATGAAGTACATGCTCCTGACCTACCTGGACGAGAAGGCCTGGCTCGCGATGTCGCCGGAAGAGCAGAAGCGCCAGATGGACGCGTGCGCTCCGCACGTCGAGAAGCTCCAGGCGCAGAAGAAGATCCTCGCGGGCGCGCCGCTCCATCCGACGTCCACCGCGACGACCGTGCGCTACCGCGAAGGCAAGCGCCTCCTCACCGATGGCCCGTTCGCCGAGACGCGCGAGCAGCTCGGCGGCTACACCATCATCGAGGCGAAGGACCTCGACGAGGCGATCGCGATCGCGGCCGGCTTCGTCGGGAACAGCACGCTCGCGTCGATCGAGGTACGTCCGATCGTCGACCTCGGCGGTCCGGTCCCGACGACGCCATGAGGCCGTCATGGCGGCCCCTCGATCCACGAGTGGATGTTCCGCCAGCGCTCGTTCCGTCGTCACCTGCAGCTCGGTGACGACGAAGCGCTGAGCCCGTCAGCGACGGTGGCCGCCGCCGCCGTGGGGATGGCCTCCGGGGGGCGGCCCTCCGTGGAACGCCGGCGGCGGGGCGCCGTGCACGTGGCGGCCGTGCCCATGGATGATCACCGGGCTCACGTACGTGAACCCGAAGCCGCCCCATGGACGGCCCGGGTAGTAGTACGGGTAATACGGGTCGTACCAGTACGGGCCGCCGTACGCGTAGCCGTCGTAGCCGTCGACGATCTCGAGCCGCTCGAACGGCGTCCGCTCGGTGACCGGCTGCGTGTCCGTCCTCACCGTCGCGACGACGTCGAACGCGGGCAGCTTGTCCGCGTCGCGGTAGGCGGCGGGCAGCGGATAGAAGAGGTCGATGGTGCGCGCCTGCCCCGGTGGGACGTCGATGATCGGCGGCGCGCCCTGGTTCACCGAGGCGTACGCGGCGCGGCTCTCGCCCGAGCCCGGCAGCGTGAGTCGCTGCTCGCGCGTGTCCACCGTCCACGGCGCGGTCGCGTTGTTCGCGACGATCATCCGGACGTGGATCGAACGAAGGCGGGCGCTCTCGTCGCTCGCCGGCGCGATGTCGGCGAAGCCGAACGTGGCGACGCGGAGATCGCCGCGCGGCGCCTCGGGCGGGATCGCGTAGTACGAGGCGGGACGGCCGGCGATCATCGCGCTCGTGTTCGTCGCGGGGACGTAGGTGTACGGGCCGCCTCCGCATGCGGCGAAGGCTGCGGTTGCGGCGACGAAGAGCACGAGCCTGCAAACGCTGCGCATCGATCACCTCGCCGGTGCGATCGCTCGGTGCAACGTGCGTTCCCGTCGCTGCTCAGCGGCAATTCACCGTCTGGCGTCCGCAGCGCGACGTCCTACGGTCTCGCTCACGCGCAGCGTGATCGCGACCACGCACCAAGGAGACGTCGTGAAGAGACTCCTCTTGCCCATCCTGATCGTCGGAGCGTGCACTCCGGACATCGAAAAGGAGACGCGGCCTCGCATCGTCACCGCCGAGTTCGATCCGGCGGCGAGCGTGGTCCCGCTCCCGAACGATCTCGCGAGAGACCCGACGACGGGCAAGATCGTCGTGCCGGCCTCGGCCACGGACACCGCCGCGCAGAAGGAGTTCAACCAGCAGTACCTCGGCGAGCTCACGGGCTTCCCCTCCGAGAGCACGGCGCAGGTCTCGTTCGACGGCGATCTCGATCCGGCGACGGTCAATCCGCAGACCGTGCTCGGCATCGATCTGACGGCGGCGCCCGCGCCGATCGCCATCACGCCGGTGCTCACCGGACGCACGATCACCGTCGCGCCTCCGCAGGGCGGCTGGCAGCGCGCGCATCGCTACGCGATCGTGGTCGTCGGCGGCCCGACGGGCATGCGCGGCGCCGGCAACATCGACGTCGTCGGCTCGCCGACGTGGGCGCTCGTATCGTCGCCCAATCCGGTCGTCACCTGCACCGACCTCACGTCGCCGACGTGCGCGCCCGCGGTCGACGTCATCCCGTCGGACAAGAACGACCCCGCCGAGCGCCTCGCCGACCAGACGCACAAGGCCATCCAGCTCGAGCAGATCCGTCGCGGGTACGCGCCGCTGTTCGACGCGCTCGCCGCGCGGGGCATCCCGCGGTCGAGCATCCCCGTCCTCTGGACGTTCTCGATCGTCGACGCCGCCGAGATGACCTTCGATCCCGCGAACAACGTCGTGCCGTTCCCGAACGACGCGCTCCGCGCGAACGGCAAGGTGAACCTGCCGAACCCGAAGACCGGCCAGCCGCTCACCGCGCAGGACTGCGCAGCGCCCGCCGACACGAGCATCCAGCTCTATTGCGGCCTCAACACGCTCGACGGATTCTCGACGATCACCGCGCCGGTCAGCGAGTCGTCGGACACGCTCGCCGCGCTCACGCAGGGCAACCTCGATCCCGCGACGGTGAACGCGAAGAGCGTCGGCCTCGCGCCGCTCGTCTCGCAGGCGCCGGAGGCGACGCGCACGCAGCCGAAGGTGGCGCCCTGCGTGAGCTGCCTCTCGAGCTCGCCGAACCAGCCCGAGCAGCTGCAGTGGCGGCTCGAGGCGCCGCTCGACGAGAAGACCACGTACCTTGCGTTCGCGACGAACGAGCTGAAGGACAAGACGGGCAAGCAGGTCATCGCGTCCCCCTCGTTCGCGCTGCTCCGCTCGAAGGCCACGCTCGTGGAGAACGACAAGTCGGCGGTGAACATCCTGAGCGACGAGCAGGCCAAGCGGCTCGAGCCGCTCCGCGCCGCGCTCGCGCCCGCGCTCGACGGGCTCGAGGCGAAGGGCGTGCCGCGCGCGAGCCTGGTCCTCGCGTTCGCCTTCACCACGCAGTCCGAGGGCACGCTGCTCGATCAGCTCTACGGGGTGCCGGCGAAGGTGCCGGGGTTGCCGGCGGCGCCCACGTTCGTCGCCGACGCGACCGCGCAGTACACCGCGGCGGCGGGGGCGGCCGGCGTTCCGATCGACGGCGTGTCGAAGTTCTACGCCGGCGAGATGATCACGCCGGTGGCGATCACCGGGCCGGGCGGCACGCTCGACGTCGCCGCGCCGAAGCCCGAGCCGGTCGCGTTCGTGATGGCGGTCCCGACCACGCCGGCTCCTCCGGCCGGCTATCCGGTCACCATCTTCGGTCATGGGCTGACGCGCTCGCGCAACGACCTCCTGCCGATCGCGAACGCGCTCGCGAAGGCCGGTCAGGTGGTCATCGCGACCGACGCCTTGTTCCACGGCGAGCGTTCGTCGTGCACCGGATCGAAGCTCGCCACGAAGCAGGCTTCGGACGACGCCGCGTGCGCCGATCCGGCGGCGCAGAAGTGCGACGAGGACGCGCTCATCGGGCGCTGCGTCGCGCGCAACGACGGCGATCGCAACGCGTGCACCCCCGGTCCCGCGGGCGACGCGACGTGCCGGGGCGCCGGTCAGGGTCGCTGCGTCGCCGGAGACTCGAAGTGCGAGGGCGGAGACTTCGCCCGCGACGCCTCGGGCCGCCCGAACATCAGCGGCTGGAACATCTTCAACCTGGCGAACTTCTTCGCCACCCGTGACAACTTCCGCCAGCAGGTGATCGATCTCTCGCAGCTCGTGCGGATCATCAAGGGCACGGGCGCGGGCAGCCTCGCGCAGGGCGCGGCGATCACCCTCGACGGCGCGACCATCCACTACGTCGGCCAGAGCCTCGGCGGCATCCTCGGGACGCTGTTCACCGCCGCCTCGCCCGACACGTCGCGCGTGGTGCTGAACGTCCCGGCGGGCACGCTCCCGCAGGTCATCCTGACGGCGCCCGCGTTCGAGGCGCAGAAGACCGCGTTCCTCGAGGGGCTGGCCCAGCAAGGGATCATGCCGGGCACGCCGACCTTCGATCGCTTCATCGGCGTCGCCCAGTGGGTGGTCGACCCGGCCGACCCGGCGAACATGGCGTACCGCGTCGCGCATCCACCCGCGGCGAACGCGAACCGGAAGCTGTTCATCCAGTTCATCGAGGGCGATCAGACGCTCCCGAACCCGACGAACCTCGCCGTGGTCATGGGCGCGAACCGCAGCTTCGTGCCGACGCCGCCCGCCTTCGGCTGCACCGATCCGGTCCTCTGCTACGAGTTCACCGAGCAGGGCGACGCGTTCGACGCAACGAGCGCCACGCCGGCCTCGCGTCATGGCTTCTTGCTCGCACCACCGCAGGGCTCGCGCGGCGTCGCGCTCACGACGAAGGCGCAGGGCCAGGTCGCCACCTTCATCGCAACCGGGAGCGTGCCGTGAAGACCCGTCGCCTCTTCCTCCTCCCCGCGCTGTTGTCCCCGCTCTTCGCGCGCGACGCGCTCGCCGCAGGCACCGCGCTCGACGTGCAGTCGGGCCGTGGCACCGGCATGGCCGCGTCGACCACCGCGATGATCGACGACTCGTCGGCCATCTTCTACAACCCCGCCGGCATCGCGAACGGCCGGCGGATCGACGCGCAGATCGGCACGCACCTCATCGCGCCGAGCTTCAGCTTCAAGAGCTCGCAGACGGGCGAGGAGACGAAGCTGCCGTTCTACGTCGTGCCGCCCGCGCACGGGTACCTGTCCTCGCAGATCACCGAGAACCTCGCGATCGGCATCGGCGTCTTCACACCGTTCGGCCTCAAGGTGAAGTGGCCCGAGGACTGGCAGGGTCGGACGCTGAGCACCCGCTCGAACCTCGAGACCTATTACATCAACCCGACCATCGCCTATCGCTTCGGTCCGATCCGGATCGGAGCGGGCCTCCAGATCGTGCGCGGCGTCGTCCAGCTTTCGCGCGCCATCCGCTTCGGCGAACAGGAGGGGTTCGTGACGCTGGGCGGCGGCACGTGGGGCGTCGGCGGCAACGGCGGCGTCCAGATCGACCTCCTCGAGAAGTTCCTCTCGCTCGGCATCCACTACCGGAGCGCGGTGAAGCTCGGCTTCGACGGCGACGCGCACTTCGGCAACGTGCCCCTCGCCTTCTCGTCGGTGATCCACGATCAGCCGGTGAGCACGTCGCTCACGCAGCCCGACTCGCTCGCGATGGGCGTCGCCGTCCGTCCGATCAAGGACCTCGTCATCGACGCCGACGTCGTGTGGCTCGGCTGGGGCAAGACACGCTCGATCGATCTGACGTTCCCGGAAGACCAGAGCCGATCGCTCAACCAGTCGTTCGTGAAGAACTGGAACAACACGGCCAACGTGCACCTCGGCGCCGAGGGGATCCTCGGCGAGGCGTGGAGGGTGCGCGGCGGAGCCATGTTCGACCCGAGCCCGCAGCTCCCGGCGACGCTGACCCCGGAGATCCCGGACGGCAGCCGCATCAACCTCGCCGCGGGCGTGGGCTACGCGCACGAGTCGGGCATCCGCGTCGACGTCGCCTATCAGTGGGTCCAACTGCTCACGAAGACGAGCACGGCGCCGCAGCTCCCGGGCGAGTACGGCGGCTTCGCGAACATCCTCGGCATCTCCGTCGGCTACGCGACGCCGCCGGAGAAGCACGCGGCCGCCGAGCCGCCGATGGAAGAGCCGCCGCCCACGACGACGCCCCCGCCGGCCGAGCCGGTCGAGCCGACCGCGCCGGCGACGCCGCCTCCGACGACCACGCCTTCGGAG
>JBDHVD010000314.1:0-10651 GCA_039809525.1 Labilithrix sp. | reverse complement strand
ACGGCCCGGTCGTCGACATCAAGCTGGTGAAGGACGGCGACGAAGTCATGCTCATCACCGACAAGGGCCAGACGCTCCGCACCTCGGTCATCGAGATCCGCGAGACGGGCCGGAACGCTCAGGGCGTGAAGATCATGAGCGTCGCCGAGGACGAGAAGGTCGTCGCCGTCGAGCGCCTCGCCGAGTCGCAGGAGGGCACCGGCGGCAGCGAGATGCCTCCGGGCGGTGAGGACGGCGGCGGCGGAGACGGCGGCTCGCCGAGCCTGACGCCGCCCGCTCCCGAGGGCGGTGAGCTCAACTGAGCGGACGGTATCGCTGTCGTTCGAGCGGAGCACGACCGCGCGCTTCGGCACGCGCGTCGTTGCGCCGCCCCGGGTGCATCCCGACCCGAGCGCAGCGGAGCACGCGGTCCGCGCCGCACGGCGCGCGTGGGAGGACCGCGCGCGCCAGGAGTACGTGGGCGTCCTGCTGATGCGCCACGTCCACGGACTGCTCGTGGACGTGAACGCCCCGATGGACGTGCAGGAGGCGGCGCTGGCCTTCGCGCTAGAGGAGCAGCGACACACGGCGATGTGCGTCGATGCCGCGCGCTCGCTCGGGAGCGACGGCGTCCTCGCGTTCGCGCTGCCCGAGCTGCAGCGCCGGCGCCGGGGCGCGCTGCACGAGGAGCTCCTCGACCAGATCGTCGGGCTCTTCGTGGTGAGCGAGACCGTGGCGCTCGACCTGCTCGTGTTCTCGCTCCGGTCGCTGCCGCGCTCGACCTACCGCGACGTCCTGCGCGCGATCGCGCGCGACGAGGTCGGCCATGCGCGGTTCGGTCCGGCGTTGCTCGGCGAGATCAGGGCGAGCGGCGCGCCCTGGCTCCCCTACCCGGGCGACGCGGCCGTCGCCGAGCTCGCTCGTGATCACGTCGCGCGGATGCGCGCGCGCGACGTGGTGCACGAAGACGAGCGAGCGATGTTCGCCGATCCCGCGCTGGGCGCGGCGCTGCGTGCGCTCGGAGTGCCGGTGGCGAACGACTTCGTGCGCGCGTACCATCGGAGCCTCGACGTCTCGGTGCCTGCCGCGCTCGCGCGCGCCGGCGTGGTCGTCGAAGGAGCCGGCGGATGAGCACTCACACGCGCGCCCCCCTCAACATCATCGGCGAGGTCCTCCTCTTCGCGGCCGTGGCGTGCGGGAGCGGCGAAGGCCCCCACGCCGGCGACGCGTGCTCGACGTCGGCGGACCGCCCGACCTGCAACGGCGACGACGAGGTCGTGGAATGCGGCGCGGACGGCAAGTGGGCGAAGCACGTGCCGAGCCCCACCGGCGAGCAGTGCACCTGCCCCGACGGCGACGACACGCGACCCGCGAGCTGCGTCTCCGCCGGTTTCGTCGGCGTCGATCGGTCGCGTCCGCTCGCCTGACGCCGCGCCGCGTCAGCGAACGGGGCGCCGGTGTGCGACACCTCGGGGCGAGCCGTGGATGACGGCGCATCGGCTTCGCGTGGTACGCTTGCTCGGGTCTTCCGCATGCGCCCGTACGGATCCGGAGAGATGCTCGCGAACGCTCCGGCGTCACTGCCGGATCCGCGGGATCCGCTCGTCGGGAGCGTCATCAACGGCAAGTTCCACATCCACCGCGCCATCGCGCGCGGCGGCATGGGAAAGATCTACTACGCGACGCAGGCGCCGCTCGATCGTCCGGTCGCGCTGAAGGTCGTCCGCGCGGACACCACGAACGAGGAGCAGGCGAACTTCCTCAAGCGGTTCCTGCTCGAGGCGAGCATCCTCGCGAAGCTGCAGCACCCGAACGTCGTCACGGTCTTCGACTACGGCCGCATCGAGAGCGGCGCGGGCGACGGACGGAGCGGCGGCGAGCAGTACTTCATCGCGATGGAGTACCTCGCCGGCGAGACGCTGTCGGCGCGGCTGAAGCAGCGGCAGTTCCTGGCCACGCCCGAGGTCCTCTTCCTCATCCGGCAGATCGGCCGCGGCCTGCGCGAGGCGCACTCGCGCGGCGTCGTGCATCGCGATCTGAAGCCGTCCAACATCCTCCTCGTGCCCGAGGCCGACGGCGGCGAGCTCGTGAAGATCGTCGACTTCGGCATCGGCAAGGTGGTCGCCGCCGAGGACGTCACGCGGGACCTCACGCAGGACGGCATGATGGTCGGCACGCCGCGCTACATGGCGCCCGAGCAGTTCGAGGGCACCGCCTCGCCCGCGAGCGACATCTACGCGCTCGGCACCATCGTCTACCAGGCGCTCGCCGGCGCCCTGCCCTTCCACGGCTCGACGCTGCCCGAGTTCATGGTGGCGAAGTTCGCGCACGACATCCCGCCGATCCGCTCGGTGAACCCGCAGGCGTACCTGCCCGACTCGCTCGAGCAGCTCGTGCTCCGCATGCTCGCGCGCCAGCCCGATGCGCGTCCGGCGCTCGACGAGCTCTTCACGCAGCTCTCGTACTGCGAGCAAGAGGTGTTCGGTCACGCGCAGAGCGGTCCGTCGAGCATGACGGGCCCTCGCTACCTCGCGGCGACCGGCAGCGGCCCCATCCAGAGGCCGTCGCAACGCCTGTCCGAGCCGTCACGTGTCCCGCCGACCATCCTCGCGCCGGTCCCCGTCCCCGGCTTCCCGCCCGGAACGCTGACCCCGCGTCCGATGGCGACGTCGATGCGGCCGCCCCCGAAGCCGGCCGGCGGGAAGATCGCGCTCCTCGCGGTCCTCCTCGTCGGGATCCTGGCCGCCGGCGGCGTCGGCGTGTGGGCGATGAAGCGATCGAACGATGCCGCCGCGTCGTCGACCGTCGCGAGCGGCACGCCCGTCCCGCTGGACACGTCTCCGCCGACCCCCGCCTCGGCCGATCCGACGTTCACCTTCGCGCTCGACTCCAACCCGCAGGGCGCGTCGGTCTACGAGGGCGACAAGCTCCTCGGCGTCACCCCGATCCAGATCCCGATCGAGCGCACGACCGTCCGCGCGGGCAACCGGATGTTCGTGGTGAAAAAGGACGGATACGTGTCGGCGAGCGTCCCGCAGGGCTTCACCGACGAGGCCACCGCCAAGCAGATGGTCACCCTCGCGCCCGATCCGCAAGGCGGCAAGCCGAAGGCGCACACCGGCCCCGCCGGCGGCGGGGTCAAGCCCGTCGGGCCGAGACCCGGCGGCGGCGACGACATCCGCCTCAATCGATGAGAGACCCGTGATAGAACCGCGCAGTCGTGCGGTTCATCGCGTTCGTCCTCGCGCTGCTCGTCGCGCTCGCCGTGTCGCTGTCACCGACGCCCGCGTACGCGGACGACGTCGCCGACGAAGCCGATCACCTCTTCTCGCTCGGCGCCGAGAAGTACCAGGACAAGGACTACAAGGGCGCGCTGCAGTACTTCCTCGCGTCGAACCGCCTGGTGCGGAACCGCAACGTGATGTTCAACATCGCGCGCACCTACGAGCACCTGCGCCAGTTCCCGGACGCGTATCGCTACTACCAGCGCGCGCTCGAGGGCGAGCAGGACAAGAGCTCGCAGGCGCGCATCAAGGAGGCGATGGCGCGCATCGCGCCGAGCGTGGCGCTGCTCCGGGTCGAGACCGAGCCGCCGGGCGCGCTCGTCTACCTGAACCGGAAGGACCTCGGCGATCGCGGGACCGCGCCGCAGACGATGGCCCTGCCGCCCGGGCAGTACACGGTCATCGCCGAGCTGAAGGGTTACGAGGACGCGACCTCGCAGAAGGTCGACGTGCGCGTCGGCACCGAGAAGTCGGTGACCCTGACCCTCACGCGCGTCACCGGCACCCTGCGCGTGCAGGCGACGAACGACTCGAAGGGCGCGCAGCTCCGGCTCGATGCGGACGACGCGCCCGTCCTCTGCGAGCTGCCGTGCGACGCGCCGGCGCCGCCGGGGCAGCACGTGATGATCCTCACGAAGGCCGGCTTCCGCGTCACCCGCCAGAACGTGCAGGTGCGGGCGAACGCGGTCACCGAGGTGAGGCCGGAGATCGAGCCCGAGACCGGCTCGCTCGTGGTCAACGCGGACGAGCGCGACGCGACGATCGAGATCGACGGTCAGACGAAGGGCTTCACCCCGTCGGTGCTCACGGTGCCGGTGGGGGCGCACGTCGTGCGCGTCACCCTTCGCGGCTTCCGCCCGATCGAGCGGCGCGTCGAGGTCGGGGCGAACCAGCAGACGCAGCTCGATCTCACGCTGCTCACCGCGGACGCCGTCGAGGCCGCTTCGCGTATGGCGGAGCCGATCGAGGACGCGCCCGCGTCGGTCACCCTGATCCCGAGCCCCGAGCTGCGCTCGATGCGCTACCCGACGGTCGCCGAGGCGGTGCGTGGCGTGCGCGGCGTGTTCGTCAGCGACGACCGCGGCTACAAGAGCCTCGGGTTCCGCGGCTTCGGGCGGCCCGGCGACTACGGCAACCGCGTGCTCGTCCTGGTCGACGGCCATCCGGCGAACGACAACTGGGTCTGGTCCTCGTACGTCGGTTACGACCTCCGCGCGGACATCGAGGACGTCGATCGGATCGAGGTGGTGCGCGGTCCGGGCTCGGTGCTCTACGGCACGGGCGCGTTCTCGGGCGTCGTGAACCTCGTGACGAATGCGCGCGACCTCCCCACCGGACGCGAGGTCGGCGTGTCGGTGGCCGAGGACGGCGTCGCGCGCGGGCGCGTGCGGTTGACCCAGCGCTTCTCGCCCGAGTCGGGGTTCACCACGTCGGTGATGGGCGGCAAGTCGGCGGGCATCGACATCTTCTCGCCCGAGTACGTCGCCGACGGGCCGCCCTCGGTCGCCGGCACCGCGCGCGGCCTCGACTCGATGCGCGTCGCCACGTGGACGGGCCGCTTCTGGTGGAAGGCGTTCACCGTCCAGTGGTCGGCGAACCACCACGACAAGACGCTCCCGGCAGGGCAGTTCGAGACCATCTACGGGGACTCGCGCTCGAAGCAGGCCGACTCGCGCGCGTTCGTCGAGGCGAAGCTCGAACCGAAGATCGGCGACACGCTCGTCTCGACGACGCGCGTGCACGGCAACTACTACGCGTATCGCGGGCGCTTCGCGCACACGCCGGCCGACGGCGGCCTCGAGCGCAACCCGTACGACGGCGCCTGGGTCGGCGCCGAGCAGCGTCTCGTCTTCACGCCCACGCGCATCGTGCGCGTCACCGGCGGAGGCGAGGGGCAGTATCACTTCCTCGCGCACCAGCAGACCACGAACGAGGTCGACGGCCGCTACTTCGACGACAAGCGGCCCTTCTCGCTCCTCGCCGGTTACGGCATGGTCGACGTGACGCCGTCGAACGCGTTCAAGGCGTCGGCCGCGGCGCGCGTCGACGCGTACTCGACGTTCGGCGCGTCGGTGAACCCGCGCCTCGCGCTGATCATGAAGCCCTACGAGGGCGGCAACCTCAAGGTGATGGGCGGCAAGGCGTTCCGTGCCCCCAGCATCTACGAGCTCCGCTACTTCGCCGCCGACTCGGCGCCGAACCCCGATCTCCGCCCCGAGAACCTCTACTCGGCCGAGGCGGAGATGAGCCACCGCTTCTCGCGCAGCGTGATCGGCCTCGTGTCGGTGTACACCAACTACATCCGCGACCTCATCGCGCTCCGCGAGGTCACCGATCCGGCCACCTCCCGCGAGGTCACGCAGTACCAGAACACCAGCGTCCCCGTCGGCACGCTCGGCGGCGAGCTCGAGCTGCGCCGCGAGTGGAAGGAGGGCTGGATGGTCTCGGGGTCGTACTCGTACCAGAAGTCGAAGTACCTCGCGTCCGGCTCGATCGGCGATCTGCTCACGCTCTCGTCCGCCTCCGGGCTCCGCGAGGTGCCGAACGCGCCGAACCACCTCGCCTCGCTCAAGGGCGCCGTGCCGCTCCTCTCGCGCGCCCTCATGCTGATGTCGCGCCTCACGTTCGAGGGGCCGCGCTGGGACCGCAACGATCGCGAGGCGGCCGGCGAGCCGCCGCAGCGCGAGACCGCGCCGGCGCTGCTCTGGGACTTCGTCTTCTCCGGCAACGAGCCGCGCTGGGGCCTCACGTGGTCGGTCGGCGTGTACAACGCGTTCGACGCGAAGTGGCGAAACCCGGTGAGCGCGGAGTACCGCCAGACCACGCTCCCCCAGCTCGGCCGATCGCTCCTCGCGCTCGCGGCCATCACGTTCTAGCCACCATGACGCGCGCTCCCCTCGCCCTCTGCACGGTCTCGCTGCTCGCCGCGGCGGCGTTCGTCGCCTGCCTCGACGAGGATCCGCGGTATGTGTACACTGCACAGAAGTACGATCCTGCCCTCGGCTGCCTCGAGGACTACGCGGCGGTCGAGACGGTGCCGGGCGAGAGCGTGAGCTCGGTGTGTCCGGTGACGTGCCTGACGGCGAACGCGAGCGTGTACCTCTCCACGGTGTGCCCGCCGGTCCCGGCCATCGCGACCGCGCTCGACGCGGCCTCGCCCGAGTGCCAGGAGGCGCTCGACGCGGCGCGGCTCGAGGCGTCGTGCTCGGCGCCAGAAGAAGCGGAAGAAGGCGACGGGGGCGGCGGCGCGGAGGACGGCGAAGCGCCCGACGCGGGAGCGGATGCGCCGGCAGACCTCGACACGGGCGCACCGCCGGCCGATGCCGGCGACGGAGGCTGAAGGCGTGGCGGCGAAGACGGCGAAGAAGAAGAGCGGACTCGCGAAGAAGGTCGTGCGCAAGGCGAAGGCCGCGGCGGTGAAGGTCCGCCAGAAGGTCGCGCCGAAGCGGAAGATGGCGGAGCCCGCCGAGGCGCTGCGCCGGCTCGCCGCGACGTATCCCGACGCCCACTGCGAGCTCGACCACGCGAACGCGTTCCAGCTGCTCTGCGCGACGGTGCTGAGCGCGCAGACCACCGACGTGAACGTCAACAAGGCGACCCCGAAGCTGTTCGCGCGCTTCCCCGACGCGCACGCGCTGGCGAAGGCCGATCCGAAGGAGGTCGAGCCGTACGTCGCGAGCCTCGGCTTCTTCCGGCAGAAGTCGAAGGCGCTCGTGGGGCTCGCGCAGAGCCTCGTCGAGCAGCACGCCGGCGAGGTCCCGCAGACGCTCGACGAGCTGGTGAAGCTGCGCGGCGTCGGGCGCAAGACCGCGAACGTGGTGCTCGGCGTCATGTGGAACAAGCCCGAGGGCGTCGTCGTCGACACGCACGTGCAGCGCATCTCGCAGCGCCTCGGATGGACGCGCCACAACGAGCCGATCAAGATCGAGCAGGACCTGATGAAGCTCCTGCCCGAAGACACGTGGGCGATGACCCCGCACTACCTGATCTTCCACGGGCGGCGCACGTGCTTCGCGCGGAAGCCGAACTGCGAGGGCTGCCCGCTGAACGACATCTGTCCGAGCGCGTTCAAGGCGGAGAAGATCGGCAGGAAGCCCCCGCGCCCGCGCGCCTGATCGAGCGAGCGGCTGCGCGCGCGCCTGCGCAAGGCGCTGCACGCATGCCGCGAAAGTCGCCGGAATCGGTGGTGGCACGAGCGCCGCTGTCCGGCGCTCTACGTGGCCGAGCGCCCGCGGAACTGAACGAGCAGGTGCTCGATCGCGGAGTACGGATCGACCGCCTTGCGCTCGACGGCGTCCACCGCGGCGTCGAGCTCCTTCGCGAGCGCCGTCGTGGCCTCCTCGATCAGCGCCTCGCGGAGCGACTCGCGGACCTCCTCGGCCAGGCGGAGGTGCCGGCGCGCCCGGCCGGACTCCGTCGACTCGAGCCACGCATGATGCCGGTGGAGCGCGTCGACGACCTCGGCGATCCCCTCGCCGCGCGTGGCGACGCACTTGAAGATCGGCGGGGTCCAGCGCTCGGACTTCGGCGCGTCGGCCTCGATCACGTCGACCTTCTGGCCGCCGTGCACCACGTGCGCGCGCCGCTTGCCCATGGCGACCATCGCCTCGCTGCCGAGCGCGATCAACAGCTCGAGGTCGCGCACGGTCGCGTCCGCGCCCTCGCGATCGGCCTTGTTGACCACGAACACGTCGGCGATCTCCATGATGCCGGCCTTGATCGCCTGCACCTCGTCGCCGAGCCCGGGCGCCATGACCACGAGCGTCGAGTGCGCGGTCCGCGTGATCTCGAGCTCGTCCTGCCCGACCCCCACGGTCTCCACCAGGACCACGTCGCAGCCGTAGGCGTCGAGGACGCGCACCATGTCCCGCGCCGAGCGCGAGAGGCCGCCGAGGTGGCCGCGCGTCGCGACCGAGCGGATGAAGACGCCCGGATCGGTGGCATGGCGCGTCATGCGGATGCGATCGCCGAGGATCGCGCCGCCGGTGTACGGGCTCGTCGGATCGACGCAGATGACGCCGACCTTTTTGTCGGTCTTCCGCAGCTGCTCGATGAGCCGATCGGTGAGCGTGCTCTTGCCCGCGCCCGGATTGCCCGTGATGCCGACGACGAAGGCGCGCCCGGTGCTCGGGAACAGCTCCTTCAAGAGGTCGAGGTAGCCCGGGACGCGATCGTCGACGTCGCGCATCGCGCGCGCGACCGCGCGGACGTCACCCTTCGTGATGCGCTCGGCAAGGGAGGCCATGCGGCGCGCATCCTAGTACGTCGCGGTTCAGCGCGTGCGCAGGTTCTTCGCCTTGTCGTACGCGGCGCGTGCGCCGTCGGGGTCCTTGTCCGCGGTGAGCGCATCGCCGAGCGCGAGCCATGCGGGCGCGTGCGCGGGGAAGTCCTTCGTCGCGCGCGTCGCGAACGCCTTCGCGCTCGTCGGCCGGCCCGCCTCGAGGCAGGCTCGCGCGGCCGCGAGCAGCGGCGTCGGGTCGCCCTGATCGAGGCCGTGCGCGGCCTGGTAGGCCTCGAGCGCGAGGTCGATCTCGCCCTTCTTCGCGTAGGCGTCCGCGATGAGGAGCTTCGCCTTGCCCTCGTTCGCCTGGAGCTTGAGCGCGATCTCGCCCTCCTTGATCGCGTCGTCCGGCTTGTTGTCCGCGAGCGCGACGCGGCCGGAGACGACATGCGCGAGCACGTCGTTGGGCGCGATGGCGAGGACCTTCGCCGCGATGCGCTTCGCGTCGGGGAGCTTGTTCTGCTGGATATAGGCCTCCGTCGCGAGGCGCATGGCCTCGAGGTTGTTCGGACGCTCCGCGATGGCCTTCTCGAAGGCGGCGATCGCCTCGTTCTTCTTGCTCGGATCGTTCACGAGCGCGCGGCCGTACTCGAGCTGCGCGGTGGGATCCTTCGGGTTCGCGTCGACCGCCTTCTTCAGCTCCGGGAGGCCGTCTTTCCCCGTACGCTCTTGCAGCGCGCCGAGGCGCACGTGGGCGTCGGCGCGGTTCGGCTGGAGCGCGATCGCGGCGCGATACGCCGCCTCCGCCTCCGTGTCCTTGGAGTCGAGCTCCTTCGAGCGACCTTCGATGAGCTTCACGGCGTAGTTGATCTCGTCGCCCACCGCGTTCTTCGTGACGACCTTGGCGATCTTGTTCAGCTCCGCGAGCTCGCCCATCGCCTCCGTGCCGCGGCGCCAGAGGAGGTGCGCCTCGCCCTTGCACGCGCGCGCGGCGGCCGCCGCTTCGCCCTGCTTCGTCGGGAGCCCGCCCTTCTCGGCGGGACCGCCGCCGCCGGGCAGCTTCGTGATGGAGTGACACGCGGACATCGCGGCCGTGAAATCGCGCTTCGCGATGTGCGTGCGCGCGATCTCCCAACTCACGAGGACGGCGCTGCCGCCGGTGGCGAAGGTCTGCGCGCGGCGGAGCTCCGTCAGCGCCTCGTTCTCCTTGCCCGCGTTGCGGAGGGTCTTCGCGTAGGCCATGGAAGCCTCGGCGCTCGTGGGCGTCTGCTTCGTTTTGTCCTTCGCGTCGTTGATGGCGGACTCCTGCGCGTACGCGGTCGTCGCCAGCGCCGCGACGAGCATTCCCGCCGCCCAAGCTGCCTTGCGGATCATGCTTTCTTTTTATCACTCGAGCAACTTGAGGGACCAGTCGGCGGCGTCGCGGACGATCGGCGAGTCGTGCTCGTCGCGCGCGCGCTCGAGCGCCGGCACGGCCGCGCTGTCGCCACGATTTCCGAGCACAATCGCGGCGTTGCGAGCGAGGCCCGCGCGCGTCGCGCGGCCGACGGGGCTGCCTTCGCGGAGGCGCACGAAGCCGGGCTCGTCGAGCGCGAGGAGATCGGTCAGCGGCGTCTCCGACCATCGCGGCTCGGGCGCGAAGCGCGGATCGAGCGGCTCGTTCGCGCGCTTCGTGGCGTTGAACGGGCACACCGTCTGGCAGTCGTCGCAGCCGAAGAGGTGCTCGCCGATGCCGGCGCGGAGCTCCTCCGGGACCGCGCCGCGATGCTCGATCGTGAGGTACGAGATGCAGCGGCGTGGATCGAGGACCCACGGCGACGCGAACGCCTGCGTCGGACACGCGTCGAGGCAGCGCGTGCACGAGCCGCAGCGCTCCGTCATCGGCTCGTCGGGCTCGACGGCGAGCGTCGTGACGACCTCGCCCAGCAGGATGAACGAGCCGACGCCGGGCGCGATGAGGAGCCCGTTCTTGCCGACGAACCCGAGCCCCGCGCGCGCGGCCCAGGCGCGCTCGAGGATCGGCTCCGCGTCGCAGAGCGGGCGCGCCTGCGCGGGGACGCCATCGACTTCCTCGCCGATGGCCCGCGCCGCCGCCGCGAGCTTGCGGAGCTTCTTCCGCATGCCGTTGTGGTAGTCGCGGCCGCGGGCGTAGCGGGCGATGGGCGAA
>JBDHVD010000313.1:0-10670 GCA_039809525.1 Labilithrix sp. | reverse complement strand
TCGCTCACGCAGACGCAGATCGTGGCGCCGCCGCAAAACTGCCCGCAGCGGCCGAGCGACTGCACGAACGGGCGGGGCAGCTTCGCCGCGCCGAGCGCGGGCGCCGAGGACAGCTCCGGCGGCGGCAGCGTGCAGGTCCTGAAGCAGGAGACCGTCGGCCCGTACGAGACGGTGCAGCTCGCGAGCGACGATCCGAACGCGCTCACGGACTGGCTCACGCAGAACGGCTTCACCGTCGCCGACGACGTCAAGCCGGTCATCGCGACGTACGTCAACGAGAAGTTCAACTTCCTCGCGCTGAAGCTCGTGCCGGGCAAGGGCGTGCAGGACATGCGGCCCGTCCGCGTGACCACCACCGGCGCGAGCGCGGTGCTGCCGCTCCGCATGGTCGCCGCCGGCACCGGACCGACCGTGGGCATCACGCTCTGGACGGTCGCCGAGGGCCGTTACGAGCCGCAGAACTTCCCCTCGTTCTACATCCAGACCGACGAGCTCGTGTGGGACTGGACGCAGCAGAAGTCGAACTACGTCGACCTCCGCGCGCAGAAGAACCAGGCCGGCGCCGGGCGCGCGTGGGAGCTCGAGACGTCGCAGCTCCTCTATCGCCAGAACATCGAGGGCGTGGTGAGGAACGGGACGTGGAGCGGACAGGGACCGTATCCGCAGACCGACGAGGAGCGCGCGGCGCAGGACTACCTCGCCGTCACCGACGGTCAGGGCACCGTCACCAAGACCGCCGCGCAGGTGCGCGACGAGGACATGAACACGCTCTTCTACGGCATCCCCACCGCGACGACGCGCGTGACGCGCATCCGCGCCGACCTCGCGCACGCCGCGCTGGACCAGGACCTCGCGATGACCGCGTCGTCCGATCAGTCCGTGCTGTCGAACGTGCGCCAGGTGACGAAGGAGCTCAACGAGCCGCAGTGCCCGGTGTGGAACGGCTGCACGCAGGACGGGACCGCGCCGCGGAGCGAGGCGATCGCCCGCTCGGGCGGCTCGACCGAGACGTTCGGCTGCGCGACCGCGCCGCGCACCAGTCCCTTCTCTCCCTTGAACCTCGCCGCGGGCGGCAGCCTCGTCGCCCTCGCGCTCGTCCAGGCCGCTCGCCGCCGGAGGAACCCGTGAAAGCCCATCTCCTCGCCGCCGCCGTCGCCCTCACCGGCGTCCTCGCATTCGAAGCCGACGCGCAGGCGTGCGGCGGGTGCTTCGCGCCCACGGAGAATCCGACGGTGGTGAACGACCACCGGATGATCCTCACGATCGCGCAGGACCAGTCGACGCTCTACGATCAGATCCGCTACTCGGGATCGCCCGCGTCGTTCGCGTGGGTCTTGCCGATCGCCGGCACGGTGCAGGTCGGGCTCTCGGCGGACATCGTCTTCCAGAGCCTCGATCAGAACACGCAGACGCGGCTGATCGCGCCGCCGCAGAACTGCCCCCCGCCGCCGGACTGCTTCGGCTCCGGCTCGAGCAGCGGAGGCTTCGCCAGCGCCGGCAGCGCGCCCGCGCCCGACGACGGCGTCGACGTGCTGAAGCGCGAGGTCGTCGGGCCGTACGAGACGGTGCAGCTCAAGGCCGAGGATCCCGCCGCGCTGAACACCTGGCTCACGCAGAACGGGTTCGCGATCCCACCCGACGTGCAGCCCGTGATCGGCGCGTACGTGAACGAGAAGTTCAACTTCCTCGCGCTGAAGCTCGTGCCGGGCAAGGGCGTGCAGGACATGCGCCCCGTCCGCGTCACCACCACCGGCGCGGGCGCGGTCCTCCCGCTGCGCATGGTCGCCGCCGGCACCGGTCCGACGGTCGGCATCTCGCTCTGGGTGCTCGGCGAGGGACGCTACGAGCCGCAGAACTTCCCCTCGTTCGTGGTCGACACGGGCGAGCTGTCCTGGGACTGGGCGCAGTCGAAGAGCAACTACACCGAGCTCCGCGCGCAGAAGACGGCCGCCGGCGGCGGGCGGGCGTGGGAGATCGAGAGCTCGATCAACCTCTACCCGCAGAGCATCGAGGCCCAGGTCAAGAACGGCACCTGGAACGGACAGGGCCCGTACCCCGCTACGGACGAGGAGCGCGCGGCCCAGGACTACATCGCCGTGACCGACGATCAGGGCACCGTCCTGAAGACCGCCGCGCAGGTCCGCGACGAGGACCTCGCGACGTTGTTCCACGGCATCCCGGCGTCGACCGCGCGCGTGACGCGCTTGCGCGCGGACCTCGCGCACGCGTCGCTCGACCAGGACCTGGCGATGAGCGCCTCGACGAACCAGGCGCTCCTCTCCAACGTGCGTCAGATCACGAAGGAGACGAACCAGCCGCAGTGCCCGGTGTACGAGGGCTGCGAGCAGACCGGCACCGCGCCCCGCGACGAGGCGAACGCCCGTTCGAAGGACAACTGGGGCTCGGGCAACGGCGGGACGTTCTCCTGCACGACGTCGCAGACCGGCGGGCTCTCGTGGATGACCGCAGGCTTCGGCTTGGCCGGCCTCGCGATCGCGCGCGCGGTCCGTCGCCGGCGGCGCTGACGCGGCGAGCGCGTGTGCTAGGACTCGAGCACCATGCGCTCTTCTTCTTTCTTCCTCGCGGCGTCGCTGCTCGCGGCATCGCTCCTCTCCTCGGCCGCCTGCTCGAACGGCGACGGCGGCGGGAGCTCGTGCAAGGACTACGAGCCGCCGGCCTCGTTCGACGCGCAGAACCCGAAGGTCACGCTCTCGAACGACGTGATGCCGATCTTCAAGCAGTCGTGCGCGTTCACCGCGTGCCACGGCCTGCAGGGCAGCAGCAACGGCGTCTACCTCGGTCAGGACCAGGGCCAGGTGCACCAGAACCTGGTCGGCGTCGCGGCCGGCGAGCTCCCGTCGATGTCGTTCGTCAAGGCGGGCGACCCGCGGAACAGCTACCTGATGCGCAAGATCGACGCGAGCCAGTGCACGCTCGACGCGCAGTGCGTGGACAAGAGCTGCGGCGAGTCGATGCCGCGCGGCGAGCCCCAGATGCCGGTCGAGACGCGCGACGTGATCCGCAGGTGGATCGCGCAGGGCGCGAAGAACGATTAGAGTAGCGGCCGAGCAATGATCGGCCGACTCACGGGGAAGGTGACCGAGGAGGACGACGGCGGGATCGTCGTCGACGTCAACGGCGTCGGCTACGAGGTGATCGTGCCGCTCGGTACGATCGGCCGCTCGAAGCCCGACGCCGAGGGGCGGATCACGCTGTTCATCCACACGCACGTGCGCGAGGACGCGCTCACGCTGTTCGGCTTCGCCTCGGACGGCGACCGGGTCGCCTTCCGCACGCTGATCGGGGTGAGCAACGTCGGGCCGAAGACCGCCGTGGCGGTGCTCTCGGCGCTCCCCGCGCACGAGCTCGGGCAGGCGATCGCCCGCAAGGAGCTGGGCAGGCTCACGAGCATCAGCGGCGTCGGCAAGAAGACGGCCGAGCGGCTCCTCCTCGAGCTGAAGGACAAGCTCCCCGTGCTCGAGGCGGCCGCGCCGCGCGGTGCGGGCGTCGCCACGATCAGCGCCCCGGCGCCGTCGTCGACCACGGAGCTGCTCGCGCGCGCGCTCGTCAACATGGGCTACCGCTCGGGCGAGGCCGACCGCGCGATCGAGCAGCTCGGATCCAAGGTGGCGGAGATGCCGCTGCCGGAGCTGATCAAGGAAGCGCTCGGCGTCCTCTCGAAGTGAGGCCCCCACCGCGGCCCCAACTGAGACAAGGGGTCCGGGTGACGGCCGGCCGCTTTGCGGCTAGTAAGGATCCCCCGATGGACAAGGTCCTCTCCTTCGTCGACGACAACCGCGCACGCTTCGTCTCCGAGCTCGCGACGTGGGTGAAGATCCCCGCGATCTCGGCCGACCCGGCCCACAAGGCCGACCTGGTGAAGAACGCCGAGCACCTCGCGACGGAGCTCCGGCGGCTGAAGGCGGATCGCGTCGAGATCTGGCCCACCGGCGGCGGCGCGGGTCACCCCGCGGTCTTCGCCGAGTTCATGCACGCGCCGGGCAAGCCGACGCTGCTCGTGTACGGCCATCACGACGTGCAGCCGGTCGATCCGCTGTCGGAGTGGAAGAGCCCGCCGTTCGAGGCGACCATCCGCGACGGCCGCCTCTGGGGCCGCGGCGTGGTCGACGACAAGGGCCAGGTGTGGATCCACGTGAAGGCGATCGAGGCCTTCCTCGCCGGCAACGGCGGCAAGCTCCCGATCAACCTGAAGCTGATCGTCGAGGGCGAAGAGGAGATCGGCTCGGACAACCTCGACGCGCTCATGCGCGAGCACGCGAAGGAGCTCGAGGCGGACTTCGTCTGCGTGAGCGACACGGCGATGTTCGGCCGCGGGATCCCGTCGCTCTGCGTGGGCCTGCGCGGCCTCGCGATCCTCGAGGTCCACGTCGACGGCCCGAAGCAGGACCTCCACTCCGGCTCGTTCGGCGGCGGCGTCGCGAACCCGGTGAACGTGCTCGCGCGCATGATCGCGAGCCTCCACGACGAGAGCGGGCACGTGACGGTGCCGGGCTTCTACGAGAAGGTCCTCCCGCTCACCCACGACGAGCGCGCCGAGATCGCGAGCCTGCCGTTCGACGAGAAGGAGTGGCTCGCCTCGACCGGATCGCCCGCGACGCACGGCGAGAAGGGCTTCTCCACGCTCGAGCGCGTCTGGGCGCGTCCGACGCTCGACTGCAACGGCATCGCCGGCGGGTTCCAGGGCGAGGGCAGCAAGACGATCATCCCGTCGCGCGCGATGGCGAAGATCACCTGCCGGCTCGTCCCCGATCAGGACCCCGACGAGATCGCGCGCCTCGTCGCGGCGCACCTCGAGAAGATCGCGCCGCCGGGTGTGCGCGTGCGCACCGTGCTCGGCCACGGCGGACGCCCGTACCTCGCGCCCACGGGTCATCCCGTCTTCGAGGTGGCGAAGCGTGCCTTCGCGAAGGCGTTCGGCCGGCCGACGGTGTTCATCCGCGAGGGCGGATCGATCCCGTTCGTGCGCACCATCGCCGACGCCACCGGCAAGCCCTGCCTCCTCATGGGCTTCGGCCAGCCGGACGAGAACGCCCACGCCCCCAACGAGTGGCTCGACCTCGAGAACTTCCATCTCGGGATCAAGAGCGCTGTCCACCTCTACGACGAGCTCTCGCGACTATGACCGAAGAGAAGAAGGAAAAGCGGAAGAAGGCGAAGAAGAGCGGGCCGAAGCGCACCGAGCGCCGGTTCGTGCCCATCGCCTCGACCAATCCTTGGATCGTCCGCGGCCTCGGCGCGATCGGCGGGCTCGTGCTCGGCGCGGGCCTGTTCGCGTACTTCTACGCCACGGGCGAGGGCCACACCTTCGGTCCGGACGCGACCGAGAAGATGAAGGCGATCCCGTCGTACCTCATCGCGGGCGGCGCGGTGGTCATGGGCATCTGCATCTGGCTCGGCACGAGCAGCGAGTCGCCGATCCGCGTCGGCGATCCGGGCATCGCGGTGGAGAAGGGCGAGACGCGCCGCATGCCGTGGTGGCTCGTCGAGAAGATCACGTGGCAGCCCGGCGCGCTCGCGCTGATCGTCACGGGCAAGGACGAGACGATGCGCGACTGGACCTTCAAGGTGCCGGTCTCGTCGCATCCCGAAGCGGTCGGCTGGATCGTCAGCGAGGCCCAGCGGCGCATCAAGAGGAAGCTCGACATCGAGAAGGGCGTGCTCAAGAAGCTGCCCGCCGCGGGCGAGCACGCCGGCACGAAGATCGAGCTCGAGCCGCTCCAGGTGGTGGGGAAGAAGTGCGCGGCGAGCGGGAAGACGATCTCGTACGAGCCCGACGCGCGCGTGTGCCCGCAGTGCGAGCGCGTCTACTTCAAGCGCTCGGTCCCGAACAAGTGCAAGTGCGGGGCGGACATCGGCCAGCTTCGCCCGTCGAGCGTCGCCGCGCCCGAGGACGTGATCGAGGAAGAGGAGACCGACGAGGACGAGCGCGACGAGCACGAGGACGAGGCGGCCGAGAACGAAGAGAAGGAACGCGCGTCCGAGGACGCGGAGACCTGATCGAGGAGCACACGATGGGCAAGCAGCTGCTCGCAAAAGGAATGGGCGCGAGCCCGGGGACCGCGACCGGGGAGATCGTGTTCCGGGCAGAGGACGCCGTCGCGCTCGCGGCGCAGGGCAAGTCCGTCATCCTCGTGCGCATCGAGACCACCGTCGAGGACGTGCCCGGCATGCGAGCGGCCGCAGGGATCGTGACCACGCGCGGGGGCATCACCGGCGACGCGGCGATCGTCGCGCGCAGCCTCGGCAAGCCCTGCATCGCCAGCTGCGCGCCGCTCCGCGTCGACTACGGCACGAACAGCCTCACCGTATGGCGCGACTCGGGCGACGACGCCGACGATGCCGTCCTGAAGAAGGGCGACGTGATCACCATCGACGGCGGCAAGGGCGAGATCTGGGCGGGCTGAGCCCGTTCAGAACGCCCGCCCGAACGACACGCCCGCGAACGTCGGTCCGATCGACGGCCTGAGCGCGGCGGCCGTGCTCGGCCGATCGCGGAGCAGCGCCCACGTGAGGCCGGTCACGACCGCGCCGGCGCCGACGATCCCGCAGCCGACGGCGATCGCCTGGTTCGTCATCGCCGCGTCGTGGTGAGACTGCGCCGAGTCCATCACCGCGCGCGACTCCGCCGGCGACAGGTCGCTCCGCGTCGCCGCGAGGCTCAGGTTCTTGCTGTCGGAGTCCTCGTTGACCGCGACGAGCTGGAACACCGCGCTCGTCACCACCAGCGTCGCACCCGCGGCGACGACGATCCACGGAGCGATCGAGGTCGCGGCCTCCTTCGTCGCGGGGACGACGATCGGCACGAGACGGAGCTTCTCGCCCTCGACCACCGTGATCCGCTGCACGCCCCACGCGCCCGACGGCGCCGTCCACCGGACCTCGTGGACGCCCGGATCGATCGGCAGGGCACGGCCGAGCGGCACACGCGCATCGCCGTCGTCGAGCGTCACCCGCGCGTCGAGGTCGTGACCGGCCGCGTCGCGGACGGTGAACGCGACGGTCGGCAACGAGCGCGCGATCTCCTCGCCGCGACGCCCGCACTCCGCGCGCTGCTCCGGCGAGCAGATCTCCGCCCGGCAGTCGGAGAGCCGCCGGCTCGCGCTCACCAGGCGGCCGTCGCGCTGCTCGCGCACGGCCTCTTCGATCCGCGCGGAGCACGCATCGGGGCCCTCGTCCGCCGAGGCGGTCGCCGCCACGACGCTCGACACGCCGGCGAGGGCGACGACGATCCGGAGCTTCATGCGGTCTCGACCCGGTTTCGCCCGCGATGCTTCGCCGAGTACATCGCCTTGTCGGCGCGGCCGAGGAGGTCGTCGAGGTCCCAGCTCTCCGACTCGGCGCTGGCGAGACCGACCGACGCGGTCGCGCGATGCTCCTTGCCGCTCGGAAGCATGTACTTTGCATCTGCAATCGCGCGCCGGACGCGCTCCGCGGCGATGCGCGCGCCGGCCTCGGCGGTGTTCGAGAGCGCGACGACGAACTCCTCGCCGCCCCAGCGGGCGACGAAGTCGCTCTTGCGGGCGATGCTCGAGAGCACGCGCGCGACGCCCTGCAGGACCGCGTCTCCCGCGTCGTGCCCGAGCGTGTCGTTCACCTTCTTGAAGTGATCGACGTCGAGGAGGAGCACGCTGATGGGGAAGAGCTGCTTCTCGTGCGCCGCACGCGCCTTGGCGATCCGCTCGACGAACGCGCGGCGGTTCAGCAGACCCGTGAGCGTGTCGGTCGACGCGAGCCGCCGCGCCTCGGCGACGAGTGCTGCCATCCGCAGCGGACCTCCGAGCTCGTTCGCGAGGAGCGCGATGAGCCTTCGATCGTCGTGCGACGCGCCACGCCGCGCAGGCGCGAGGGCGACCTGGCCGAGGCTCGACTGACCGAAGCGCACCGGGAGGAGGATCGGCGGCGTCGACCACTCGGCCTCGACCGCGCGCTTGTCGGTGATCAGGTACGCGTCGCCCTCGTCGGGCTTGCGGCGCTCCGGCGGGGGCGGCACCTCCAGCGCGTCCCGCGCTTCGCGCTCGGCCGCGTCCTTCAGGTCCGGATGCGTGTGGATGAAGAGCCGCGTCTTGTACTTGGCCGCCGGCGCCGCGGCGGTGTCGGTCGCGAGCGCGAGCCAGCGATACCCGGCGACGTCCGACGCGAGCGCGGCGAGCCCTTCGAAGAGCTGCTCGAGCTCCTCCGCCTTCTGCGCGAGCGCGCGCACCTCGCCGGCGATCGTGGAGTCGAAGAGGCTCGCGTCGAGCAGCTGCGAGAGCCGCTCCTGGACGTTGCCGCGCGTCACCACCATCGGCGTCATCGCGGGCGGCGGGCGCGTCTTCGGCGACGAGGTGAGATCGCCGAGCACGTCGATCAACCGATCGATCTCGGTCTTCGTCACGTACGCCGTTGCACCGGCGTTTCGCGCCCAGAACCGCGAGCGCCGATCGTCGGACGCGGTGAGCAGCACCACCGGCACGTGCGCCGTCGCCGGCTCCGCGCGCACGAGGCGACAGAGCTGCAGCCCGGAGATGCCCGGCATCCAGAGGTCGGTCACCACCGCGTCGGGCGGGCTGCCGAGCGCCATCTCCGCCGCCTCGGCGGCGCTCGCGACCTCGACGACCTCGAGCCCGACGTCCCGGAGTCTCACTCCGAGCAGGGCGCGCGCGCTCGCGCTGTCGTCGACCAGGAGAATCCGCGCCACGGCTACATGGACTATGCTCGCGCGCCCGAACGCAGAAAGCAAAGGAGCGACCAGATGAGTGGCATCAGCCTCACCGTGACCGTCCTCGGCGCCGGGACCATGGGCCAGGGAATCGCCCAGGTCGCCGCCCAGAGCGGCCACACGACCCGCGTGTTCGACGCCGCGGAAGGCCGTGCCGCCACGGCCCTCCAGGCGATCTCGGCGCAGCTCGAGAAGCTCGTCGGCAAGGGCAAGATCACGGGCGACGCCCGCCACCAGACGATGTCCCGCCTCTCCGCGGCCACCTCCGCGTCCGACGCCGCCGCCGGCGCCGACGTCCTCATCGAGGCGGTCCCCGAGGACATGAAGCTCAAGGTCGAGGTCCTCCGCCCTCTCCTCGCCGGCGCCTCGAAGCACGCGATCGTCGCCTCGAACACCTCGTCGCTCTCGATCACCGAGCTCGGCGCACGCCTCGGGGTCGCCGATCGGACCATCGGCCTCCACTTCTTCAACCCGCCCCCGGTGATGGAGCTCGTCGAGGTCGTCCGCGGCCTCGCCACGTCCGAGGACACGCTCGGGCGCTCCCTGTCGTTCGTGAAGGGCCTCGCCAAGACGCCGATCATCGTGCGCGACGTCCCCGGGTTCGCGACCTCGCGTCTCGGCGTCATCCTCGGCGCCGAGGCGATGCGCATGCTCGAGTCCGGCGTGGCCTCGGCGGAGGACATCGATCGCGGCATGGAGCTCGGCTATCGCCACCCGATGGGCCCCCTCAAGCTGACCGATCTCGTCGGCCTCGACGTCCGCCTCGCCATCCTCGAGCACCTGCACAAGGAGATCGGCGAGCAGTTCCGCCCGCCGGCCATCCTCCGCACGATGGTCCGCGCAGGAAAGCTCGGGAAGAAGACGGGCGAAGGCTTCTACAAGTGGACCTGACGTGATCGCGCCCGGGCCGTGGCGCTCGCCCGCGGCCCTCGATCCTGGCGCTGGCCCTCGGCCGGGGGGGTGGTGTTGCCCCCGCGCCCCCGTCGCTTGCCCGGGGGTGGTGTTGCCCCCGCGCCCCGGTCGTTTGCGCGGTAAAGCCACGATGGGCATCTCCGCGAAATCGCTCGCCCTCGGCCTTTACCTTTCGGCGGTCAAGGCAACCACGCTTCTGCAGAGAAGCGCGCAAGCGAGCGGCCGCCCACGCTTCTGCAGAGAAGCGAGGGCCCCACGCTGCAGCTGTGAGAGTGTCGCCCCCTTCCTTGTCGAACGAAGCGAAGCGAGCAGACAGGCCGCCCACGCTTCTGCAGAGAAGCGCGCAAGCGAGCGGCCGCCCACGCTTCTGCAGAGAAGCGAGGGCCCCGCGCTGCAGCTGTGAGAGTGTCGCCCCCTTCCTTGTCGAACGAAGCGAAGCGAGCAGACAGGCCGCCCACGCTTCTGCAGAGAAGCGAGCGGAGCGGGCCGAGCGGCTGCCGACGCTTCTGCAGAAAAGCGTGCTTCGTTTCTGCGGTGTAGCGTGCGCGGCGAAGTGTCGAAGATCACATAAAACCGACCTTTACGTTTCACCGCTGAAGCCAGCGGGGCCGCGCGCCCTTCCCCCCCCCGCCGATGCCGGTGAGCGCCGGCGAGCGCCGGTGAGCGCCGGCGAGCGCCGGTGAGCGCCGGCGAGCGCTGCCGGTCACTGCCGGGCGGCGTGGCGGCGTCAGGTTGCGTCGGCCGCGTCCGCGGCGTCCTCCGTCGCGGTCGGCGCATCGGAAGGCGCATCGGAAGGCGCATCGGAAGGCGCATCGGAAGGCGCATCGGAAGGCGCATCCGACGACCCGTCGGGGGATGCGTCCGCGGGGGCCGCGCCTGCGTCGTCGAGGATCGGCGCGACCTCGACCGGGTTGCACGACGCGGCCGCGGCGCATCCGGCGAGGAGAACGAGAGCGACAGCAATCCTCATGCCTTGAAGTATGCGTAGCGCGCGGCGCGCTTGGCGAGCCGAGCCTCGAGCGCGCGCTGCTCGTCCGGC
>JBDHVD010000312.1:0-10698 GCA_039809525.1 Labilithrix sp. | reverse complement strand
TCCTCGACGACCTCGGACACGACGTCGCTCTCCGGTGCGGAGGCGACCTCGTCGGCGTCGTTCATCGTCGGCGCCTCGGCGCGCATCGCCTGGTCGAGCACCTCCGCGGGCACGGCCGCGCGCGTGGTGACGCTCTCGACGCCCTCGACGTCGGAGGCGAGCGTCTCCTGCAGCTCGGGCGAGCCCGACGCTTTTGCGGGCTTCTTCCGTTTCGTCACGTGGGATCCTCGGACTCTTCGCTCAGCGGCGGGCTGGGGATGGTCTCGAGCGGATGCGCCTCGGCGGGCGGCTCGGACGGTGGGGCGGAAGGCGGGATCGTATCCGAGTCGCCGCGCGCCAGCTCGGCTTCGAGCTCGGCGACCGCCTCGGCGTCGGCCTCGGCATCGGCGAGAGGCTCGGACGGCGGCACGGTGGCCGCCGCGGTGCCGTCGAAGCCCTCCGTCGTCTCCGACGTCTCCTCCACCTGCGCGCAGAACTCGACGTAGATCGGCGCCAGCGGATCGGCCTGGTGGAGCCTCGTCATGCGGAGCTTCGTCATCTCGAGGATGGCGAGGAACGTGATGACGAGATCGAAGCGCGACGCGAGCCCGTCGAACAGCTCCTCGAACACGACGCGCTTCTTCTCGCGCAGGATGTCGACGAGCTCGTTGATGCGGTCGGTGAGCGTGATGCGCTCGTGCACGATGTCGTGCGACAGCTTGACCTGGCTCTTCGAGAGGACCGACTGGAACGCCTCGACGAGCGAGAACAGCGGCACCTGCGCGAGCGGCGGGAGCCCGGTCTGCACGGCGACCTCGAGCGGCATGCCGCGTCCGAACACGTCGCGCCCCGCGACGCCGCGGTCCTGGAGGTCGGCGGCCGCCTGCTTGTACTTCTGGTACTCGAGCAGGCGCCGGATGAGGGATTCGCGCGGGTCCTGCTCCTCCTCGGCGATGTCGTCCTCCTGGCCCGGCGGCGGCGCGGGCAGGAGCATCTTCGACTTGATGTGCGCGAGCGTCGCCGCCATCACGAGGTACTCGCTCGCGATGTCGAGATCGAGCAGCTGCATCACGGCGAGGTACTCGAGGTACTTCTCGGTGACGAAGCCGATCGGGATGTCGAGGATGTTCAGCTCGTGCTTCTGGCAGAGATGCAGGAGCAGATCGAGCGGGCCCTCGAACGCGGGCAGGCTGACCGAATAGGCGGCACCCTTCGGGGCGTCGACGGCGGACGTTTCCTCGACCTGTACTTCGGGCACCACCGCGGGAGGATTAGAGGAGTGGCACCCGGGCATCAAGAGGCAGCGCCGGTCACCGCGCCGCAGAGCGCGAGCGCCCGCCGCGCTCGTTCCTCGATTCGGGCTTGACTCGGGCTCGACTTGCGCGCGACTCGCGCGCCCCTGAAGAGCTTCCGCCGCGCGTCGGCCGGCCGCGTGCGGAAAAACCGGGGCCGTGGCGCGCGCCGGGCCACGATGGGCTACCATGAGCTCGTGAACGAGGCCGCGGCCGTGCCGTCGAAGGTGTGCACCGCGTGTGGGACGCGGTACCCGGCGGACGCCCTCTTCTGCCCGAGCGACGGCACCCCGCTCCAGAGCGGGACGTCGGCCGACCGCGACGTCGCCGATCCGTATCTCGGTCAGGAGATCTCCGGGCACATCGAGATCCGCCAGCTCGTCGGCATCGGCGCGATGGGGCGCGTGTACCGCGCCTTCCAGCGCGGCATCGATCGGGACGTCGCGGTGAAGATCCTCCACCGCGAGCTCTCCGCGAACGCGCAGCTCGTCTCCCGCTTCACGCGCGAGGCGAAGGTCGCGTCGCGCCTCCAGCACCCGAACGTCGTGCAGGTGCTCCTCGCCGGGCAGCTCCCCGACCGCGCGCTCTACATGGTGATGGAGTACCTCGACGGGCTGTCGCTCCAGAGCGCGCTCGCCGCCGCCGGAGGCGCGCTGCCGCTGCCGCGCGCGCTCCACATCGTCCTCCAGCTCTGCGAAGCCGCCGGCGAGGCGCACGCGCAGGGCATCGTGCACCGCGATCTCAAGCCCGAGAACGTGATGCTGGTGAAGCGCGGGCCGGACGCCGACTTCGTGAAGGTGCTCGACTTCGGCATCGCGCGCATCAACTGGGGCGAGCAGTCGGTCGCCACCGCCGCGGGCCTCATCTTCGGCACCGCGCGGTACATCTCGCCCGAGGGGGCGCAGGGGAACGCGGTCGGTCCGGCGAGCGACGTCTACTCGATCGCGACGCTCCTGTTCCAGATGCTCTCCGGGCGCACGCCGTTCGAGGGCGATCAGGCGGTCGGCCTGCTCGTGCAGCAGATCCACGATCCCGCGCCGGCGCTCAAATCGCTGTCGCGCGCGCAGTACGTGCCCGACCCGATCGCCGACGTCGTGATGGCGAACCTGGCGAAGGATCCGAAGCGCCGCGAGCCCGACGGGCGCGCGCTCGGCCAGGCGATCTTCGACGCGGCGAAGGCGGCCGGGCTGTCGCCCGACGACTTCTCGCGCCCGCTGATCCGGCGACAGCCGAGCGCGATCCAGCTGCCGCCGATGGAGCGCACGAAGCAGCACGAGCTCACGCCCGAGCTGATCGAGCGCATGACCCCCGCGGCTCCGCAGGCCAACGGCAACGGTCACAACGGTCATGCGTCGCCGAGGGGGCCGATGGGCGCCACGGCGAAATGGGAGCCGCCGGCCGACTTCCAGGCGCGCCTCGCCGAGGCGAGCGAGCCCGTGTTCCCCGCCGTGGGACCGGTTCCGGCGCCCGCGAAGTCGCGGCCGCGCACCGTCGACGAGACGATGGACGACGCGAGCGTGGAGCCGGCGGTCGCCGCCGCGATCGCCACGCCGCCGCCGATCACGACGGCGGTGCCGCGCACGATCCCGGGCGATGCGGAGAGCGCGGCGCGCACGCACTACACCCCGCCGATCCCGGAGGTGACGCGCGAAGCGTCCGCGCCGAGCCATCCGCCGCTGCCGCCCACGCCCGTCCCCGCCGAGCCGCGCCGCTCGCGAGGCGTGCTGCTCGTCGTCCTGTGCTTCGTCCTCGGCGCGCTCCTCGCCGCGGGCTGGGCGTGGAAGATGGGACGTCTCGGGGGCGACGGCGCCGATCAGGATCGCTACGTCGCACGCGCGACCGACGCGATGTTCAAGAACCGCTTCCACGAGCCGGCCGGCGACAACGTCAAGGACATCACCGACGAGGGGCTGAAGCGCTGGCCGAACGAGCGCCGCCTCGTCGACATCCGCATCCGCGCGTCGAACGAGCTCACGAACCAGGCGCTCGCGCAGCGTGCCGCCGGCGACGTGGCCGAGGCGCTCCGGCTCGCGAAGCTCGCCCACGAGCTCGATCCGAACGACGCATCGTCGAAGCGCCTCGCCGAGCAGTACGAGGCCGAGCTCGCCGCGTTCACCGCGCCGGCGGCGCCGCCCTTGAACACGAAGCCGGCGGGCACGACGCCGCCGGCGACGAACGTGAAGGCGTCGTCGGCGACCCCGCCGCCTCCGCCGCCTTCGGGCGCGTCCGCGACCGCGTACAAGGCGGTGCTCGACGTGTCGAACGCCACGCCGCGGCTCGGCCAGAACGTCGAGCTCACCGCGCGCGTGCTCCCGCCGCATCCGCCGAAGGGCGGCTTCGACGCCGCCGGCTTCACCATCGTCGGCCCGGGCGTCCCCGGCGGCGTGCGCGTCCCGGCGCAGAGCCCGGAGCCCGGCGTGTTCAAGGCCTCCTACGCGTTCCTCGAGTCGGGGAAGTTCGACGTCACGTTCTCCGTCCAGGCGGACACGAAGGCGCTCAGCGCGAAGCGCACCGTCGCCGCGGGCGAGAGCGCGCCGCCCGGTCCTCCGCCCACGCCGACGCAGCCCCCGCCGACCCCGACCACCACCGGGAGCGTCAAGTGGATGTGACCTCGATCCATGCAGGATGCATGTTCCTGTCGTCGCTCCTCGCGGTCGCTCCCGCGGTCCCCGAGCAGCGCCCGGCGGCGAAGCCCGAGGCCGAGGCCGCCGCCGATGCCCTCGCGCGCATCGTCGATCGGCCGCACACCGTCGCGGAGATCGAGGCGGGCATCGTCGCGCTGCCCACCGCGCCCATCTCCGCGAGCCAGCGCGGCGGCGACACGCCGTTCCTCGGCCGCGTCGGGCGCGGCGACGCGACGTTGAACCTCGGCATCCACGTCCTCTACCGCTGGAACGACATGTTCGAGATCGGCGCGACGGGCGCGTTCGCCCCCGCTCCGACGTCCGACGATCAGTACGGCGGCGATCGCAACCTCCCGCGCACCCACTCGCGGAGCTACCTCTATCTCGGCGCCGAAGGCCGCTACGTCCCGGTGCGCTACAAGTTCGTCGAGGCGTGGGTCGGTCCGACGGTGGGTGCGGTGGTCATCGCCGACCGCTTCGTCACCGACTCCGGCGACCAGGTGCCCTCGATCCTCGGCAACCCGGAGGTCACGATCCGCACCGAGGGGCTCGCGCTCGGCATCCAGGGCGGCGGCAGCTACTACCTCTCGGAGAACTGGATCGCGGGCGCCGTGCTCCGCGGCTTCGACTGGATCCTCCCGCAGCGCGCGCGCTGCTCGGCGATCGGCGACTGCTCGACCTTGCAAGGCCACGTGCTCGCGCTCGAGCTGGGGCTGACCATCGGCTACCGCCTGCCGCTCTGATCAGGCCGGCGGGGCGGCGCGCACGGCGATCGCGAGGAGCTGCGCGATCCGCTCGAGCACCACGGCGGCGATCGCGAGCAGGCCGAGCGCGCGCAGCGGCGCGAGCAGCGCGTGCACCTGCGCGGGCGACGCGGCGCGGGCGATGAAGGCGAACGCCAGCTCGAGGACGACGGCCGCGGCGAGGAGCGGCCCGCCGATCGCGACCGCGAGGCCGATGCCGGCGACGAGCGCGTTCGACGCGGCGAGCAGCGGATGCGCCTCGAGCGAGGCGGTCGCCAGCGCCGCGGTCACGCGCGCCGGACCGCCGGTCGACAGGAAGACGATGCTCGCGAGGAGCGAGAGGAGGACGCCGAAGCTCGACGCGCGGCCCTCCACGACGGCGAGGCCGGAGCCCTCCTGCGCGCCGCGCAGCGCATCGACCACCCCGCCCGCCATCGTCGCGGCCCACAGCGGGATCGCCGCGGCGAGCGCGACGGGGAGGCCGAGGACGATCTGCTCGAGCGCGAGGAGGACCCACGGCGTCGCGACGCGCTCCTGCGCCACGGGGACGAGCGCCGGCCAGATCGCCGCGGCGAGCGCGATGCCGAGGATCCCGCGCGCGGACGCGGGCAGCGCCTTGAGACCGAACGCGGGGACGAGCGCGATCGTCGGCGCGACGCGCGCCCATGCGAGGCCCACCGCTTCCACGTCCCGCACGTCCACGGCGCGAGATTGACACGCCTGCGGGGCCGTGGGAATCGCAAGGCGCGATGGCACTCGATCTCTCGCTCGTGGACAAGGTGTCGGCTCCCTCGAAGCACACGTACACGTGGAAGGACACGGTCCTCTACGCGCTCGGCATCGGCGCGAAGAAGGACGAGCTCGACTACCTCTACGAGGGTCGCGGGCCGAAGGTGATCCCGAGCTTCGCCGTCGTGCCGATGTTCGAGCCGATGTTCCAGGCGGTCGCGAAGACCGGCGGCGACCTCGCGATGGTGGTGCACGGCTCGCAGCGCGTGCGCATCCACGCGCCGATCCCGGCGGCCGGCACGGTCTCGACCACCGCGAAGATCCGCGGCATCTACGACCTCCGCAAGTTCGCCATCGTCGTCGTCGACATGGAGACGAAGGACGAGGGCGGCAAGCTCCTGTTCGAGAACACCTCGCAGATCATCTTCCGCGGCGAGGGCGGCTTCGGCGGGACGACGCCGCCGCGCGAGGAGAAGGTCGCCGAGATCCCGAAGGGCCAGCCGGCCGACTTCCGCATCGAGGAGGCGACGACGCCGGAGCAGGCGCTCCTCTATCGCCTCTCGGGCGACTGGAACCCGCTCCACGCCGATCCGGAGTTCGCGGCGAAGGTCGGCTTCACCCAGGGCCCGATCCTCCACGGCCTCTGCACGTTCGGGTACATGGTCCGTCACGCGGCCAAGGGCGCATGCGGCGGCGACGCGACGAAGCTCACGGGCTTCGAGGCGAAGTTCAGCAAGCCGGTGTGGCCGGGCGACACGCTCGTCACCGAGGGCTGGAAGGTCGCGCCGGGGAAGGTCGCGCTCTCGGTGAGCGTGAAGGAGCGGAACGAGGCCGTCGTCGGCGGCGCGTGGGCGACGTTCGCCGAGTAGTCAGCCGCCGGCGAACGCGCTCACGCACGCGCCGACGACCGACATCACGATCGCGATCGCGATGACCGCGATGCGCAGCCAGAAGAAGGACGTCCGACCTCCGGCGCGGACCGCCTGCGCATACGCGTACGGCGGATAGGGAGCTGCCGGGCGGTACGGAGACATCGGCATCGCCGGCGCCGGCATCACGTGCGTCCCACAGAACCGGCACTGCGTGGCGGCTGGGTTCGTGAACAGCCCGCCGCATCGGCGGCAGAGCGGCGCGTCCATGGCTGAAGCGTAACGGGTGGCGCGTCGGGCGCAAAACGCCTAAGAAAGGCGCATGGCGAAGCTCCAAAAGTCGATCGTGATCCTGGGCGCGAAGCGCACCGCATTCGGAACCATGTCCGGCACGCTCAAGGGCGTGAGCGCGAACGACCTCGCGGTTCACGCGGCCAAGGCCGCGATCGCGCAGTCCGGGGTCGCGGCCGAGGCCATCGGTCACGTGATCATCGGCAACGTCATGCAGACGAGCCCCGACGCGATCTACTGCGCGCGCCACATCGGCCTGAAGGCCGGGCTGCCGATCACCACGCCTGCGCTCACGGTCAATCGCCTCTGCGGCTCGGGCTTCCAGGCGGTGATCAACGGCGCCGAGCAGCTCCTCCTCGGCGAGGCGGACGTCGTCCTCACCGGCGGCACCGAGAACATGTCGCAGGCTCCGCACGTCCTCCGCGGCGGTCGCGAGGGCTGGCCGTTCGGCAAGGCCCCGCAGGTCGAGGACTCGCTCTGGAGCGCGCTCACCGACAGCTACGTGAACACGCCGATGGCGGTGACCGCGGAGAACCTCGCGACGAAGTACGGCCTCTCGCGCGCGGACGTCGACGCGTATGCGCTCACGAGCCAGCAGCGCTGGGCGGCGGCGAACGAGAAGGGCTACTTCAAGGACGAGATCGCGCCGATCGAGATCCAGCAGAAGAAGGCGACCGTGCAGTTCGCCGTCGACGAGCACCCGCGCCCGCAGACGACGATGGAGATCCTCGCGAAGCTCCCGCCGGTCTTCAAGAAGGACGGCGTGGTCACCGCGGGCAACGCGTCGGGCATCTGCGACGGCGCCGCGTGCCTCGTGCTCGCGACCGAGGACTACGCGAAGGCGAAGGGCTTGAAGCCCCTCGCGCGCCTCGTGCAGTGGGGCGTCGCCGGCGTCGACCCGTCGATCATGGGCATCGGCCCGGCCCCCGCGATCAAGAACGCGCTCTCGCGCGCGGGGCTCGAGCAGAAGGACGTCGACCTCTTCGAGGTCAACGAGGCCTTCGCTCCGCAGTACCTCGCGGTCGAGAAGGAGCTCGGCCTCCCGCGCGACAAGACGAACGTGAACGGCGGCGCGATCGCCCTCGGCCACCCGCTCGGCGCGAGCGGCGCCCGCATCACGACGCACCTCGTGTACGAGCTCGCCCGTCGCGGCGGTCGCTACGCGGTCGGCAGCGCGTGCATCGGCGGCGGCCAGGGCCTCGCCGTGATCCTCGAGAAGGTGTGATCGACGGCGCGTGAGCGACGACGACGCGAAGCAGCCCGAGGCGCGGTGGCAGGGGCCGGCTCACGCCGCCCCTTATGGGCTGTCGCGCCTCGCGCCTTCGTACGACCTCGTCGACGTCGCCGCGCAGATCCAGAAGGCCGACGAGACGCTCGCGACGATGACCGGCGGGAAGCTCGCGGTCATCGCCGAGCAGATCCAGAAGCTCCAGGAGCAGGCGCGCACGTTGCTCGAGCGTGCGCGCCGCGACGCCGAGCTCCATCGTGCGGTCTGCCGCTTCGAGAAGAAGCCCGGCGGCGTCTACCACCTCTACCGGCGTGAGGGCGGCGAGCTCTGGTTCTCGATGCTCGGTCCGGACGAGTGGTTCGGCGAGCAGGAGCAGGCCTTCGAGGGGAGCTACCGCCTCGAGCTCGACATGTCGTTCACGCGCGTCGACGTCCCCGAGGACCCGAACGCGATCGTGCCGATCGGATCGCTGCTCAGCTCTTCTGCTCGATGACGATCATCCCGCGAGCGCGGGCGTCCTCGAGCGACTCGTAGCCGTCGCCGAGCGCGATCGACCACTCGATGGCGTTGCGCATCTTCCGGACCGCATCGAGCGCCGCGCGCATGCTGGGAAACGGCCACGAGAGCTCGCCCGGCTCGACGTTGTACCAGCCGCTCACGAAGAGGGTGACCGCGGGATCGACCGCGGGCTGCGGGGCGGGCGTGGGCTCGTCACGCTTGCAGACGAAGACGTCGCTGTCGTGCCCGTCCAGCCATTCCGTCGGAGGTTCGTTGCCGGGCGCGCTCGGAACGGGCGTGGGTGCCGCAGTCGTCGTTTCGGCGACGGCCGCAGCGTTCTTCGATGCGCGAGTACGACGGAACAGCCCCATGGAATCAGCGGCCACTTTTGAACCTCCTTTCCTCTCGCGACAAGGGTCGATCTCGAAAATCGACCGACACGCCGCGTCAGGTACGATGTGGGTTCGGTGCAAGGCGTTTCGACATCGGCTTCGACGAGCGGGTCCGGCAACGGGGCCTCGCACGGCATGAGCGCGCCACCGCCTCCATCCATTCCGCCTCCTCCGAACCTTCCCAAATCGGGTGGGGCGGGATGGCCGTTCGTTCCCCTCGCGCCGCTCGTCGTCGTGCTCGTCGGTCTCGCGGTGGCGATCGGCATCGGCCTCGTCGGTCTCGATCACCTCGCGCGTGCCGGCGACGATCACGCCGGATCGCGCGCCGATCTCCTCGCGGCCACGGTCGGCGCGCGGCTCGCGGCGCTCCCGCCCGAGCGTCGTCTCGAGGCGACACAGCTCGCGGCTCGACGGAGCGCCGCCGAGCTCCTCGTCGTTGCGCAGGACCCTGCGCAAGGCCTTCGCATCGTGCACGACGTGACGCTCGGTGCGCCCGACACCGGCGCGCTGGCGAAGATGGTCGCCACCGAGCACGGCGTCGCCGAGATGCGTCTCGGACGCGCGCGCTACGCGGTGCGGGCGTTCGCGCCGAACGAGAAGCTCGTCGTCCTGGTCGCGGAGCCACGCGCCGCGCAAGGCGCGCCCGCGCTGGTGAGCGCGCTCGTCGCGCTCGTCGTGCTCCTCCTCGGCGTCGCCGCGGCCGTCGCCTACGCGGTGTCGCGCGACGTCGTGCGCGACGTCGACTTCGTCACCCATCGCGTGCGCGGCATGGCGCAGGTGCGCACCGAGCCGACGGGCGAGCTGATTCCGGTGCGCACGATGGACGAGGTGGGCGTGCTCACCGCGGCGTTCAACAAGCTGGTGAGCCGCTTCGGCAAGGCCGAGCGCCAGTACCGCGAGGACCTGTCGCGCGCGAGCGCCGCCGACCGCGAGCGCGCGGCGTTCCTCGCCGCGGTGAGCCACGAGCTGCGGAGCCCGCTCAACGCGATCCTCGGCTTCGCCGACATCCTGATGGAGGAGGTCGACGGACCGCTCTCGCCGTCGGCGCGCGAGGAGGTCGAGCAGATCCGCGGATCGGGCGCGCACCTGCTCGCGCTGATCAACGACATCCTCGAGCTGTCGGCGCTCGAGAGCGGTCAGCTGCGGCTCACGCGCGGGCGCGTCGACGTCCTCGCGAGCGCGAACGAGGTCGTGCGCGAGGCCCGCGGCCTGGTCGGCGACAAGCCGCTCGTCGTGCGCGTCGAGGGCGAGCCGGTGATCGCGCGCCTCGACAACCGCCGCGTCCGTCAGGTCCTCGGCAACCTGGTGAACAACGCGATCAAGTTCACGCAGCGCGGCGAGGTCGTCGTGCGCGTCGCGCGCGAGGGCCCGCATGCCGTCTCGGTGAGCGTGAGCGACACCGGTCCCGGCATCTCCCCGCAGGAGCGGGCGATGATCTTCGAGGAGTACAAGCAGGCGCGCAGCGAGCGTCCGCGCCGGCGCGGCACCGGCCTCGGTCTCGCGATCGCGCGCCGGCTCGTGCTCCTCCACCACGGATCGATCCAGGTCGAGAGCGAGCTCGGCCGCGGCTCGACGTTCAAGGTGCGCTTCCCCATCGGAAACATCGAGGCGCCTCCGTCGATCAAGAAGGCGCCGCCGAAGAAGGTGGGCACGTGAACGCCGCCGCCGCGCGCCTCGGGGTCCGGCTCGTCGTGCTGCAGATCGCGGTGCACGCGGTCACGCTCCTGCTCACCGCCGCGTTCGCGCCGCGCGTGCTGCTCCTCGAGCCGGCGGTCGCGTCGGCGTCGCTCACCGTCGTCGTCGGCATCGGCGTGCTCGCGGCCGCGTTCTCGGCGGCCGCGACGCTCGTGATGATGCGCCGTGTGCGTCCGGCGTTGCGCTCCCTCGCGGTGGGCTCCGGCGCCGAGCCGGGCGACGTGCTCGCCATCTACGCGCTCCCCTCGCGGCTCGTGTTCGCCGGCGTGGGCTTCGTCCTCGCGGTCTCGCTCGCCACGCTGGTCCCGCAGCTGCGCCCGCAGGCGATCGACACGTACACCGAGCTCGCGCTCGTGCT
>JBDHVD010000311.1:0-10727 GCA_039809525.1 Labilithrix sp. | reverse complement strand
TGGAAGCTCGCGCAGATCGAGGAGATCGCGCGCGGCGCCGCCGGCCAGCGCCCCGAGCGCCAGGAGCTCGTCGGCCTGGTGCAGGCCGCGGCGCGCCTCGCGAAGTCGCGCTGACGTTCCGTCACCCGATCGGGTGACGCCTCTCGGGTGACTCGCGCGTGCGGTGTCGATGCGCCATCTTCTCCGCGCTTCACCGAGGCCGACCCGCATGCGCCCCTCCGTTCCGCCGCCCCTCCCTCGTCACGTCCAGCAGGGCTCCGTCGCGCAGACCGTCCGGGCGCTCCCGCGCGGCGCGCGTCCGTCGGACGTCTGGCGGAACGCCGCGTTCGCCATCCTGCGGCTCGACGCGAAGGAATGCGAGCAGCTCGGCGGCGTGTTCGAGGACGCGTCGATCGACGAGGAGCGCCGCGTGCTCGTGCTCGATCTCCTCGCGGGCGCGGGGACGTTCGAGGCGCAGGCGGTGATGCGGCGGCTCCTCGCGCTCGCGATCGCACGGCGCGACAGCCGGATGTTCGCCACGTTCGTGCAGCGCCTCGGCTTCGTCGAGCATCCCGACGGACCCACGCTGCGCTTCCTCATGAGCGTCCTCGCGGAGAGCCGCAACGAGCCGCCCGAGATCCGCGCCGCGTGCGCCTACGCCCTCGGGGCCGCGGCGGGACAGGCGTGGAGGGCGGGCGATCACGACGCCGCCGCACGCGCGACGGACGTCCTCCGCCAGGACCTGCTGCACGCGGGGGCGCCGCGCGAGAAGGCCGCGATCCTGACCGCGCTCGGGAACGCGGGCATCCCGAGCGACGTGTCCACCGTGCTCCGCCACGTGCACGACGCCGACCCGGGCGTGCGCACGGCAGCGGCGCTCGCGCTCCGCAAGATCGACGCGCCCGCGGCGCGGGCGGCGCTCCTCGACATGCTCGCGGACGCCGAGCACAAGGTCGCGCACGGCGCGCTCGTCGCGCTCGGCGAGCACCGCCTCGACGAAGGCGAGCTCGAACGCCTCGCGGATCTCGTGCTCGCGGGCCGCACGGCGCTCGCGCTCGACGCGCGCATCCTCCGGCTGATGGTGGCGCAAGGCGGACAGCTCCGGCCGACCGGCACTCGCCCGGGTTCGATCGAGAACGCCCTGCGCCTCCTCCTCGGGCGGAGCGAGGCGTCCGCATCGAGCGCGGAGTCGGGCTCGGGCGAGCACCGGCTCGTGAGCGGCAAGCACCGCGTCGTGCTCACGCAGGGCGCGTCGGGCTCGAGCGCTCGCGGGTGATGCTCAGGACGACTTGCCGGCGCCCCGCAGCACCGCGGCGACCCCGAGCATCGCGCCCACCGCCGCCTCGATGCCGCCCATCTGGGTGAGCGATTCCGAGAGGCGCAGCAGATCCTGCGGCGTGCGCAGCTCGATCCCGAGCTCGGCGAGATGGCGCTCGAGCAGGATGCGCGCGCGCTCCTCGCCGAGCACGTTCGCCATCTTGGTGAACGCGAGCCCGTGCAGCTCGGACGCGGAGGTGTCCTTCGCGGCCATCGCTCCTAGTTCCGGCGCGCCAGCGCGGCCTCGAGCTCGGCGACGCGCGCCTCCGCGCGCTCCTTCGCCGTCCGCATCTCGAGCAGCGCCTGCTGCGTCTCGCGGCTCTGCGCGGTCATCGCCGCCGTCAGGGCCTGGCTCGTCTTGATGTCGTCGATGTCCGTGTTCGTACCGAACCAGCGGACGATGGTGCCCGACGCGTCGCGCGACGGGACGATGCGCGTGAGGAACCAGCGCGCGATGCCGTCCGCGCCGCGCAGCGTGAACTCCATCTCGAAGGGCTCGCCGGATGCGAGCGAGTGCTTCCAGCGCTCGACCACCTTCGGCAAGAGCGCCGGGTCGTGGACCTTCTCCCATCCCCAGCCCTGCATCTCCTCGAACGTCGTGCCCGTGTATTCGTACCAGCGGCGGTTGTAGTAATCGATGTGCCCGTCGGGACGCGCGGTCCACGCGAGCTCGGGGAGGTTGTCGACGAACGTCTTCAGCGCGTTCTCGCTCGTCTCCGCGCGTGCGCGCGCCTGCACGAGCACCGTCACCTCGAACGCGACGACGAGGATGCCGTCCGTCCCGCCGCCCGGACTGGGGATGGGCTGGTAGACGAAGTCGAAGAACGCCTCCTCGAGCGCGCCGCTGGAGCCGCGCGCGAGCATCACGCGCTGCGAGTTTCCGATGAACGGCTTGCCCGTGCGGCGGACCTCGTCGAGGATCTCGACGAGCCCCTGTCCCTCGATCTCCGGGAGCGCTTCGCGAAGAGGCTTGCCGCGCACGGCGCGCCCTCCGACGAGCTCGAGGTACTTGGCGTTCGCCACGTCGAACGTGTGATCGGCGCCGCGCAGCACCGCGATGCCCGCCGGCGCGTGCTCGAACATCGCGCCGAGGCGCGCGATCTCCTGTGCGTGAGCCTCGCGCAGACGGCGTGCGTTGCGATCGCGCTCGAGCACGAGCCCCGCGGTGTGCGCGAGCAGCTCGACGATCTCGCGATCGCGCGGCGTGGGCATCGTGACGATCCGGTGATAGAGCGCGAACGTTCCGAGCACCTCGTGATCCGACGAGAAGATCGGCGTCGACCAGCACGCGCGTAGGCCGTGCTTGCCGGCGAGGTCCTTGAAGCTCCTCCACAGCGGATCGGTCTGGATGTCGGTGACCACCACGGTCTTCGCGGTGAACGCCGCCGTCCCGCAGGAGCCGACCCCGGGCCCGACGACGATGCCGTCGATCGCGGCGCTGTACTCCGCCGGCAGGCTCGGCGCGGCGCCGTGGAGGAGGCGCTTGCCGTCCTCCGACAGGAGGAGGATCGAGCCGAGGACGCCGTTCGACGACTGGGACTCGACCGTGTGGACGATCACGTCGAGGACGCGCGAGAGGGGGGCGCCGTGGACGGCGAGCTCGAGGGCCTTCTTCTGGCCCTCGATGACGAGCTCGTTGCCCGCCGCGGTGCGATCGTGCTCGGGTGCGATGCGCGCGTTCGCCATGGTCGCGCAATGTATCGCGGCTCGACGCCCGCGCGAGCGGATCGCGGAAGGATTTTGCGCCGTCACTCCCCGCCCAGGTGGCGCGTGATCGCATCGAGCACCTCCGGCCGCAGCACGTCGTTGTGATGCGCGCCCGGGACCGGGAGGAAGCGGGCGCTCGGCAGCGCGCGGGCGACGGCCTCACCCATGTCGAACGGGATGATCTCGTCGGCATCGCCGTGCGCGACGAGCGTCGGCTGCGCGATGTCCTTCGCGCGGCCCTGCGTGTCGAGCCGATGCGCCATCACGAGGGTCGCGGGCAAAAGCGGCGCGATGCGCCGGCCCATGTCGATCGCGGACGTGAACGGCGAGACGAGCACGAGCCGGACGCCGTGGCCGCGGCGCGCCATCTCGGAGGCGATCGCCGTCCCGAGCGAGGTGCCCCATACCGCGATGCGGTCGTTCGCGATGCCGAGCTTCGCGAGGTGCTTCATCGCCGCCTCGCCGTCGGCGTAGAGCGACGTCTCGCTCGGAGGCGGCCCGTAGGTGATGCCGTAGCCGCGGTACTCGACGAGCATCGCGCCCAGCCCGTGGCTCGCGAGCACCTCGGCGAGCACGACGCCGTCGAAGATCGTCTCGCCGTTGCCGTGGAAGAGGACGACGGTGCGCGCACCGGGCGGCGGCGGGAACCAGAGCGCGCGCGTCGGACCGCCGCCGTCTTCTTGCGGGAGCTCCACCATGCGGGACGCGAGCTCCGGCGGGACCGCGTCGACCCGCGGCGCGGGGAAGAGCACGCGCGGGTACCAGAGCCTCGCGGCGACGCAGAGGGCCACGTACGAGCCGGCGAGCCCGATCGCCAGCATCGTCATGATCCTCCGCGTCCGCGCGCCCATGCGGCGAGAGGTTAGGGCAGGAGCTTCTTCGCGACGAGCTTCCACTTCGCCGACTTGCCGGCCTTCATCGCGAGCACCGTCGTCGTCGCGAGCGCCGCCGCCTGGAGGACGATGCTCGCGATGCCGAAGGCGCTCGTCAGCCGGATCAGCCCGGCGACGCGCGAGGGCGTCTCGGGCGCCGGCTCGCTGCCGCTCTCGATCGGCGCCTCACCCGCGCGCTGCCGCTCGCGATCGAGGACGGTGCCCGCGATCATCGAGCCGACGCCCGCGACGAACGCGCCGCCGACGAGCGCGTCCTTCACGAGCGTGAGGTTGCGCGACGCGCGACCGACCTCGCGTCCGCTGAGGAACAGGCGGCCGATGCCCCACGTGCTCGCGAACGCGAGGAGCGAGGCGGCGTTCACGCCCTTGTAGCGTGACCACGCCACGTGGGTGACTCTGCCTCGCTCGCGCTTCGACTCGACCGCGCGCACCGCGGGGTTCAGCGCCAGCTGTCCGAACAAGTTGCCGCCGAATCCGGCGGCGAGACCGAGATCGTGGAGCACCCATGCCGTCGTCGAGAGCGTTGCCATCTTCGAGACCTCCTTGCGAGCGCGCGGAGGGTGCAACCGCAGTACCCTGACCTTCGACGACGGGACGAGCTCACTTCTTCTTGGCCGCGAGGCGGTAGAGCTCCCCGCCGAACGTCGCCCACGCGTCCGCCTGCCCCGTCCCGCGGATGTGCTCGGCGCCGGCCGGTGCCCCGTTCGTCTTCGCGGCCGTCCATGCCTTGCCGTCCCAGTGGAGCAGCGCCTTCGGACCGCCGGCCCACGCGTCGTTCGGGCCGCTCGCCCAGACGGTGACGAGGTCCTCGAGGGTCCCGCTCGATGCGGTCGTCCATGCCGCGCCGTCCCAGTGGGCGATGAAGCCGTCCTTGCCGACGGCCCAGGCGTCCTTCTTGCCGCTTCCTCCGATCGCGGTGACGTCGCCTCCGCTCGGGCTCGCCGTCGACCAGCTCGACCCGTCGAAGTGCTCGAGCTCGTCGCGCACCGCCCAGACGTCCTGCGGTGAGCTCGCCCAGATCGAAAAGACGCCGCTGCGGCCCTCGAGGGGCTCGTCGGTCCAGGACGAGCCGTCGAAGCGATGCAGCGGCGTGGTGTAGAAGTTCCACTGCGTGCCGAGCCAGACCTGGTCCTTGGCGATGCCGAAGATCGAATACGCGTTCGTGACGCCGAACGAGTCGTAGGTCTTCCAGCTCGTGCCGTCGAAGCGATGCACCGCGCCCGCGTAAGAGGACACGACGTACACCGCGTCCTTGCCACCCGTGTAGATCGCATCGATCTTCGAGAGCGGCTTCGGCATCGTCACCTCCGTCCACGACGAGCCGTCGAACCGCAGCACGACGCCCTTGTTCGACGTCGTGCGATCGGAGCCGATCGCCCAGGCGTCGCTCGCCCCCGACGACGAGACGTCCGTGACGCGCGCCGATGCGGGCACGACCGCCTTGGTCCACTCGGTCTCGACCGGCGCCTCGGACGCGGGCGGCTTCGGGGCCGGAGGCTGCGTCCCGGGCGTCGACGGCGAGGGCGGCGTGGTGCTCGCGGGGGCGCCGCTCGTAGGCTCGCCGGTCGACGTCGACTCGACGCTGCAGGCGAGGGCGGTGAACGTGGAGAGGAATGCGATCGTAAGAAGCGAAGTGCGCATGAGAGACCTCCGTGTGCTTCGTCAGCGAGCGCAATCGACGAGGCCTCGCGCAGCGTGATTCACGCGGCGATCGCTTTTTTCTCGGCGCGTGAAGGGTCGTTCGCGATCGGGGTGTGAACGCCCGTCGACCGCCTCACTCCCACAGCTCGGAGGTCCCGAAGACCTGCGCGCCCGTTGCCGAAGCGCTCGCGAAGTCGAGCGGGAGGACCTTCGCGAGGCAGCTCGTGTCGGGGGCCGCCGGGTTCTCGAAGAAGCTCATCATCATCATCGTGCCGCACGACCGTTTCTCGCTGGTCGTCGACGAGGCGATCACCGTATGCGTGGCGGTCGGCACCTCAATCCAGTGCTGTCCCGGCCTGGTGTAGCGATCCTTGCCCGTGCGCGCCTTGCGGAGGAGGGTCGCGGGATCGAGGCCGCCGTGCAGCACGAGGATCGGCGTCGTCGTCTCCGGCCACTGGCCCATGTACGCGTCCTTCGCGTAACGCGGCCACGTGGCGGCGAGCGGCCCCATCTCCAGCGTGATGTCGCGCGAAGCGACCGCGCCTTCGCGGATCGCGTCGAGCTCGGCGACCGCGGGCGACGGGTCCTCCCAGAGCTCCGAGAAGGCGATGTGATTGCCGAGCACCCAGCCCCACTGGCGGAACATTTCGTCGGCCTGCGGCTCCTGCGTGACCGCGTCCATGAACCGCTTCAGGATCACGACGTCGTTCGGCGAGCAGCGCTCGGCACGGTAGACGACGGCGGGAACGAGCGTGCGGAGCTCCGCGCTCATGAGCATGTTGCCGAAGGCGCGCCGGAAGGCGACGTACGTCGGGATGCTCGGCTTCGCGATCTCGGAGCAGTGCCCTTGCTTCAGGCTGGCGAAGAGCGCCTCGGCGCGCGCCCACGGATCCGGTCCGAGCTTCGTGCCGCAGATCGCGTCCTTCGCGCACGCCGCGAAGAAGTCCTTCGCCGCCTCGTTGCCGTCCTGGTCCTGGCGCGCGAGGCTCGACACGGGCGGCACGAGCGAGTCGAGCACGACGCCGTCGGCCTGCGTCGGAAAGAGCTGGAGATAGCGGTTGGCCAGATACGTCCCGTACGACACGCCGTAGACGAACACCTTCTGCCCCGGCTGGCGCGCGCGCTCGATGAGCACGCCGATGTCGTGCGCCGCGTTCGTCGTCGTGTACGCGAAGAAGCGTTCGCCGAGCGAGGTCTTCGCGTCCTCGATGCAGCTCGACCATTCCGGGGCGTCGATGAAGAACCCCGCGCGGCTGTCGTCGCGCTCGGCGGCGCATCCGATGCGGCTCGACTTGCCGGTGCCTCGATGATCCGGGAGGTAGAAGTCGACGTCGGGATACTTCGTCGCGATCGCCTCGGCGATCTGCTCGAACACGTACGCGGACCCGCCCGGTCCGCCCTGGAGCATCCACATCTGACGCAGTGACTTGCCGCCCTTCGGGTGGAACCGCTTCACGAAGACGTCGATCGCTTCGCCCGTGTCCTCGCCCGCGCGGAGGGGGACCTTCGCCGTCGTGCATTCCGCCGGCGGTCCGCCGCCCTCGCTGCGGAGATCGCACTTCGTCCACTCGAGCGGAGCCGGTCCAACGTCGACGCCGGCGTCGTCGGTGGGGACGGCCGGGGGATCAGGAGCTCGGGCCGGCGGTTCGTCGGAGCTCGAACAGGCGGACGCGGCGGAGACGAAGGCGGCGGCGAAGGCGAGGAGAACGGCGGAGCGCATGGGTCTCCTCCAAGTGCCTGTCCGCCAGGAAATGTGCAGCTAACACCACCTAACGTTCGCGCTCGAGAGCGCCGATCCGAACGTTGCAATCGAAGCTGTAGCCCCCATCGTCCGTGCGGAGGACCGACTCGAGCCCGAGCTCACGAAGACGGCGCACGGCCATGTAGACGCGCGCGGCGCCGGACTCGGCGCGCATCCGCTCGCCGGGCCAACCCGCCGCGAGCATCGCGTCGACGTCGAGCCCCTTTCGGTCGCGGTGGAGGAGGCCGAGCCGATGTTCCGCGAGCGCCACGACGAGGCGCCGGGCGGGGCCGCGCCGGCTCAGATCGATCGTGCGTCCGTCGAGCGTGAGCGAGCGTCCGTCGCGGGTGACGACGAGCACGGAGCGCGTCCGCGGAGACTCGAGGCGGCGCGCTTCGCGCTCGAGCCGCGCCTTCTCCACCTCGTCGTCCGTTCGTCGTGCGATCGCTCGCGCCTCGTCGAACCGGAGCAAGGCGAGACGCGAATCGCCGCGGGCCGCTGCCACGCGCGCGAGACCGGAGCGCATCGCGATCTCACCGTCGAGGTCGCCGTGCTCGATCGCGGCATCGAGCAGCTCGTGCAGCTGGCGCTCGGCATCGGCGTGCTCGCCGCGCGCGCTCGCGAGGAGCGCCTCCACGTGCCCGACGCGCACGAAGTGGAAGCGATCGCCGACCCGCTCGAAGATGGCGCGCGCGCTCGCCGCATGCGCGGAGGCCGACGCGAGCTCACCCGCGACGAACGCCGCGAGCGCGAGGTTGGCGAGCACGATCGCCTCGAGGCGCGGCGCGTCGCACGTGCGTGCGGTGGCGAGCGCCCGGCGGAAGTGCTCGCTCGCCGTGGCGAGGTCCTCGCGATCGAGCGCCACGAGGCCGAGCGTCTGCTCGGTCATCACCTCGAGACGCGGCTCGCGGAGGGACCACGCTCGCTCGAGGGCGGCGCGGCCTCGCGCGTTCGCCTCCTCGAAGCGTGCGAGCGGGCGGAGGCTGAACGCGAGGAACGCCTCCGCCCAGCCGGTGCGGATCTCGTCCTCGGCCTCGCGAGCGCGAACGAGGGCGCGTTCGAAACATGACACCGCGGACAAGTGACGGCCGCGGAGGCCGTGGTGCCTTCCGAGCGCGAGCAGCACGTCCGTCGCTTCGCGCGGCGCCGCCGCCTGGTCGAGACCCGCGAGCGCGGTCACGAGCACCTCCTCGTGCAGCGCGGCAGGACCGGCCGTCACGAGGATGGGGTCGAGCACCGCCGCGAGCTTCGCCGCGCGCACGGGATCGGGCGCCGACGCGCGGAACGCCGCGAGCAAGTTCTCGCGCTCGCGTGCGAGCCTCGCCCAGCTTTGCGCGTCGTCGGCGCGCGCCGCCCCGATCGAGGCGAAGTGGGCCGCGTGCCGCTCGGCGGCGTCGGTCGCGAGCTGCCGGCGCTCGACGTAGGCGCGCACGATCGCGAGCACGTCGAAGCGGGCACGTTGGTCGACCTCGCTGCGGGTCACGAGGGACGCCGCAGTCAGACGCGCGACGACCTCTGCTGCGTCCGCGCCGAGGACCGCCCGCGCTGCGGCGAGATCGAAGCCGCCGCGGAAGACCGAGAGCTCGGCGAGCGCCGTGCGAGCGCGTTCGTCGAGGTGCCGCCAGGATCCGTCGAGCACGCGGTCGAGCTCCGCAGGGGCGCCCTCTTCGAGCGCGTGCGCCACACCGAGCGTCGCGATGCGCGCGGCGACGAGCTCGATGGCGAGCGGGAGGCCATCGACCCGCGCCGCGATCCGAGCGGCCGTCTGCGCGTCGATGCGCGTCTCGGCCGATCGGCGGCCGATCTCCACGGTGAGCAGCTCCGCGGCGTCGTCGTGCGCGAGGGGCTTCACGGAGACGACGAGCTCGTCGGGAAGATCGAGACGCTCCCGTGTGGTGATCACGAACCGCGCCGACGTCGTCACGTCACGTAGATCGAGGATGAGGTCTTTCACGACGGAGCGGGCACGTTCGGCGCCGTCGACGACGACGATCGCCGAGGCTGCGTCGAGCGCGGAGGCGATGCGGGCGAGCAGAACGCTCGGATCCTCGGCGCTCGCGCGGATGGACGCCGCTCGCGCCACGGCCGCGACGAGCTCGTCGCGACGCTCGATGTCGACGGAGACGAAGAGCGCCGCTCCGACCGCGGCTCGTGCGAGCGCGGTCTTGCCGACGCCCGGTGGACCGACGAGGACGAGGACACGCTCGCCCGCAGCGAGCGCGGACGCGATCCGCGTCTGCTCGAGCTCCCGCCCGACGAGGGCGCGCTTCACCCGGCGCGCTCGAGCAGCGTCGCGTGGATCGCCACGGCGATCACGATCGAGATCGCGGTCGCGAGATGCATGCGTCGCTTCCGCGCGCGGTCCCTGAGCTTCTCGTTGCGCAGCTGGAGGCCGAGGCCGGCATGCGCGACGAGGACGAAGAACGCGGCGACCCCGGGGAGGATCGCGGCCATGCCGCCGCCGGTCGCGGCGGGCGATCCGAGCGCAGGCAGCACGGTGAGCGTGTGCCCGAACGCGAGCATCGACGTGACGAAGCCGAGGAGCACGTGCAGCTTGATCGTGGGCGAGCCGGGCGCGCCGCGCTTGCCCGTGCGGACGCGATGCGCGACGGGGACGAAACCGGCGATCACGATCGCGACCGCCGCGATCCATCCGCTCCACGTCGCCATCGCGCCCTACGGCACCTCGAAGCAGTAGATGGGGGCGTCGCCCGAGCACGTCGTCATCGTGTTCTTCGCCCAGGCGCCGCTCGTCGCGTCGGTCGATCCGCGCGCGACCTGGTTCGCGCTGGTGCCCCGCCAGTCGCCGCAGTTCTCGCCGGCGGCGAGCGTGCCGTCGGCCATCGTCCCGGTCCACGGCGCCTTGCCCGCCTGGACGACGCCCTTCTCGTCGCGGTTGATCGGCGCGAGCAGGGTGCCGTCGAGCAGATCGGCGCCGCTGTTCGCGACGAACGTGCCGGTGACGAGCTGGTAAGCCCCGACGAACATCGGCGCGCCCGTTCGCGTCGCGGCCGACTCGGCCGACGTGCTCATCCAGGCGCGGAACTTCCTCTTCCCCATGAGGACGGGGGAGCCCGCCGCGAGCGAGTTGCAGAGCGCGTCGAACGCGTTCACCCCGTCTGCGACGTCGATCGGCGTGTACACCGCGCTCGAGACGAAGACGATGCGCGCACCCGGGGGAGGGATGTTGCCGGTGTCGCCCGCATCGGCCGCGTCCGATTCGGAGCCCGCATCGACCGAGCTCGCGTCACCGCCGGTCGTCGTGCCCGCGTCGGTTCCGCTGCCGGCGTCGTCCTTCTCCGTCTCCGCGCGATCGAGATCGGGGTTGTCACCGACGCATGCGGCGACGGCGAGCGCCACCAGCGCGGTCGCGAGCCCGATGCTGCGTATCCTCATGCGAACAGCGTATCAGACGCTCACCTCCGCCATGCAGATCGGCGGGATGTGCA
>JBDHVD010000310.1:0-10746 GCA_039809525.1 Labilithrix sp. | reverse complement strand
AGGCGCCCTGCATCAGCTGCCACGGCACGTTGCCGAAGCCGTCGACGATGTCGCCGACCTGGAAGCTCGGCGTCTGGGTCCACGCGGTGAGCAGGCCGCCGTCGTTCTCGAAGCTGACCGGCGCGGCGAGGAGGAGCAGCGAGGCGATGTGCTCCTGGTGCACCGACGCGTGGATCGTCGCGAGCGTCCCGCCGAGGCAGTACCCGAGGACGTGCGCCTTCTTCCGCGGCGACGTGCGTGCGACGTGACGGATCGCGCGTCCGAGGTAGCGATCGCAGATGTCGTCGAACGACAGGTAGCGGTCCTCGTCGCCCGGCGTGCCCCAGTCGATGCAGTAGACGTCGTGCCCCGCGGCCACGAGGTCCTGCGCCATGCTCTTGCCGGGCAGGAGGTCCATCACGTAGTGCCGGTTGATCAGCGACGGCACGAGCAGCACGGGCGTCTGGTGCACCGGCCCCTCGCGCCGCGGGCGGTAGCGGAGCAGCCGCCACTTGTTCTCCCGGTGGACGACGTCGGCCGGCGTCGTGCCCACGGGGGGCTTCGGCCGGGTGACGAGCGACGCGAGGTTGAGGAGCCGTTTCATGACTGGTCTTCCGTGGGATCAGGCCTGGGCCGGGACGGCGCCGTTGGTCTCGGCCCTCGCCGTCTCGGCGTAGAGGCCCTCGAAGAGCTCGCGGAAACGATCATAGACCTTCTTCCGCCGGACCTTGAACGAGGCGGTGAGGAGCTCGTTGTCGACCGTGAGCGGCTCCTCGACGACGACGAACTTCTTGATCGTCTCGTAGCTCGCGAGCTTCGCGTTGATCTGATCGATCCGCTTCTGCACGAGGGCGCGGGCGGACGCGGCGCGCGCGTCGGGCGGCGTGTCCGCGAGGGTCGCCTTCACCGCCTCCGCGTTCAGCCACACGCCGGCCACGAGGTACTTCTTTCCCTCGCCGTAGACGATCACGTGCGCGATCAGCGGATCGTCGGCGAAGCGGATCTCGATGTTCGCGGGAGGCACGTTCTTGCCGCCGGCGGTCACCAGGATGTCCTTCTTGCGATCGACGATCTGGAGGAAGCCGTCGTCGGTGAAGCGGCCGACGTCGCCGGTCTTGAACCAGCCGTCGGGCGTGAACGCCTCCTTCGTCGCCTCGGGATCCTTGTGGTAGCCGCCGAAGACGTTCGGGCCCTTCGCCAGGATCTCGCCGTCCTCCGCGAGCCGCAGCTCGACGGACGGCAGCGCCTTGCCCACGCTGTCGAAGCGGAACGCGTCGGGGCGGTTCAAGGTCAGGGTGGGCGACGTCTCGGTGAGGCCGTAGCCCTCGATCATCAGCACACCGCACGCGTAGAAGAAGTCCTTCACCTCGCGCTTGAGGCCGGCGCCGCCACTGAGGCAGAAGCGCAGCTTCCCGCCGGTGACCTCCTTGAACTTCTCGAGGCGAGCCTTCGGCGTCGGCTCGTGCATCGCCTGCACCGCGAGCTTCTCCCAGTGCGAGGGCACGCTGAAGAAGACGCTCGGCTTCACCTCGGGCAGCCGCGCGAGGCAGCTCGCCGGATCGGACAGGTACGACGTCCAGCCGAGCGTGTTGCCGAGACAGAGCTCGCCGAAGCCGAAGATGTGGCTCATCGGCAGCCAGAGGATGTCGATCGCGCCCTCCTCGACGAGCGGCGCGTTGCACTTGAGCCAGTCGAGGCCGTTCACCGCGACGTTGCGGTGGGTGAGCGGGACGCCCTTCGGGTTGCCCGACGTGCCGCTCGTGTAGAGCATGAGGCCCGGCTGGTCGAGCGACACGTCGTTCATCCGGCGCTCGAACGCGTTCGGATCGGCGGCGTCCTCGTCGCGCCCGATCGCGCGGGCGCGCGAGAGCGGGACGATCTTCTCGAGCGCGTCCTCGAGCGACGGGACCGAGCCGCCCTTCTCCCGCGTCGAGGCGTGCACGCGCGCCACGTCGATGCCGTCGTCGAGCACGACGATGCGCGCGACGTGCGCGAGCGCGCCCCAGCACGCGAAGAGCCGCGCGAGCAGCGCGGGGGTGTCGACGAAGATCACCTTCGCGTCGCTGTGCGAGGCGACGTAGGCCGCCTGCTCGGCGGTCGACGCCGGATAGATCGGGACGATCACGCCGCCCGCCGCCTGGATCGCCAGCGCGGCGCTGCCCCACTCGACGCGGTTCGGCGCGTAGACCGCGCCGCGATCCCCGAAGTCGAGGAACGTGCCGAGGAACAGCGCGAGCTCGCGGATCTCCTGCGCGAACGCGCCCCACGTCACGGCGCCCCAGTCGCCGCCCTCGCCCGGGCGTGCAGGCACCATGAAGCGTACGCGGCTCTTCCGATCCTCGAGCGAGTCGAAGACGGCGCGGGGCGCGATGCGGAGATCGAGGTACGGCGTGATGTCCATGACGAGTTCCCCCTTCGGGTTTCAGGCCTTCTTCAGATCGACGAGCTTCTCTTCGAGGTCGAGCAGGCGGCTCTCGAGCTGGTGGATGGCGTACAGCGCGCGCTCCTGATCACGCTTCGTCGCCATGCCCATCGAGCCGACCCACTGCGAGGCCGCCTTGTCGTAGGCCGCCTTCGCCTTCACCGCGGTGCCGAGCAGCATGCCGCTCGGGCCGAGCACGAGCGGGTTCTTGAGCACCTGCTCCATGTACTTGGCGGTCGCGTTCTCCCAGGCGTCGAAACCCTTCTTCCACGTTTCCCAGAGCATGTTCGTTCTCCTTGGTCCCCCGAATGGTCGTCAGCGAGCGAGACCGAGCCTCCGGAGCTCGCTCGCGGTCGTGAAGTTCTCGTCCGGCTCGTTCGGCTTGCTCGTCGCGCGCGTCACCTCGCCGAGGCATTCGAACAGGAAGCTCGTCTGACGCTGCGTGGTCTCCTGACCCGCGGCCGGGACGATGCGCACGAACGTGCGGATCCGCAGCGCCTGGGTGAGCACGAAGTCGGGCAGACCGAGCTCGCCCGCGGCGTCGACCTTCATCTCGTAGGTGTCGCGGCTCGCGAACGGCAGCCCGCGGAACGTCCCGTTCTTCACCTCCGCGGTCGTGGACCACGACGCGCCGGGGGCGAGCGGGAACTGGTAGAGCGTGATGGGTGAGCCGTAGACGAGCAGCGTCTTGCCGTCCGGTGGGTTCTCCGTCGCCGACGCGACGCCGTGGAGGTAGATGCCGGTCTCGTCGTAGGTGTAGACGCCCTCCGTCGTGCCGCCCGCGTCGATCGGCGCGACGAACGCGTTCGACACGAAGGCGGCGAACGACGCCGCGTACCACTTGCCGTCGAGCCGCGACGCCTCGATGCGCGCGACCTGATCGTCGGCGAAGTCGTTGCCGAGCTGCCACACGAGCTTGCCGCCGGCGGTCGTGCGTCCCGCGAGATCGACGCTCCGCTCCTTGCCGGCGGGCGAGACGAGATACGTGGCGGTGATCCCGATCTGCGGCGCGAGCTCCTTCGCCTCGATCTTCCCGTCGAGGTTCGGGACGCACGGCAGCGCCGCGGGAGCCGTCGCCGCGTACGGCGACTTCTCGGGGAAGGGCGTCTCGTTCTCCTGGCAGGAGGCGAGGGCGAGGGCGGCGAGGAGGATGGTGCGGCGCAGCATCAGAACAGGTAGTTGAGGCGCAGCCGGATCAGCTGCGCGGGCTTGGCGGCCAGGTTGGCCGCCACGTTGTCGAGCCCCTCGAGGGGGAAGAGGACGGCGTAGTCGAGCGCGGCGAGGAACGCGTGGGTCTCGAACACGAGCGACGGATCGACCTCGATGCCGAGCGGCGCCTTGCCCGACGGCGTCGAGGACGGGTTCACCGCGCGCGAGGCGATCAGCGCGGCGTGGGCGCTGAGCTGCGCGCTCTTCGCGCTCGCGAGGCGGACGCGCGCGTGCGGCCGCGCGTAGACCGCGTCGGTCACCGCGCCGAGGATCTCGCGGAACAGGATGCGGTCGATGCGGTAGTCGGGATGGAAGCGGAAGTTGTCGATGCGGTTGTCGCGGCGCGGGTTCGCCTGCGGTCCGTCGAGGTCGCCCGGGCGCGGCGCCGCCGCGTTCGCGTTCTGCACCACGCCGAAGCCCGGCGCCGGATCGCCGCTCGCGTAGCCGCCGTCGAGCCCCGCGGAGAAGCGCGCCTGGGGCGCGCCGAAGTCGCTCTGCAGCGCCGCGCCCAGCTGGCGGCTCTTCACCGGATCGCGCAGGAGGACGCCGGGGAGGAGCGAAGGCTGCTCGACGCTCGCGGTGAGGAACGCGCCCTCCGCCTCGACGCGTCCCCACGGGAACGTGAGGCGGAGCCACGCGTCGAAGGCGCTCGCGCGGTAGTCGCGCGCCATGATCCCCGAGCCGCCGTTGGCGAACGGATCGCTGCCCTGCGCCCCGGCGAGGTACGTGGCGGGGATGTCGTCGTTCTGCCAGCGGTGGGTGAAGTACGTCCCGTAGTCGACGGTGGTCTTGTCCGCGAGGCGGCGCCGCTCGCGTCCCTCGTCGCTCGTCCAGCGCATCCACGCGAACGTGACGGTGCGCACGTTCGTGCCACGCTCGAGATCGATCACCCGGTTCTGCGCCGGGCGCGGCGCGGTCGGCCCGGTCGCGCTGAAGTCGTACGCCAGCGCCCAGATGTGCCCCGCGAGCGGGGTGATGAACGCGAGGCGATCGGAGGCGTCGCCGCTGTCGCAGTCGAGGCAGTCGCCGCCGTTGGCGACCATGCCCATGCCCCAGTGCGTGCCCATGCGCCCGGCGGCGAGGAGGCCGAACGGGAGCGCGACCTCGCCCCAGACGCGGCGCACGCGGATCGCGTCCGGCGGCTGCCGCTGCGTGGTCGTCGCCGCGGGCACGCCCTCCGGCTGGCTGCCGAACGCGAGGTTGTCGAGGACGTCGAAGCGCCCCTTCACCCCGATCATCGAGCCCGGCGCGTACACCGCGAGATCGGTGCGCAGGCGCATGTCCCAGTGGGTGAGCGTCTGCGCGGTGGGATCGGCCTGCGAGACCGGATACAGAGGCGCGCCCGACGGCGTCAGACCGCGATCGAGATCGAGGTTGTAGAGCGCCTCGCCGCGGGTGCGGAAGTAGCCCGAGAGATCGACCTCGACCTTCTCGCGGGGTCGGTAGTCCTGGCCCGTCTCGTTGAAACCCGTGGCGCGCGCGGGCGCCGCCGCCGCGGTGACGGCGGCGGATGCTGCGATGCACCACGCGAGGCGCTTCACGGCTTGTCCTCGCGCACGAGGAACTCGACGAGGTCGCGGGTCGATGACGCGCGCGCCTCGATCATCGGGAAGTGTCCGCACCGCGCATAGGTGACGAGCTTGGCGTTCGGCAGGTCGCGCACGAGGCGCTCGCCGTAGCGGAGCGGCGTCACGAGGTCCTCGCGTCCCCAGAGGAGGAGCGTCGGCTTGTCGATCGTGCGGTAGCGGTGCTCCACCTCGGAGTAGCGCTGGCCGCGCACCGCCGCGAGCGCCGCGGCGACGGTGCCGGGGCGATCGAGCGCGGCGTTCACGTCCTCGACGAGCGCCTCGGTGACGAGCTTCTTGTCGTAGAAGGCGAGCGAGATCCGCTCGTCGGCGCGCTGCTTGTACCAGAGCCCGAAGAGCGCTTCACCGACGCCGTCGGCGCGCGCCCAGTGGAAGAACGGCGGCAGCTGGTCCTCGTAGACCCACGCGTCGTAGAGCGCGATCTTCGTCACCCGGTCGGGCGCGGCGAGCGTCGCCGCGAGGGCGACCGAGCTGCCCCACGAGTGCGCGACGAGCGCGAACTTCGAGACGCCGCGCTGATCGAGCAGCCGGAGGAGGAGCTGCGCCTGCGCCTCGGGCGAGTAGTCGCCCTCGGGCCGATCGGTCCAGCCGAAGCCCTTGAGGTCGAGCGCGATCACCCGGTGCGTCGCGGACAGCGCGGGGATCACCGTCGCCCAGGCCTCGATCGCGGACGCGAAGCCGTGCACGAAGACGACGGTCGGCTTCTCGGCCGGCGCAGTCTGTTGCGGTGCAGCAGGCTCCTCGGCCGGCGCTGGTTGCACTGCAACACGATCGGCGGTGTCGAGGTACCGGACCCGCACGCCGTCGACGTCGACGAAGCGCGCGTTCTTGGGCTCGCCCGGCATGGGGCCCTTGTGGAACGACAGACAACCCATGCTCACCGAGGCAAGGAGGAGGGTGACGGCGAAGACGATCGCGCACCTCACGGCGCGATCCTCCGGATCTCGAGCGCGTGCGTGAACTCGACGTCCCCCTCGTTGTCCTGCGACGTGACCGTGGCGACGGTCCCGTAGCACTCGGTGACGAACGCGAACGTCCTCACCTTCGTGACGCTGAAGCCCACCGTGCGCGTGAGCAGCGTGCGCACGCGCAGCACGGAGAACGTGCCGAGCGGCGTCTTCAGATCGCCCTTCGCGTCGACCTGCGACTCGTACTTCTCGCTGTAGGCGACGGGCACGCCGGTCGCGACGCCGCTCACGCTGCTGTCGCTCGTCCACGTCGCGTCCACCTTCAGCGGGAACGCGAGGACGGACACCGACGGGTCGTAGGCGAGCTCGGTGCGGTAGAGGCCGTCGTCCGGCGTGACCACCCCGCGCAGCGCGACGGAGCCGGGCGCGGTCTCGAACACGCCGACGAGATCGGAGCTCATGCGGAGCTTCGTGGCGTACGTCGCGCCCGAGTACTTCGGCTGGTACCACTTGCCCGTCAGCGACATCGTCTCGACGAGCACGTTCGCGTCGTTCGGGAGCGCGACGGAGAAGTCCCAGAGGCGCGTGCCGTCGCTCCGCGGCGTGCCGGCCGTCGACACGTCGACGTCCTCCGCGACGCGGTAGGTGGCGCGGAGGCCCGCCTGGATGGGGACCTCGTCGCGGGTGATCAGGCCGTCCTTGTTCGGGACGCAGCCGGGGAGCTTGCCGCCGTCGAGCGACGGGGCATCGGCCGGATCGCCGCCGTCGGTCGTGCCGCCGCCGTCCGCGCCGGGGGCGGGACCGCCGCTCGCCCCGGCGGGCGCCGCGCACGTGCCCTCGGGCGTGCACGTCCCGGAGGCGCAGTCGGCGCCCACGCGGCACTCGCGCACGGCGCCGTCGCCGCACGCCACGATCACCACGACGGCCGAGACCGACGACGCGAGGAGGACGGAACGCACGGCTGCTACTTCCTTCAGCGGGACCGGAGGCCGAGGGCCGGGACGACGACGAGCAGGTGCGCGACGGCGAGACCGGCCAGGGCGGCGGAAGGACCCGAGGCCTGAGCCATGGCACCGGAAACGATGGGGAGCAAGAAGCCGCCCGCCTGACCGACGAGCATGAGCAGGCCGAGGGCCGCGCCGGCCTTCGCGGGGCCGACGCTCGGGAGCTCGAGGGGGAGGGTGAGGAGGAGGGGGGCGAACGAGCCGCCGCCGATCGCTGCAATCACCAGGAAGATCGGCAGCTTGGCCGGAGCGAGGGCGGCCGCGCCCGCCACCGCGAAGAGCGCCCCGGCGGCGACGACCGCCCCCCCGATGAACAACGGTCGTCGCCGGCCGAGGACATCACTGAGCCAGGGACCCGCGAAGTTCGCGATCCCGGCAGCCACGAGCCACGCGAGGATCGTCGTCCCCACGGTCGCCGGCGCCATGCCGGTCTCGGCGAGCGCGCGCGGCAAGAGCGAGAGCATCGCCAGGTACCCGCCGAACACGAGGAAGTGCATCATCGCGACCCGACGCACCTGACCGTCACCGATCATGCCGAGGGCGTCGGTGACCTTCGCGTGCCGCGCGAGCGTCACGCCGTCCCGGACGAGCAGGAGCCAGAGCGCGCCGGCGACGGCCATCGCGCCGGCGGCGAAGATCATCACCGCCCGCCACGAGCCGAACGCGGGGAGGAGCGAGGTGCGCGCGAAGCGCATCGTCGCGGCCGTCCCCAGCGTGTACGCGAGGAGCGCGAGCCCGTTCGCGCGCGCGACCTTGGTCGGGGGGAGGTGGCCCGACAGCGCCTTCGGGATGGCCGGCGCGGTGAACCCGATGTGGAGGCCGAACACGAGCATCGTCAGCGCCAGCGTCCACGTCCCGGTGCCGAGCGCGCGCGCCGCGCAGGCGAGCGCGCCGACCAACATCGCGAAGCCCGCCGTCTTGCGCGCGCCGAACCGGTCCACGGCGGCGCCGCCCACCGGCGACGCGAGCGCGATCCCGAGCGACGCCGCGCCGAAGACGAAGCCGGACGCGGCGTGGCCGAGCCCGAGGTCCTTCGCCACGCTCGGCATCAGCGCCGGCAGCGACGACCAGCCGAGGCCGCCGCCGATCCCCTGCACGAGCGCGCACATGGCCACCACGAGCACCGGACGCGCCGCCGCCGTCTCCTCGAAGCGCGCGGCTTCCGCGCTCGACCCCTGAACCCGAGAGACTGCCACCGTCATCTCCGAACCGCCTTTGTTGCGCCGCACAACGCAGCGCCGTCCATCTACGTCCAGGGACCTCCTCCGTCAAGCGGATTGTTGCGGCGCACCATACGCGTGGTGCTATGAGGAGCGGAGCCTCATGCTGCTCGTGAAGAAGTATCCGAACCGGCGCCTCTACGACACGCAGGAGAGCCGCTACATCACGCTCGACGACCTCGAGACGCGCATCCGCCGCGGCGCGGACGTGGTGATCCAGGACGCCTCGACCGGCGCCGATCTCACGCAGGAGACGCTCACGCAGATCATCCTCGAGCGGGGCGGGGGACGCATCCTGCCGGCGTCGCTTCTGCTCCGCCTGATCCGCCTCGACGACGAGGCGCTCGCGGAGTTCCTCACGCGCTACGTGGGCTGGGCGCTCGAGGTGTACATGGGCGCGAAGCAGCGCGCGAAGGCGCTCCTGCCGCTGAATCCGCTCGCGACGGCCCCGTTCGCCGCGACCGATGCGCTCGCGCGCATGATGCTCGGCGCGTCGCAGTGGGGTGCGGCGGCCGCGGGACCGCCGCCCGCTCCCGCGTCCCCCGCGGCGGCAGGGCCCGCGCCTGCGGCGGCGCCGTCCGCGCCCGGCGGAGCCGCCGAGCCCGCGGGGATGATGCCGCTCGACGCGGAGCCGCCGCCCGTCGCGTACCACCGCGAGACGGAGATCGAGCGCATCCGCCGCGAGCTCGACGAGCTGAAGCGGGCGTATGCGGCGGGCGCGAGCGCCGCAGCGGCGCCGGCGCCCAGGCGCGCGAAGAAGAAGGCCGCGAAGCGCGCGACGAAGCGCTGATTGTTGCAGCGCAACAAATTGCCTTGACGGGTACGGTCCCGCTCCTTACGGTGCGCGCTGTCGATGTTGCGATGCAACATCAGGCTTCCAAGGAGAAGGACGATGAAGATCGACCCGATGGGCAATTTCGAGAAGGCGTGGGACCTGTGGCGCAAGATGACGGACGACTCGATCGCCCGCATGACGGCGTTCTACGGCGAGCTCGACAAGATCGAGGCGAAGAACCTCGAGCGCGCCGAGAGCGCCATGCACGAGGCGACCAAGCTCACGAAGGAGACCCTCGCGTACGGCGCGCAGCTCGGCGCCGAGTGGCGCAAGCTCTCGCTCGAGGCGCTCCAGCGCGCGACCGAGAACACCGCGGCCGCGAAGAGCGCCGCCGCTGCCGGCTGAGGCTCGCCATGTTCGACGCGCGAGTCGCTCCGACGCCGAAGGACACGGTCCATCGCGAAGGCAAAGGCAGCCTGTATCGCTTCCGCGGCCGCCGGGGCGACGCCGCGCGGTCACACGTACCGGTGTTGCTCGTCCCGTCGATGATCAACCGCTGGTACGTCATCGATCTGCGCGAAGGCGCGAGCCTCGCGGCCGCCCTCTCGAAGGACACGCCCTGGGACACGTTCTGCTTCGACTGGGGCATCCCGGAGGACGAGGACCGCTACGTGACGTGGGACGACGTCGTCGCCCGGCTCGATCGGATGGTGAAGCGCGTCCTGCGCATCACCGGCGCCGAACAGGTCGCGATCGTCGGCTACTGCATGGGCGCGACGCTCAGCAGCATCTACACCGCGCTCCATCCCGAGCGCGTGGCCGCGCTGGTGAACCTCGCCGGTCCGATCGACTTCACGCACGCGGGGCGCCTCGGGACGATGGTCGACGCGCGCTGGTTCGACGCGAAGGCGATGACCGCCGCGGGCAACCTCGGCGCGCTCCAGATGCAGAGCGGCTTCCTCGCGCTCGCGCCCACCGGCTCGATCTCGAAGTGGGTAGGGCTCGCGGACCGGGGCCATGACCCGAAGGCGCGGACGGCGTTCGCGGCGCTCGAGACGTGGGCCAGCGACAACATCCCGTTCCCCGCCGGGGCGTACGTCACGTACATCGAGGAGCTGTACCAGCAGAACCTGCTCTTCAAGGGAGAGCACTGGGTCGCGGGCGAGCGGGTCGATCTCGCGCGCATCCGCTGTCCGGTGATGGCGATCGTCGCGGAGCGCGACGCGATCTGCCCGCCGGAGGCGGCGACGGCGCTGCTCGATGCGACGTCGTCCGCGGTGAAGGACGTGCTGTCGGTCCCCGGCGGTCACGTCGGCGCGGTGGTCGGCAGCCGCGCCGCGAAGGAGCTCTATCCGCGCATGCGCCAGTGGCTCGAACGCCATGGTGCGGTGCGCGCGCAGCGGGGGGAATCGTGAACGCTACCCACTTGAAGCTCGGAATCTAGGAGTCGGATCCATGAAGCTCGAAGACCTGAAGATCATCGTCACCGGCGGCGCGTCCGGCATGGGCGCGTGTTTCGCGAAGCACCTCCACCAGGCGGGGGCGCGCGTGGCGGTCGGCGACGTGAACGAGGCGATGCTCGCCGAGCTCCCGCAGGGCATCGTGCGCCGCAAGCTCGACGTGTCGAAGGAGGACGAGGTCAC
>JBDHVD010000309.1:0-10749 GCA_039809525.1 Labilithrix sp. | reverse complement strand
GGCTCCAGCTGCTGGACTCGAACCAGCGACCCGGCGGTTAACAGCCGCCTGCTCTACCGACTGAGCTAAGCTGGAAAAACGAGCACCTCACGTAACAAATCGCGGCCGGGTGCGTCAAGCGGCGCCGCGGATTTGGTGGAAGAAAGAGGTGGGCCGACCGGTTCGAACGGGCGATGCAGCTCGAGCGCCCTCGATCCTCAGGCACGCTGGCAGGGAAGGGCGCGGCTCTCGCGTGCACCGTCCTCCTCGCCGCGACCCTGTTCGGCTGCGACCACGCCACCAAGGCCGCGGCGACGACGTCGCTCGCGGGCGGCGGCCCGGTGTCGTTGCTCGGCGACCTCGTCGTCCTCCGCTACGTGCAGAACGACGACGTCGCGTTCAGCTTGATGCACAACCTCGGCCTCGGGCCGTCGTTCGCGTCTCCGCTCGTGCTCGCGGCGCTCGCCGCCGGGGCGCTCGTGGTGCTCGGCGTGATGTGGTGGCGCGCACGCCGGGATGCGGCGAGCCCGCGCCTCGTCGACGTCGGATTCGCCGCGGCCTTCGCCGGGGCGATCGGCAACCTCGTCGACCGCCTGACCCACGGCTACGTCGTCGATTTCATCCACGTCAAGCGATGGCCGGTGTTCAACGTCGCGGACATCCTGGTGGTCGTCGGGATGGCGCTGGTCGTGCTCGCGCGGCGAAGGAGAGCTACGATCGACGGGTGAGGTGGTGGGGCTGTCTCGCGGCATCGCTCGTCGGCGTCCTCGCGGTCGTCGACTGCGGGGGCGGGCAGGGCGATCCCGAGGACCCCGTCGGCCTGCCCGGGCGGAGCCCGGACGCGAAAGGTGACGGAGCTGTCACCGATGCGTCGGTGAACCCCGCGTTCCCCTCGAGCGGCGACGCGACCACACCGGTGAACGGCGATCGGGAGTGCGATCCGAACAAGCGGTTCGGCGCGCCGGTCCTGCTCTTCGATCCGGCGATGCGGGGAGCGACGCCGCGCCTCTCGGCCGACGAGCTGACCATCTACTTCACCGCGGACGGGGCGACGACGGGCACCGATCTGTTCCGCGCGGTGCGGACCTCGCGCCAGGCGACCTTCGGGCCGGCCACGGCGATGACCGCGCAGAGCTCGAGCGCGAACGACAACGATCCGGCGCCGTCCGCCGATCACCTCACGCTGTTCTTCCACTCGGCGCGGAGCGGGAACGCGGAGCTGTACACGGCCTCGCGCGCGTCGATGGCCGACGACTTTGGATCGGCGTCGCTCGTGCCGGACGTGAACGATCCGGCCGCCGCGGACGCGCACGCGTACTACCGGAGCGCGGGCGGAGGCGAGCTGTTCTTCGTATCGAACCGTGGCGGCTCGGCGACGTACCGCATCCACGCCGCGAAGCGCGCGGGGCAGGGGTACGCGATGCCCTCGCTCGTCGCGGGCCTCGCGGGCGCGTGGAACGACTGGCAGCCGATGGTGACCGAGGACGGGCTCACGATGGTGTTCGCCTCCGATCGCCCGGGAGGGAAGGGCGGCTTCGATCTGTGGACGACGTCGCGCGCGTCCGACGGCGCCGACTGGGGCGAGCCCGTGCCGATCGACGAGCTCGGCTCCGCCGCGGCGGAGTTCGCCGGCTGGATCAGCGCCGATCGCTGCCGGCTCTACTTCTCGAGCAGCCGCGACACGACGAACGACGCCATGCAGCGGCTCTACGTGGCCGCCCGACCGTTCTAGCGCGCGCCCGCGTCGGGAGCGGCCGCGTCCGCCGCGCCGTCCGCGCCCGCGTCCTTCACGCGGAAGAGCACGACGCCCGCATCGGCGTGGAGCTCGCCGAGCGCGATGACCGTCTGCTTCGAGACGGTCGCGTCGAGCTTCTTCGTCGCGTTCTTCTGCGTCGCCGCCTCGATGGTCGCGAGCTTCGCCTCGAGCGTCTTCTTCGCCGCGGGATCGGCGGCGTCGAGGCCGAGCCGCAGCGCGCGCTCGGTCTCGCGCCAGAGCGCGAGCGCGCCCTCGAGCGCGCGGAACGTGCCCTCGCCGTAGCTCGGTCCCTTGCCCTCGCGCCGGGCGAGGTCCTTGTGCACGCACGCGGCGTGATCGGGGCCGAGCTCGGGCGCGAGCTTCGCCGGATCGTTGCCCGCGCCGACGAGCTGGTAGGTCGGGCACGCGCCGGGGATCGCCGCGGCGATGGCGGCGAGCGTCGTGACCGCGTCCTTGTCCTCCTGGATGTCGCGCCCGACGAGCGGCGCGGCCTCGGCCATCTTCCGCGCCGTCGCGAGGCGGAGCGCGTCGACGCCGGCGCCCTTCGCCGTCTTGATCGCCGCGAGCCACGTGTCGGCGTGCGCGACGTAGTCGCCTCGTCCGTCGCGGACGAGCACGAGCGCGGCCGTCGCGGCCGAGGCCTGATCGACCGGCGGCGCGCGGAAGCCGATCTTCGAGCCGAGGGCATTCGCGATGTCCGAGAGGCAGCCCTGGTCGCGCGGTCCGGGCTGACCGGGCGCGACGGCGACCGGCGGGGCGTCGGGGCACGTCGGGTATCCCTCGGTCGCGCCCTTGATCTTCGCCGCGTCGTCGGACGCGAGCCCGTCGCGGAGCGCGTCGATCTTCGCCATCGGGCCCTTGCACGCCGCAGGCGAGAGGAGCGGCACGAGGAGGAACGCGAGGGAGGCTGCGACTCTTCGCATGATGCGGAAGATACCGTACATTCGACGCGTAGATTCCAGCGAGCTCGCGAGGGGAGGAAGCCGATGAACGCTGCCGCGCACTACCGCGCCGACCCGAGGACGACCTCGTTCACGCCGATCGGATCGACGTGGCGATGGGTGTTCACCGTGGTCGCGGTGCTGAGCGTCGCCGGCTTCGTCGGAGCGGTCGCGCTGTGGACGGGGGCGATCGTGTCGAACCCCGAGCGGCCGGACACGCGGCTCTTCGATGCAGGCGGCATCGTGCTGCTCGTCACCATCCTCTGCGTGTACGTGCAGGCGTTCGTCGGGATGGCGTGGATCCATTCGGCGTGGCGCTGGCTGCCCTGGGATCAGCGCTACAGCCGCCACTGGAGGAGCTGGATCTCGCCGGGGCAGGCGGCCCTCATGCTGCTCATCCCGTACTTCCAGTACTACTGGATGTTCGTGATCAACCTCGGCCTGTGCGATGCGCTCGAGCGCCTGCGCGTCCGCTACCCGACGCGCGACGCGGCGCCGAAGAACCTCGCGCTCGTTGCGTGCATCATGCAGATGATCATCCCGCTGCCGGTGGGGATGATCCTCTGGGTCTTGTTCATGAACAAGGTCGAAGGGATGTCGCGCGAGATGAGCGCGGCGGCGGTGACCCGCGCGCATCGTCCGTTCTGACGTCGCGCGCTCAGGAGCCCGTCGCGACGCACGTGCCGCCGGTGCACGCCGCCTTCTGCGGCTTGCAAGCCGGAGCGGGCTTCGGGGTCGTCTTCGGGCACTCGGCCTCGGTCCACTTCCGGCAGGTCGTCGACTTCAGGGCGTCGCGCACGGCGACGTAGGCCGGGAGCGCGTTCTTCGCGATCGCGCGGTCGGCACACGCCGCGACGCAGACGCCGGACTCGACGAGCGTGCAGTCGTCGTCGGTCTTGCACTGGGTGGACGCCGCCGCGCGCGCCTCCCCCGCCTTCTTCTCGGCGTCGACGAGCATGCTCTCGCAGTCCGCCACGCCGAGCGAGGTGGAGGTCGGCGCAGCGACCGCCGCCGTCGAGGTGGCGACGGCGCCGGCTCCGGCGTCGTGCCCGTCGGGCTGCGTCTTCACGCATCCGACGAGCACGATCGCGAGGAGCGCGCGCTTCATACCGTGGCGAACGCCGCGTCCGAGATCTCGAGCGGGCTCTTGTCCTCGTCCGCGAGGAGCTGCGCCTTGTGCTCGACGCCCGGCAGGATGTTGCGCGCGTAGTAGAGCGCCGCCTGGACCTTGCCCTCGTAGAAGGCCGCGTCCGGGTGGCCGGCCGCGACGCCCTTCTTCGCGTTCTCCGCGACGACCGCGCCGTCGAGGAGCAGCCACGCGACGGTGAGCTCGCTCATCATCTCGCAGAAGCGGTTCGCGCTGAGCGGCACCAGCGTGAGCTGACCGCTCTGGAACCACATGAGCAGGCGCATCGCCGTGCCCGCGACCGCTTCCTGCGCGGCGCCGAGCTTCTTCACCGCCGGACCGAGCGTCGGGTGGTTGCTGTTGGCCGCGACGAACTTCGCGACGTCACCGAGGAAGGCCTGGAGGTTCTGGCCGCCCGCCTGACCGAGCTTCCGGCCGACGAGGTCCATCGCCTGGATGTGGTTCGTGCCCTCGTAGATCGAGAAGATCTTCGCGTCGCGGCAGTACTGCTCGACCGGGTAGTCGCGCGTGTAGCCGGCGCCGCCGTAGGTCTGGATCGCCATCTCGGCGACGCGGAAGCCCTGATCGGAGCCGTACGCCTTCACGAGCGGGACGAGCAGGTCGGTCTGGCCCTGGTGGTAGGCGACCTTCGCCTCGTCCTTGCCCGACCACGCGACGACCTGGTCCTGGTGCATCGCGAGCTTCACCGCGAGCGCGCGCGTGCCCTCCATCATCGCCTTCATGTGGAGGAGCATGCGGCGGACGTCGGCGTGCTCGATGATCGGCACGCGCGGCGCGGTCGCGTCCTTCCAGTGCGTGATGCTCGAGCCCTGCTTGCGGTCCTTCGCGTACTCGAGGGCGTTGAGGAACGCGCTCGAGCCGACGGACACGCCCTGCACGCCGACCGAGATGCGCGCCGCGTTCATCATCTTGAACATCTGCGGCATGCCCTGATTGAGCTTCTCTTCGCCGCCGACCGGCCAGCCGATGCACTTGCCGTTGTCGCCGAAGTTCAGCACGCAGGTGGCCGAGCCGTTGATGCCCATCTTGTGCTCGAGCGCACCGACGGCCACGTCGTTGTCGGTCCCGTCGACGCGCAGCTTCGGGACGATGAAGAGCGTGAGGCCCTTCGTGCCCGGAGGCGCGCCGTCGACGCGGGCGAGGACGAGGTGGATGATGTTCTCGGCGAGATCGTGATCGCCGCCGGAGATGAAGATCTTCGTGCCGCGGATCGAGTAGCTGCCGTCCGCGTTGCGCGACGCGGTCGTCTTCGCCGAGCCGACGTCCGTGCCGGCGTGCGGCTCGGTCAGGCACATCGTGCCGCCCCAGACGCCCGTGTACATCTTCTGCACGTACGTCTTCTTCTGCTCGGGCGTGCCGAAGTGCTCGATGACCTCGGCGGCGCCGTAGGCGAGGCCCGGGTACATGTTGAAGGCGGTGTTCGCGCCGGACAGGATCTCCTCGATGAGGACCTGCACCGAGCGCGGCGAGCCCGCGCCTCCGTGCTCGGGCGAGACGCCGATCGCCTTCCAGCCCGCCTCGTACAGCTTCTTCCAGGCGTCCTTGAAGCCCTTCGGGGTGACGACCTTGCCGCCTTCGAGCTTGCAGCCCTCGATGTCGCCGGCGACGTTGAGCGGTCCGAGCACCTCGCGTGCGAAGCGGTAGCACTCGGCGATGGAGGTCTTCACCTCTTCCTCGCCCCAGGCGTCGTACGGCGCCTTGCCGAGCAGCTCGCCGAGCTTGAACTGCTCGAAGAGCAGGAAGCTCATCTCGCGCAGGTCGGCTTTGTACCGGTTGATCGCTTGAATCGGCTTCGTCACTGGGCGCTCCTTCGCTTGTGAAGCAATCCTGGGGCGCGTGGTGCGGCGCGTCAAGATGAAACTGAATGGCGATTCAGTTTTGCGACGTCCCGTCCCAGCCCGACCGCGAACGTGGGCCGTGTGCGCGCGCCCGATCGAGCTCAGCCCGAACGGTGACGTGACCGGGCCGTCAGTGCTTCTTGTGGCCTTTGACCTTGTCGAGCAGGTGCCCGAGCGCGTGCTCGCCCGAGCCCTTGCGCGCGCGCATCTCGTAGAGGCGCACCTCGCGCGTCGCGTCGATGTGCTTCGGGTTGAGGTGCACGACGCGCGCGAAGTCCCGGAACGCGGCGTCGACCTTTCCGAGCTTCTTCGCGACGACGCCCCGGTAATAGAGCGCGCGCTCGCACGTCCGGTCGGTGTTCACCGCGCGATCGAGCGACGACAGCGCGGTCCGCAGCGCATCCTCCGCGGCCTCGCCCGCGCGCGCCGCCGACCAGGCCACGAGCGCGAGGGCCTCCGCCTGGTGCTCGGGGTTCCGATCGCCGCGCTCGGTCAACGTGCCGGCGAGCGCCTCGGCGGTCACGAAGTCGTGCCTCGCGAGCGCCTGATCGATCTCGCGGACGACGTCCTCGTGCGGCCGCTTGCGGATGCCGAGGTCGTTGCCCGAGAGCCAGCGCTCCTTCGCCTCCGGATCGCAGAGCGTCTGGTGCGCCCGCGTCATGTGCGCGAACACGTGGGTCACCTCGGCCCGGAACGGCGCGAGCTCGGGCGGCAGGCGATCGGGGTGCCAGATCTTCGCGAGCCGGAAGTAGGCCGCGCGGATCGCCTCCGCCGGCGCATCGGGCTCGACGCCGAGCACCTCGAAGTAGTCCTCCGACGCGATCGCCTGCGCGCGCGCCGCGAGCCCGGTCGGCCCGAGATCGCCCGGCCCGAGCAGCGGGCGGATCGAGGCCTTCCGCACCGGCGGCGGGAACGACGACGAGACCGGCTGCACCGCGGGGATGGCGCCGCTCTGCGCCGCGGGAGCGTGGGGCGCCCGCACCGCCGGCATCGCGCGGTTCGTCGGCGCGGCCGCTGCGGGCATGGGCCCGATCGACGGCGCGGCGCGCACCCCGCTGATCGGCTCGACGCACTTGGCGATGATCAGCAGGTAGACGAGGAGATCGACGTCGGCGGACGGAAGCGTCGTCGCGGCGTGCAGCTCGCGCACGGTCATCGGTGTCGTGGCGAGCTTGCGCGCGAGCGCCAGCTCGGGGCGGGCGAGGCGCGCGCGATCGATCGCGTCCTCGTTCACCATCTGCAGCGCCGAGCTCCCCACGCGCGCGAGCGCGTCGCGGATCGAGGCCGACGGCGGATGGTCGCGCAGCCCGCGCCATGCCGGCGCGATCGGATCGACGGCGAGCGGCGGATCGTCGATGCCCGGCCGCGCGTCGTGGAACGCGTACTGCGTCGGCGCGGGGAACGTGAAGAGGTGGTGGACCTTCCGGCAGATCTGCTCGACGAGCACCTCGTCGCGCTGCGCGGTCGTGAGCGCCCCACGCGCCACGAGGATCTCGCCGTGGAGCCGCCTGGGCTCGGTCTTCTTCGCGAGCTCGAGGAGCGACGCATCGAGCGTGGCCGCGTCGATGACGCCGAGCTCGTACGCGACCGAGCCGAAGTACGCGACGGGCGGCGACGTGAGCGCGCCGGTGATCCGGCCGCGATGAAACGACAGCGACGCGCCGCGCGCATCGGGCGTACGGAGCTCGAACCGCCCCGTGAGCCGCTTGTTGCGCACGTAGACGAGCGCATGCGCGAGCGGCGTCTTCTCCAGCGTCCCGACGGCTGACGGGGGCATGGATCAGACTATACCGCACCGATCAGTTCGCGGCTCGCGCGTCCTGCCCCGCCACGGTGATCGCGCGGAACGCCTCGCGCACGTGGACGTAGATCCGCATCACCTCCGCCTGCACCGGCTCGAGCTCCAGCGGCAGACGATCCGGGTGCCACAGCTTCGCGAGACGAACGTATTGCGCGCGCGCCGCCTCGACCGACGCGCCCTCCGGCAGACCGAGCGCGTCGTACGGGCTCTCGAACGCGAGGGCCGCCGCGCGTTTGCGGATCCCGTCGGCGCCGAGGTCGATCGGACCGAGCGGCGGCGCGATCGCATCCGCCGCCCCACGACCGCCGCCCGCGGCCGGCAGATCCGTGGCCGAGAGCTTGAACGATCGCCGGCGCGGCGGCTCGGCGCCGTCGTCCTGCACCGCCATCGTGCCGCTCGCGCGCGGGAGATCGTGCTCGGCGCACTTCGCGATCACGAGGAGGTAGACGAGCAGGTCGACGCGCTCCGGCGGCACCTTCGCCAGCGCGCGGAGCGCGGCGACGGTCATCGGCGTCGTCGCGAGCGCCTCGCACAGGCGGCGCTCCTCGCCGCCCAGACCCGCGCGTTCGAGCGCGGCTTCGCTCACGAGGCGGAGCGGGACGGCGCCCTGGCGCGCGACCACGTGCTTGACCTCCTCGCGCGGCGGGAAGTCGAGGATGCCACGCCAGACCGGCGCGAGCGGATCGACGAGCAGGCGGGGCTCGTTCGCCGAGGGCTTCGCCTCGATGAAGTCGAAGCGCGTCTCCGCCGGGAAGGTGAATGCATGATGCACGCGCCTCCGCACCTGCTCGGCCTGCGCCTCGTCGCGCTGCTTCGCGCTGATCGCGCCGCTCTCGACCAGCAGATCGGCCTGCGGCTTCTGCTTCTGGAGCGAGTCGACGCCGCTCGCATCGAGCGTCGAGGCGTCGATCCAGCCGAGCTCGTAGACCACCGATCCGAAGCGCGCGACCGCCGGCGTCGTCGTCGCGTGCGCGATCATCCCTCGCCAGAGCTCGATCCTCGCCTCGCGTCCGGCGGGAGCGCGGAGCTCGAGCACGCCGGTGAGCCGCTTGTTGCGGATGTAGACGAGCGCGTTCGACAGCGGCGTCTGGCCGAGCGTCCCGGTGGCGTTCGTCGCCCGCCGGGGACCCGAGGCGTTGGTCATGGCGAGAGCTTATCCGTGCTCGCGCGCGCGCAGCCAGGGCTCCGTTGGGTGCGGAGGTGGGCGTCGCGCTCCGCTCGCGCCTACTCCCTCGGGGGTATCAGAGCTCGGCGCGGACCAGGACGAACTTGTTGCAGAGAGCCTTGTCGGTGATCTCTTTGTAGCTCTTCGCGCCGACCTCGCTCCGGAGGCCGCCCGTCCGACTGTGCTCGGTGATGAAGTACATCACGCGGGCGCCCTTCTCCTTCTGGTTCTTCAGCCAGGTCTGGAAGGTCTGCCCGGACGAGACGAACGCCGGGATCTTGTTGCCCGTGTAGATGTTCTCGCCCTTCCAGTTCATCTGGTAGGCGACGAGCTGCTCTTCGGGGTTCGCGCGATCGCGGTAGTACGCCTCGATCACCTCGTGCTGCCCCCAGTGCGGCGAGAGCCTCATCATGTAGACGTCGAGGCCCCACAGCGCCCAGACGAACGCGAACGTGCTGAACGCGATGACGAGCCTCGCGCGCAGCGCGCGCACGCCGAGGAGGATGACGAGGACCGCGGCGACGACGGTGAAGCCGGTGAGCGCGCCGTTGAAGTCGAGGCTGTCGGGCCACGGCCGCTTGTAGTTGTACGTGAAGAGCTGGAGCAGGCGGATCGCGCCGGGCTGATCGGCCGAGTCCGGCTTGCCCGTGAGATCGCGCCCGACGAGCAGCACGAGGAGGCCGCCGGCGAACGCGGCGCCGGCGAGCATGAGATGCTCGTGGGTGCGGCGCGGATCGTCCTCCTCCTCCGAGCGGGGCGCCTGCGGCAGGAGGAAGAGCGCGGCGGCGATGGCGATCGCGCCGGTGATCGAGGCGCTGATCGCCGTCGTGACGTGCGGCGTGTAGGGATCGACGCCGGGGGGCGGCGTGACCTTGTTGCCGAAGAACGTCTGGGGGAAGAGCGTCGAGATGCCGTACACCGCGAGCGCGGAACCGACCGCGAAGAGCGCGACGTTCGGCACGAGCTTCTTCCAGTCCGTCACCTCGACCTTGCCCAGCATGTCGTCGAGCACGACGCCGATGAGCATCGCGACCGGCGGCACGGCGGGGAAGATGTAGTGGTGGAACTTCGTCCCCATGAACGTGAAGAGGGCGAAGGCGAAGAGGAACCACATGAAGAGCATGACCGACGCGTCGCCGATCGCTCGCGTGTCGCGTCCGCCGCTGCTCGCCTCTGCCGAGTCGCTCTTGCGCAGCCAGTACGCGAGCCCGAGGGGCGCGAGCGCCGTCCAGGGGAAGAACGCGTAGCCGAGCTGCCAGAGGTAGTAGCGGATGCCCGTGTCGTCGCCCTCGTTCGTGTCGTGCACGTGGCTGAAGGCGCGGTTGAACATGTCGTGGAAGATCAGCCGATCGGTGAACGGCGATCCGTGGCGCACGTACATGGCGACGTACCAGGGGATGGCGACCGCGAGGATCACCATCAGGCCGCTGATCATCTCGAAGCGGAGCAGCTCGCTCCAGCGCTTCTTCGTGGCGACGTAGGCGAACGCGCAGATGATCGGCAGACCGAAGCCCGCCGGTCCCTTCGCCATCGTCGCGACGGCGGCGAAGAGCCACGCGGCGATGTAGATGAGGCGGCGCGCGCGGCGCTCGCCCCAGTTGATGTAGAGGACGCCGCCGAGGATCGCCGACCAGAGCACCGCTTGCAGCGCGGGCTCGAAGCCGGCGAAGAAGCGGACGAGCGACGGCCCGAGCCCCTCCGGGTGCGCGCCGACCGACTTCGGCACGCTCGCCGGATTGTGCGTGATGCACGCTTCGTTTCCGGGCAGCCCGCAGTTGCCCGCCGAGCCGCTGCGGAACTCGTCCCAGTGGATGCGGAAGCCCTTCGGTCCGTCGCCGAAGACCACGAGCTCGACGTTGCGCGACAGGAGATAGAGGATCTGCGGCAGCGCGCAGAGCAGCACCACGCCGAAGACGAGGTGCCAGAGCGACAGGCGCAGGCGCATGCCGAACGCGTCGACCTGGTAGACGTTCACGCGCGCGCCCTCGTCGGTGTTCAGACCGAGCAGGAGCAGGCCCATCGCGCCGGTCATCGCGGAGACGAACGGCATGTCCGTCATCGTCTGGTGCGCGAGGAAGAACCAGTCGGGCATCGTCGCGAGGACGATCGCGCCGAGGAGGCC
>JBDHVD010000308.1:0-10769 GCA_039809525.1 Labilithrix sp. | reverse complement strand
TGCGTGATGAGGACGTTGCCGGCGTGGAGATCGTCGTGCACGACGTCGTTGTCGTGGAGGAACTGCACCGCGGCGAGGAGCTGGCGGGAGATCTCGATCACCAGCCCTTCCTGCATCGGCGTGCCGAGCATCGCCTTGAGCGCGTGGTCGCAGCGCTCGAGCGCGAGGAAGAAGAGATGGTCCTGCGTGAACGAGTCGTAGATGTACGCGACGTTCGGGTGCCGGAGCGCGAAGAGGCGCTGGACCTCGCGCGCCCACTCCGCGTGGACCTCGGAGTACGGACGGTTCGCCGGGCGCACCATCTTCACCGCGTAGATCTGGTCGAACGGCCCGATGCACTCGTAGACCGCGCCGAACTCGCCGGCGCCGATGACGTCGGTGACCTTGTAGCTCCCGCGCGTGCTCGTCAGGGTGCTTCCGACCTGCGGGTACTGGACGGTGATGCGCGGGAGGGTGACGGCCGGGAACCCGCCGGTGGTGACGGGCGTCGTGCGCGGTCCGCCGTTCATCGAGGGGATCGGGCCCGTCGTCTGGCCGAGGTGCGGGGCGCTGCCGGGCGCGGGCGGCACGTGCGGAGCCGGGGCCGGATACGGCGCGGCGTGCTGCGGGTACGACGGCGGGACGACCTGGCTCTGGTAGGGATTCGCCGGTCCGGGCGGACCCGGGTAGGGCCCGTGCGGGGGCGCCGGCATCGTGCCCGGTGCGGGCGACACCGGGATCACCGGGCTCGGGTGGATGCCGCTCGGCTCGGTGATCGGCCGCTGGAGCGTCGGCGACGGAACAGACGGGGGCGGGCCGTCCGGGGGCTGCCGCGTTTCACTCACCCCCCAGACTCTACCCTCGGTACCATCGCGGCACCATGTCGATCGCACGTGCGTCGCGACCGCCGCCTTCGGCAAGGCCGGTCACGGCCGAGCATCGCCGGCTCGACGACGCGCGCGGGAACACGAAATGGCGGCGCTGGGGGACCTACCTCAGCGAGAGGCAGTGGGGGACCGTCCGCGAGGACTACTCCGCGAACGGCGACGCGTGGAACCACTTCACCCACGAGCACGCACGGTCGCGCGCCTACCGCTGGGGGGAGGATGGGCTGCTCGGGTTCTGCGACAACCGCGGGCTCTTCGCCTTCGCCGTCGCGCTGTGGAACGGCGTCGACCCGTGCCTGAAGGAGCGCCTGTTCGGCCTGTCCGGACCGGAGGGCAACCACGGCGAGACCGTCGGCGAGCTCTACTGGTACCTCGACGCGACGCCGACCTGCTCCTATGCCCGTGCACTCTACAAGTATCCGCAGCGCGCGTTCCCGTACGAGGAGCTCCGGCGACGCGCGCGCGAGGCGGGCAAGCACCAGCCGTCGCCTCGCATCCGCGACACCGGCGTCTTCGACGGAGATCGCTACTTCGACGTCGAGGTCGAGTACGCGAAGGCGACGCCGCAGGACGTCCTCGTCCGCATCCGGGTGACCAACCGCGGACCCGAGCGCGCGACGTGCGACGTGCTCCCGACCTTCTGGTTCCGCAACACCTGGACGTGGAACGACGGCAAGAAGCCCGAGCTCCGGGCGGTCTACGCCGGCGACCCCGGCGGACCGCAGATCGAGGGCGCCGAGCCGTTCCACGGCCGGATCCGCATCTGGGTCGAGGACGCGAAGGAGCTGCTCTTCACCGACAACGAGACGAACACCCAGGCGCTCTACGGCGTGGCGAACAAGACGTCGTACGTGAAGGACGCGTTCCACGCGTACGTGGTGGAGGGCAAGCGATCGGCGGTGAACCCCGCGCGCGCGGGGACGAAGTGCGCGGCGCGCCTCACGCTCTCGCTCGCGCCCGGCGAGTCGCGCGTGGTGCGCGCGCGCTTCGCCGTCGGCGACGAGGCGCCCACCGGCGGCGCGTTCGCCGACTTCGACGACGTCTTCGCCGAGCGGAAGCGCGAGGCCGACGAGCTCTACGCGGCGATCGCCCCGCCGGAGATCGGCGACGAGGAGCGCGCCGTGTTCCGCCAGGCGATCGCCGGCCTGCTCTGGTCGAAGCAGTACTACGGCTACGACGTCGAGCGCTGGCTCGCGGGCGATCCCGCGATGCCGCCTCCGCCGCCCGAGCGGCGGCGCGGCCGGAACCGCGAGTGGCGGCACCTCTACAACAGCGAAGTCCTGAGCATGCCGGACAAGTGGGAGTACCCCTGGTACGCCGCGTGGGACCTCGCGTTCCACTGCGTGCCGCTGGCGCTCGTCGATCCAGACTTCGCGAAGCAGCAGCTCACGCTGCTGACCCGTGAATGGTACATGCATCCGAACGGGCAGCTGCCGGCGTACGAGTGGGCGTTCGGCGACGTGAACCCGCCGGTGCACGCGTGGGCCGCGCTGCGCGTCTACCAGATCGATCGGCGCCTGAACGGCACCGGCGACCGCGACTTCCTCGAGGGCGTCTTCCTCAAGCTGATGCTCAACTTCACCTGGTGGGTGAACCGCAAGGACGAGGCGGGCAACAACGTCTTCGAGGGCGGCTTCCTCGGCCTCGACAACATCGGCGTGTTCGACCGCTCGAACGCGCTGCCGCAGGGCGGGACCCTCGAGCAGGCGGACGCGACGAGCTGGATGGGCATGTACTGCCTGAACCTGCTCGCGATCGCGCTCGAGCTCGCGACGTTCTCACCGAGCTACCAGGACGTCGCGAACAAGTTCTTCGAGCACTTCCTCCTCATCTCGCACGCGATGGCGGACGCCTCGGACGGCGCGTGCCTGTGGAACGAGGAGGACGGCTTCTTCTACGACCTGCTCCAGGTGCCCGGGCGCGGCCACGTGTCGATGCGGGTGCGCTCGATGGTGGGCCTCATCCCGCTCTTCGCCGTCGAGACCATCGAGGAGTCGGCGCTCGAGCGCTTCCCGGCGTTCGTGAAGCGCGCGAAGTGGTTCATCTCGAACCGTCCCGAGCTCGCCGGCCGGATGGAGACCGTCGAGGTCGGCACCGGCGGGCGCCGGCTCCTGTCGATCCTCGACCGCGATCGGCTCGCGCGCGTCCTCACCCGCGTGCTCGACGAGACCGAGTTCCTCTCGCCTCACGGCGTGCGGGCCCTCTCGCGCGTGCATGCGAAGGAGCCGTACGAGATCGAGCTCGACGGCGTCCGTCACCGCGTCGACTACGAGCCGGGCGAGAGCGCGAGCGGTCTCTTCGGCGGCAACTCGAACTGGCGCGGGCCGGTGTGGTTCCCGGTGAACTACCTGATGATCGAGGCGCTGCAGAAGTATCACCACTATTACGGCGACAGCTTCCGCATCGAGTGCCCGACCGGCTCGGGCAACTACATGAACCTGTGGGAGGTCGCGAGCGAGCTGTCGCGCCGCCTCGTCGCCCTCTTCCTCCCCGACGCGAGCGGACGGCGGCCGTGCGACCCGCCCGGCGCGTTCCCGGACCTGGTCACGTTCTACGAGTACTTCCACGGCGACGACGGCACGGGCCTCGGCGCGACGCACCAGACGGGGTGGACCGCGCTCGTCGCGAAGCTCATCGAGCAGAGCCCGAAGTGGAAGAGGGGCTGACCGGCGCTCAGAAGCCGGCCTGGTGCATCGCCTCCGCGTTCAGCTTCAGGGCGTGATCGCGCTGCACCGCCTTGGGCGCCGACGGCATCGCCCGCGTCGCCGCGCGGGCCGCGCCGATGTTGCTCGCGGCGGCCTCGAGGCGCTTCTTCTCCGGCGCGCTGGTGACGGTGCGCGCCTGGGCGGTGAGCTCGCGCTGCGCCTTCTCGAGCTCGCGATCGGCGTCGCCGAAGTTGCCGTCGTTCACGCGCTGGGCGGCCGCGAGCTGGATGCGCGCCGACTCCTGGATGGCCACGATCGCCTTCGTGCGCGAGTTCGCGGTGCGCGCGACCGCATCGCCGTCGCCGGTGAGCTGCGTGCGCGCGACGACCTCCTGGATGCGCTCGAGGTCGCCGTCCTGCGCGTCGCGGAAGCGGAGGCGCACGCTCGCGAGCGGCCGCGTCTGGCCCTCGAAGGCCGCGGGATCGACGATGCGCACCTTCACGAGCGCCTCGCGGTGCTGACCCGCGTGGAGCGCGCCGAGGGGGATGCGAAGCGAGCCGCCCTCGTGCCAGTCGGCACGGATGCCGTCGGCGCCGGCGAGCTGCACGCCCGGCGCGGGGACGATCTCGACGAACGAGTCGCTCGCGAGCGTCGCGTTCAGCATGTCGACCTCGTTCTTCAGGATGCTCGCCATCTCCTTCGGCTCGGAGAGGTGATAGAGGCGCCCGCTCGACTTCATCGCGAGCGCGTTCAGCGTGCGCTCGTCGTAGTCGTTGCCCACGCCGAGCGAGGTGACCTGCGCGCGGAAGCGGAGGCCGCGCTCGGCCACCGCGCCGAGGACCTCGGGCGTCGAGGGGCCGACGTTCGCGATCCCGTCCGAGATCACCACCACCCGGCGGATGGTGTGCGTCGGCGGCGCGGCGGCGACCTGACCCTCACCGAGGGTGAGGCCCTCGAACATGTTCGTCGAGCCCGAGACGGAGAGGTTGCCGATGGCGCGGAGGATCTCCTGCCGGCTCGTCGCGTCGAGGCGGGTCGGCGGGACGATCGCGCGCGCGTTGTCGGAGAACGCGTCGAGGGCCACGATGTCGCCGTCGCGCAGGCTGTTCACCAGGGTCCGCGCGGCCGCGCGAGCGTTCTCGATCTTCGCACCGGCCATCGAGCCGGACGTGTCGACGACGAGCGCGAGCTCCATCGGAGGCCTCGCCGCGGGGCGCGCGTCCGGGACGTCGACCCACACGCCGAGGAACGTGTCGCGCGTGCCCACCGCGAGCATGTCGCCCTCGGCCGATGCGCCGATCCACGTCGAGCTCTTCTTCAGGTCCGCCGGCTCCTTGCCGTAGGCGGTCTCCGGCGCGCCGTCGGTCGCCCCGCCGGCGACGGGGATCGATCCCTCGGTCGCCGAGCCCGCGGCCGCGTCCGCGGACGGCGTCTTCGGTGCCGGCGACGTCGCCCCCTTCGCGCAAGCCATCGTCGACAACGCCAGCACCGCCCCGAACATTCCGATCGTCCGCATGGGGGCCTCCGACGAGCGGGCGCGCTAAAAGTTCTTCACACGGATTCGATTGCCTTTCCGCTTGGGGGCAACTACCTGATTTTGCATGCCACGCGCCGCCTCCCTGCCGGCGAAGATCGCGCGGTGGGCGATCCTCGCCCTCGTCGTCGCCGGCATCGGCTTCGCGATCTGGAAGTGGCGTTCGGGCAAGCCCGACGTCGAGATCGCGTACAAGTCGTCGCCGATCGACAAGCGCAAGATCACCGCGCGGGTGACGGCGAGCGGCACGCTCCAGGCGACGGTCACGGTGCAGGTCGGCGCCCAGGTGAGCGGGCGCATCGCGGTGCTCGACGCCGACTTCAACTCGACGGTGAAGAAGGGCGACCTCATCGCGAAGCTCGATCCGCAGCTCTTCGTCGCCGCGGTCGAGCGCGAGCGGGCGAACTTCGCCTCGGCGAAGGCGGGCGTGACGCGAGCCGAGGCGCAGCAGCGGGACGCGGACATGGTGCTCAAGCGCACGAAGGCGCTGAACGACCAGGGCCTCGCCTCGGCGTCCGAGCTGCAGACCGCGGAGACGAACGTGTCGGTCACCGCGGCGGCGACCGACGTGGCGCGCGCGGCGCTCCAGCAGGCCCAGGCGGCGCTGAACCAGGCGCGGGTGAACCTCTCGTACACCGACATCCGCTCGCCGATCGACGGCACGGTGATCTCGCGGAACGTCGACGTCGGTCAGACGGTCGCCGCGTCGCTCCAGGCGCCCGTGCTCTTCACCATCGCCGAGGACCTGCGGAAGATGCAGGTGCACACGAGCGTCGCCGAGGGCGACGTCGGCCGCCTGAGCCCGGGCATGGAGGCGACCTTCACCGTCGACGCGTTCCCGGGACAGCGCTTCAAGGGCAAGGTCGGCCAGATCCGCAACGCGGCGCAGACGGTGCAGAACGTCGTCACCTACGACGCGGTGATCGACGTCGACAACTCGGACCTCCGCCTCCGTCCCGGCATGACCGCGACGGTGACCATCGTCTACGCCGAGCGCACCGACGTCGTCGCGGTGCCCAACGCGGCGCTCCGCTTCAAGCCGCCCGTCGAGGCGATCGCGTCCTCGTCGGCGACCCTCGCGTCGGCGACGCCGCCGGCCGGATCCGGGCGCCCGCCGCGGCACGCCGGCGGTCCGCACGCCACAGGGGACGACGGCGCGCCGCGCACGGTCTACGTCCTCCGCGGCGGCAGGGCCGAGCCGGTGTCGATCAAGACCGGCCTGTCCGACGGGACGCTCACCGAGGTGCTCTCGGGCGATCTCCACGAAGGCGACAGCGCGATCATCGACGCGACGGTCTCCGGCAAGCCGGCGGGATCGGGCGGACCGAGCGGCACGCCGCGGATGGGACGAATGTTCTGACGATGTCTCTCATCGAGGTCGTCGACGTCCACAAGGTCTACAAGACGGGCGAGGTCGAGGTGCATGCGCTCCGCGGCGTCTCGCTCTCGGTCGACCGCGGCGAGTTCGTCGCCATCATGGGCTCGTCCGGCTCGGGCAAGTCGACCCTGATGAACCTCCTCGGCTGCCTCGACCGGCCGACGAGCGGGAGCTACCTCCTCGCCGGGAGCGAGGTGTCGCGCCTGGACCGCGACGCGCTCGCCGAGGTGCGCAACGAGGTGCTCGGCTTCGTCTTCCAGAGCTTCAACCTGCTGCCGCGCACCAGCGCGCTCGAGAACGTGGAGCTGCCGCTCGTCTATCGCGGCGTGCGCGCCCGCGAGCGCACGCGCCGGGCGACCGCCGCGCTCGAGAAGGTCGGCCTCGGCGCGCGCCTCGATCACACGCCCGCGCAGCTCTCCGGCGGCCAGCAGCAGCGCGTCGCCATCGCGCGCGCGATCGTGGGCGAGCCGAAGGTGATCCTCGCGGACGAGCCGACCGGGAACCTCGACTCGAAGACCAGCCTCGAGGTGATGGCGCTCTTCCAGGACCTCGGCCGGAGCGGCATCACCGTCGTGCTCGTGACGCACGAGCCGGACATCGCCGAGTACGCGTCGCGCGTGATCGTGGTGAAGGACGGCCTCATCCTCTCCGACGTGCGCCAGACGCCCAGGCGAGCGGGGGAGGGCGCCTCGTGAACGTCTTCGTCACCGTCCTCGTCGCGCTGCGCGCCGTGCTGCGGAACAAGACGCGCTCGTTCCTCACCACGCTCGGCATCATCATCGGCGTCGCCGCGGTCATCGCGATGATGGCGATCGGCGCCGGCGCGAAGGCCCAGGTCGAGGCCGCCTTCTCCGCGATGGGCACGAACCTCCTCATCGTGATGCCCGGCTCGACGACCGCCGGCGGATCCTTCGGCGGGTTCGGATCCATGCCCACGCTCACCTGGGACGATCTCTCCGCCATCCGCACGGAGGTGTCGACCGTGCGCGCCGCCGCTCCGCAGCTGCGCTCGAACCAGTCGATCGTGAGCGAGGAGCTCAACTGGACGACGAGCATCATCGGCACGTCGCCGGAGTACTTCGACATCCGCAGCTGGCCGATGGCCGGCGGGCAGGCGTGGACGCAGGCGGACGTCGACGCCGGCTCGAAGGTCGTGATCCTCGGCCAGACCGTGGTCGAGCGCCTCTTCGGGCGCACCGCCAACCCCATCGGGCAGACGGTGCGCATCGGGAACACGCCGTTTTCGGTGGTGGCCGTCGCCGCGCGCAAGGGCCAGTCGCCGAACGGGCAGGACTACGACGACACCGCGTTCATCCCGTTCACCACGTTCGCCCAGCGCATCCAGGGCGGCCTGGGGAAGTTCCTCACCGGCACCATCTTCGTGCAGGCGACGAGCGGCCAGTCGACCCAGCGCGCGCTCGAGGACGTGAAGGCGCTCCTCCGCGATCGCCACCACATCCCGCCCGGGGGCGACGACGACTTCTCGATCCGCAATCTGTCCGAGATCGCCGGCGCGCAGCAGCAGGGTACCGAGACGATGACCACCCTGCTCGCGAGCGTCGCCATGGTCTCGCTCGTCGTCGGCGGGATCGGGATCATGAACATCATGCTGGTGAGCGTCACCGAGCGCACGCGCGAGATCGGCCTCCGCATGGCGATCGGGGCGAAGCCGCGGAGCGTGCTCGTGCAGTTCCTCGTCGAGGCGCTCGTCCTCTCGATCGCCGGCGGCCTCATGGGGGTGGCGCTCGGGCTGGGCGTCGCGACGTGGATCGCCGGGAAGTTCCGCTGGCCGATGCAGATCCAGGTCGACGTCATCGTCGTATCCGTGGTGTTCAGCGCGCTCGTCGGCCTCGTCTTCGGCATCTATCCGGCGTGGCGCGCATCGCGTCTCGACCCGATCGACGCGCTCCGGTACGAGTAGGGCTACCGATGCCCCACAAGACGAAGAGCGCGACGAAGAGCGCGACGAAGACCGCGCCGAAGACGCCCGCGAAGAGGACGCCCGCGAAGAAGGAGTCGTTCGACGAGGCCTACTACGGCCGCTTCTACGAGAGCGCGCGCACGCGCGTGCACGGGCCGGTCGAGATCGCGCGGCTGTGCGCCGGCGTCGCGAGCCTGCTCGACTGGTGGGGGCATCCGCTCACCACGGTGATGGACGTCGGCGCCGGGGTCGGTCTCTGGCGCGACTGGTTCGCGAAGAACCGTCCGTCGGTCCGCTACCGTTCGACGGAGTACAGCGCGTATGCCTGCGAGAAGTACGGGCACGAGCAGCGCGACATCTCGAAGTGGCGGGCGAAGGAGCGGTTCGATCTCGTCGTCTGTCAGGGCGTCCTCCCGTACCTCGACGACGACCAGGCGGCGCGCGCGATCGACAACCTCGCGGCCATGACCGGCGGCTTCCTGTACCTCGAGGCGATCACGTCGCGGGACATCGAGGAGGTCATCGACGACGTGAAGACCGACGTGAAGGTCCACGGTCGGACGGGCGGGTGGTACCGCTCGCGCCTGCGCGCGCACTACCTCGAGGTCGGCGCGGGGCTGTGGTGCAAGAAGGACGCAGGCGTCCTGTTCTACGAGCTCGAAGCGCGGGGATAGCGCGCGCTACGCGGAGAGGAGGAAGTCGGCGATCGGCGCGAAGATCCGCTCCTGCGCCCCGGTGCAGAGGAACAGGTCGGCGTGCGCGATCGGCATGTCCGTCTCGCCCACGAGGAGGAGCTCCTTCTTCTCCGAGCCGATGACGTCGAACGTGTGGCGCGACGTCTCCGGGAGCACGATGCCGTCGTGGTTCGCGACCACGCAGAGGAAGGGGTGCGTCAGCTCCGGCAGGCGCTGCGAGACGTTCACGTCCCGGACGACGAGGTCGCCGCGGTGGATCCACTCGGCGATCTCGCGGTTGATGACCGGGTGGGGATCCTCCACCGTCTGCACCATGCGCTCGCTCTGCGAGAGATCGGTCGAGCGCTCGTTGATGTAGACGGAGATCAGCGACGGCGCGACCTTCGAGAGGAAGGGGAGGGCGAAGCGCGCGAGCCGCCGCGTGTTCTTCATCCGCAGGTAGCCGGCGACGCGCGGCGACGCGAACGCGAAGCGGACGAGCGGGTTCACCGCCTTGAAGGTGACGAGGCCGCCCATCGACACGATCGCGTGCACGGGGGCGCCGGGGACGCAGGCGACGTGCGCGAAGGCGAGCGCGGCGCCGAGGCTCGCGCCGATGAGGTCGACCTCCTTGGCCTTCGTCGAGGTCGTCGCGAGGATGTGAGCGATCGTCGCGCCGAGATCGTCCACCGCGAGATCGCCCATGCCGTAGCGGCTGCTGCCGCGCGCGCGGATCGATTTGCCCTGGCCGCGGAGGTCCACCGTCCAGACCTCGAGGCCGCGGGCCGCGAGGCACTCGACGAGCGACGGGCCCTTCGGGTGGAAGCCGAAGATGAACGAGTTCATCCCGTAGCCGGGGACGATGAGCACCGGACGGCCCGTCGGCGCGTCGGTGGCGCGCGTACGGGTGACCGACAGGCGCCAGCCCACGCGGTTGTCGACGAGGTACCGATCGACGAGGAGGCTCATTCGAGGACCGCGAGCTTCAGATAGCGCCCCTCGAAGAACGAAGGAAGGGTCGGGTGATCGGCGGGCGGGCCGTAGAGCTCGAGGAGGCGGAGGTCCGCCCGGCCGAGCGCGGCGTCGTCGAGCGTCGAGGCGAGGTCCTCGAGCGAGACGTGGCTCGAGCACGACGCGGCCACGAACGTCCCTCCGTCCGCGAGCACGGCGGCGCAGGCGCGGTGGAGGGCGCGGTAGGCGGCGATGGCCTTCGGCTTCGCGCGCTCGCTCGGCGCGAAGCTCGGGGGATCGCTGACGACGACGTCCCAGCGCTCTCCTCTTGCCTTCGCGCGATCGAGGAACGCGAACGCGTCCGCCGCGGCGAACGTGTGCGCCGCGGGATCGATGCCCGCGAGGCGGAAGCTCTCCTGCGCCGTCGCGTGCGCTTGCGCCGCGATGTCGACACTCGTCACGGTTCCTCCTGCGAGGGCGGCGCGCTGCGAGAAGCCGCCGGTATACGAGAAGAGGTTGAGGACGCGGACGCCGAGGCCGGCCTGCTTGCGGCGTGCGACGATCGCACCGACGCGGCGGCGGTTCTCGCGCTGGTCGAGGAACGCGCCGGTCTTCTGCCCCTTCTGCAGATCGACGACGAAGGGCACGCCGTGCTCGCGCACCGTGACGCGGGACGCCGGCGGTCCGAAGCGGACGAGGACCTCCTTCGCCTCGCCTTTCCTCGGCACGCGCTCGAGCAGCGTGGTGATGCCGATCTCGTGGAGGAGCGGCTCGAGGTCGCGTGCGAGCACCGGCGCGAC
>JBDHVD010000307.1:0-10772 GCA_039809525.1 Labilithrix sp. | reverse complement strand
GTCGTGCTTGGCAAGGCGCAGGCGCATGGAGATCAGAAGAGGGGGAAGGCCACGCCGAGATCCGCGCTGGCGACGACCCAGACGCGCTGCGAGGCGATGACGCCCGCGGTCATCGCCGCGTACGGGCGGATGCCGCGGAGCGGGACCTGCACGAAGAACGAGCCCTGGCCGTAGGCGCCGGCGCGCGTCGTCGGCTCCGGCATCGTCACGCCGAAGAACCCGCTCTGGTACGTCTGCCCCACGTCGAGCCCGCCCTCGACCGCGCAGCCGACGATCGAGCCGTCGAACGGCGCGCCCCACGACAGGCCGAGGCCGGTGCGGACATGGCGGGCGGACGATCGCCCGCTGCCGCCCATGAGCCCGGTCACGCCGAGCGTCGCGTGGGTCCCGGCGCCCAGGAAGAGCCCCGCGAGCGCGTGAACGCCGCCGCTCGTCCCCTCGATTCCGCCGACCGCGCCGGTGCCTCCCAGCGCGAGCGAGGTGCGCGGCATCTTGAACCCGCTGCCGCCCGTGGCGTGGTCGCCGTCGCCGAGCGTGTCGCGCAGCGAGTCGGCCGCGAGGAGCCGCTCCGGCGCCTGATCGCGCGCGACTTCCATCGCGGCCTCGCGGATGCGGTCCGCAGGTGCGCCGTCGAGATCCGTCTTGGACAGCAGCATGCCTTCGACGGTCCGCAGCTCGAGCACCCAGCGCTCGCCCGTGCGCGAACAGCGCAAGGTCGCGCGCAGCTCGGCGTCGCGCGCCGACTCGACGACGTGGCACGTCCCGCCGACCGCCTCGCACGCGAGCGTGACCTCGCGCTCGAACGCGGTGCGCTCCTTCGCGCAGGCGGGCCCGTCGACGTCGACCAGCCACTTCGCGCCGCGATCGCGCTCGGCCGCACCGGCCTCGCGAGACGCGAGGAACGCGGCGGCGAATGCGACGAATGCACCGATCCCACGCCCCATGACCCCTCCTTAGTCACCGGTACCCGCGGCGGCGATCCATTTTTCTTCGCCCGATCGTTCGGCGCGGGTCCGGTGACCAAGTCGCGAACTTCAGAGGAGGATTCCATGCGTCTCACGAGCCTCGCAGCACTGGGCATCGCCGCGGCGACGTCGATCGCGTGTCTCGGCGACCTCCCCGGCAACGAGGGCCAGGGCAGCGGCTCCTGGCCCGACGGTCCGTCCGACGGACCGCCCGTCGGGGTCCCGTCGCCCGCCGGTCCGAGCTTCGGCGCGACCGTGCGCCAGGCCGAGCCTCCGCCGCCGATGTCCGGCGGCACGCTCGCCGTCGTGCCGAACCGCACGCTCGTCGTCGCGGCCGATCCCGATCGCGACGCGGTCTACGTCGTCGACGTCGCGAAGCGGACCGTCGAGACCGTCCAGCTCGCCCTCCACGACGAGCCCGGACGCGTCGTCATCGACGGCGCGATGCGCGCGCACGTCGTGCTTCGCTCCGCCGGCGCGATCGCGACGATCGATCTCGCGACGGCGACCCTCGTGGAGAAACGTGCAGTGTGCACGATCCCGCGCGGCATCGCGTGGGACGAGGCGACGGACGATCTGCACGTCGCGTGCGCCGGAGGCGAGCTCGTCACCCTCGCGGCCGCGGGTGGTGCGCCGAAGCGCGTCGTTCAGGTCACCCGCGATCTCCGCGACGTCGTCGTCACGCCGCGCGGGCTCGTCGTGAGCACGTTCCGCGACGCGGACATCATCCGGCTCGCGTCCGACGGCTCGGTGCAGGCGCAGTCGGACGCCTATCGCGCGTCGCTGAACCCCCACGTCGCCTGGCGCATGATCGCCGATCCGCAGGCGAGCGGCTCCGCGGATCCCGCCGCGGACGTGATCATGGCTGCGCAGCGAACGCCGCGGAGCGACGACGATCCGCCGCCGATGCCCGCGTCCTACTACGGCGGGCAGATGGGGTGCGGAGCCGAGGGCCCGCTCACGCTGGTCGCCATGCAGCCGTACGTGTACGTGCCGCGGGCGGTGCTGCCCGTCGATCTCGCGATGAACGGCACGACGGTCGCGCTCGTGGCCGCAGGCAACGCGTACATGCCGAGCGCCGAGCAGATCGTCTTCCTCGAGCGGAACGGGGGCTCGCCGTGCGACTCCGGCCGCACGATCGCGCTGTCCGGCGCGGAGCTCACGTCGATCGCGTACGTGCCCGCCATGTCGTCGTTCTTCGCGCTCTCGCGCGAGCCCGCGCAGCTCCACCCGATCGACGCCGTGTCGCTCCGGGTCGGCGAGCACATCACCCTCTCGGCGGTGAGCCGGAAGGACACCGGCTTCGCCGTGTTCCACGCGAACTCCGGCGCCGGCGTCGCGTGCGCGTCGTGTCACCCCGAAGGCCGCGACGACGGTCATGCGTGGCGATCGCGTGCGCTCGGTGCGCGGAGGACGCCCTCGCTCGCCGGCACGCTCGCCGGCACCGCGCCGTATCACTGGAACGGCGAGGCGCCCGACCTCCGCGCGATCATGACCCTCACGTTCGAGAGCCGCATGCAGGGGCCCCGCCTCACGTCGGAGCAGGACGACGCGATCGCCGGATGGCTGACCGCGCTGCCGGCGCTCGCGCGCGCGCAGATCACCGCGCCGCTCGCGGTCGCGCGGGGCAAGGCGATCTTCGAGGGCTCGTCCGCGCGCTGCGCGTCGTGCCATGCGGGCGCGATGCGCACGAACAACGCGTCGATCGACCTCGGGCGCGGCGAGGCCGTCCAGGTCCCGTCGCTCGTCGGCGTCGTGCACCGCGCGCCCTACTTCCACGACGGATCGGCGCCGAACCTCCGCGCGGTGCTCCAGGTCCCGCACGGCGGCGCGCACGTCGGGAGCGACGAGATCGAAGACCTCGTCGCGTTCCTCGAGTCGCTCTGAGGCGATCCGTCAGTCGCGCGTGAGGCGCGCGATCTCTTCCTTGATCATCGTCTCCGCGAGCTGCGGGACGACTTCCCACACCACACGCTCGACGACCTCGCGCGAGAGGGCGAGGACCGCCTCCGCCTGCTGCGGCGTGAGCCCGAGGTCGCCGAGCTTGCCGGCGAGCTGGCCGTTGATCGCGGCGCCCACGTTCGATCCGCCGTGCGCGGCCGCGGGGGCCGGCGCGGGCGCGGGTGCGGCCACCGCCGGACGCGGAGGCGCCGCGGGCGCGGCGGCCTGCGGGGCCTGCTCGCCGAACATGAGCGTGCCCGTGCGCGGGACCGAGCCGCCGAGCGACGGCTGCGTGCCACGCCCGATGCCCATCGGCGGCGTCTGCGGAGCGGGCGGTGCTTGCGGGGCAGGGGGCGCACGGAACGCGGCCTGCGGCGCGGGCGCGGGCCGTGCCGCCGGAGGAGCGGGCGCGGCTTGCGCGCCGCCGCCCGCTTCCTTCGCGAGGACCACCTTGCGGACCTTGTCGAGCAGCTGCTGCGTGTCGAAGGGCTTGTCCGCCCAGTCGTCGGCGCCGGCATCGCGGCCGCGACCCTGGTCGTACGGGCTGTAGCGGCTGGCGAGCATGATGATCGGAGCGCCTGGATTTCGCTGGCGCACCTGCTTGGCGAGGGCGTATCCATCTTCGCCGCCGAGCACGGTGTCGATCACGAACACCTGCGGATTCTCGGAGAGCTTCCCGAGCGCGCTCTGGGAGCCCTCGGCGGTGATCACACGGAAGTCCTCACCACTGAACGTGATCTCGAGGACCTTTCGCATCGTGACGCTGTCGTCGACAGCGAGCAGGGTCTTTGCCACTGGTTGTCTCCGATCCGCACCGATTGTGCGGAGCCCGTACACGGCATGTCAAGGTATCCGGTCTCGGGGAAAACGTGCGGGAAAATCGAAAGAGAAAGGAAGACGACGGGACGCCGCTCGATGCCGCCGTCCGGGCCGCGTACGGTCTGACCTGGGGCCGGGCGCGTGACCTCGTCAAGCGCGGGAAGGTGGCTGTCGACGGACGGACGATCACCGACGGTCTGTTCCGGGTCCGGCCCGGCGCCGAGGTGAAGCTCGACCTCGCGGCCCGCGATCCGCGCGCCGTCGAGTCGACCCTCCCGGCCGCGGCCATCGTCCACGTCGACGCGCACGTCGTCGTCGTCGACAAGCCGTCGGGGGTCGCGACCATGCCCTATGACCCGACCGGGATGAGCGCGTCGATCGCCAGGCGTGCGAAGCCCGGCGAGGAGACGACGCTCGACGAGCGGGTGCGCATGACGCTGGCGAAGCGCGAGAAGACGAAGGGACCGCCTCCGTCGCTCGGCGTCGTGCACCGCCTCGACAAGGAGACGAGCGGCCTCCTCGTCTTCACCCGCACGTGGGCGGCGAAGAAGGAGCTCATGCAGGCGTTCCGCTTCCACCACGTCGAGCGGAAGTACCTCGCCCTCGTGCACGGCCTCGCCGAGACCAAGACCATCGAGACGCACTTCGTCGAGGACCGCGGCGACGGTCTGCGCGGCTCGGTGGAGCATCGCCGCGGCCGGAAGCACGCGGTCGGTAGCGAGAAGACACAGCGAGCGGTCACGCACGTCGAGGTGCTCGAGCGCTTCGAGCGCGCGGGCGCGTCGCTCGTCGCGTGCCGGCTCGAGACGGGACGCACCCATCAGATCCGCATCCACCTCGCGGAGGACGGCCATCCGGTGCTCGGCGAGCGCGTGTACGTGCGCGGCTGGGACGGGGCGGTCATCCCGGCGCCGCGCGTGATGCTGCACGCGGCGGAGCTCGGGTTCGTCCATCCCGCGACGGGCCGCGCGATGAAGTGGACGTCGCCGCTGCCCGCCGACTTCGAGGAGATGCTGGCGTTCCTCCGCCGATCCTGACGCGCACCGGCACACGAGGTGCCTCTGTTCGCCGCGAGGAGACGACCGGCCATGCGCACTCGCAACATCGTCCTCGCCTGGGGGATCGTCGCAGCTGCGACGGCCACGGGGCTCGTCGCGTGCGGCACGAGCGACGCGACGACCGGCGACGAGGCCGCATCCGGCGCGCAGTCGTCCGCACCGCCTGCGCCCGCCGGGTCCGGCGCGGCGACGACACCGGCGTCCTCCGACGCGCCGCCGCGGCCTCCTCCCCCTCCGCCGCCGGGCGATCCCGACGCCTTCGCGACCGGCGAGGTCGACGTCGTGTCGGTCGTGCGCACGGCCGAGGAGCGCAAGCCCATCTCGCCGCTCATCTACGGGCTCAACACCATCCACACGATCACGCAGCCCGCGCGGCTCATGCAGGGCGTGACCTTCGTGCGCCGCGGCGGCGATCGATCGAACACGTACAACTGGGAGACGAACGTCTCGAACGGCTCGTTCCAGACCGCGTTCGGCAGCGACCTCTGGCTGGTCGCGACGCGCGCGAACCCGAACGCACCCGCCGAGCTCGATCGCGCGCTCATCGCCGAGAACCGCGCGGCGGGGCGCGGCTCGATGGTGCCGTTCGTGCTGAACGGCTACGTCGCCGGTCCGGTCGCGACGAACATCCCGTACACGACGCCGGGCTGGCCGATCGATCAGTACTTCCGGCGGGTGGAGCTGGTGAAGCCGGCGCCGTTCGCTCCCGCGCCCGACCCGAACGACGGCGTCGTCTACACCGACGAGCACCTCCACTTCCTGCGCGCGCAGTTCCCCGGCGACATCTACGCGCCCGGCCCGACGCAGGTGATCGTCGGCACGGACAACGAGCCCGACCTCTACGCGTTCAACTTCCCCATGCTCCAGCGCGGCGGGGGCGGCCCGCTCTACGCGTCGGGCGCGTACGTCGGCAACCGCGTGACCGGCGCGGAGTTCACCGCCCGCTTCCTGACGTTCGCCAGGCGCGTCCGCGAGCTCGCGCCGACCGCGATGATCGTCGGGCCCGACCACTACCACTACGACGGGTGGACCACCTGGCACGACTCGACCACCGCGTACGGCGACGCGGGCCGCTGGTTCATGGACGACTTCCTCGAGAGCGTGCGCGCGGCGAGCGAGGCCAGCGGCACGCGCCTGCTCGACGCGTGGGACTTCCACTGGTACCCGCAGCGCGTCTTCGACGGCACGTTCACCTGGGCGCTCGACCACGCGGCGCGCCCGATGACCGACGCCGAGATCGAGGCCGTCCTCCAGGGCCCGCGGAGCTACTGGGACGAGACGTTCGACGAGCACTCGTGGATCACCGACGATCACCTGCACGCGCCCGCGATGATCCTGAAGCGCCTGAAGGAGCGCCTAGCGCAGGGCTATCCCGGGACGAAGCTCGGCGTCACCGAGTACTTCCCCGGCGGATGCGCGCACGTGTCGAGCGGCCTCGCCACCGCGGACACCCTCGGCGTCTTCGGGCGGATGGGGATCCACGTCGCCGCGATGTGGCCTCACACGTGCGATCTCGCCTACGCGTTCGGCGGCTTCGAGCTGCTGCGCAACGCGGACGGGAACGGCCTCCGCTTCGCCGAGACGAGCGTGCGCGTCGAGCACCCCGAGCGCGCGGAGTCCTCGCTCTACGCCGCGACCGACGAGGACGACGGGCGCGTCACCGTCGTGGTGATCAACAAGACGAACGCGCACCGCCGCTTCGGCGTGCGTCTGTTCCACGCGCGGCTGCTCGCGGACGTCGACGTGTACCGCATCGACGCGGTGCACCCCGAGCCCGCGCTCGCGGCGCACGAGGTGCTCGCGAAGAAGAACGCCTTCGCGTACGACGCGCCGCCCCTCAGCGCGGCGCTCCTCGTGTTCCGCGCGAAGTGACGAGGCTCAGGCCGCGGACGCCGCGCTCTTCGACTCGCCGCCCGCGCCCACCCCGCTCTCGGGCGGGACGTCGTCGTGCTTCTCGTTCTCGTCGCCGATCGCCTTCTTGAGCGGCACCATGAGCGCGATCATCGCCACGCCGGTCGCGAACGAGATGCCGGCGAGCATGACGAAGAAGCTCGTCTTGCTCATCTTCTCCCAGTACGTCCCGAGGTAGCCCGAGAGGTAGTTGCCGAAGAAGCTCGAGACGAACCACATGCCCATCATCATCGAGACGATGCGCGGCGGAGAGACCTTGGTCACCAGCGAGAGGCCGATGGGCGACAGGTAGAGCTCGCCCATCGTGAGGAGCGCGGTGCAGCCGATCAGCCACCACATGCTCGCCATCGCGCCGCTCTCGTACGCGCGCGCGCCGCCGATCATCACCATGAACGAGACGCCCACGAGGAAGCAGCCGATCGCCATCTTCGCGACGCTCGACGGCTCCTTGCCCGCGGCGTTCTGCCTTCGCCACAGCATGTTGATGAAGGGCGTGAAGAGGAAGATCATCGCCGGGTTCACCGACTGGAACCACGACGCGGGGATCTCCCACGCGAGGAGGTGGCGGTCGGTGTTGCCGTCGGCCCAGAGGGCGAGCGTGTTGCCCTGCTGCTCGTAGACCGCCCAGAACGAGATGTTCAGCGCGCAGAGCACGCAGAGCGCGATGACCCGGCTCCAGTCCTGGCGCGTGAACGGCGCGGGCTTCGCCGGTGCGAGCGTCTTCGTGGTGCCGCCGCGGTAAGCGCCGCCCTGCTCGTCCTTCTTCTCGACCTCGACGAGCTCGCTCTTGCGCTTCATCACGTTGTCCGGCGCGAGCAGCCGCTGGCCGAGCGTGTAGAGCACGAGGCCGGCGATCATGCCGACGCCGGCGGCGAAGAAGCCCCACTTCCAGCCGACGCGCTCGCCGAGCGTGCCGCACACGAGCGGCGAGAAGAACGCGCCGAGGTTGATCCCGACGTAGAAGATCATGAACGCGCGATCGCGCCGCGCATCGCCCTTCGGATAGAGCGACCCGACCTGCGTCGAGATGTTCGGCTTGAAGAAGCCGTTGCCGACGATGAGGAGGAGCAGGCCGACGTAGAACAGCGGCTCGAACATCAGCGTGAACTGCGCCGCCGCCATGATGATGCCGCCGACGAAGACGCTCTTCCGCTGGCCGATCAAGCGGTCGGCGAGCACGCCGCCCGCGAGCGGCGTCAGGTACACGAACGCGGTGTAGAAGCCGTAGATCTGCGACGACTGCTGCTGGACGGTGAGCTCGCCGAAGATCCTCGCGAGGAACGCGAGCACCGCGCGGTGGCCGAGCACCCTGTCCTGCCACTCGGGCAAGAAGAGGTGCTTGGTCATGTAATAGACGAGGAGCGCCCGCATCCCGTAGTACGAGAAGCGCTCCCACATCTCGGTGAAGAACAGCGCGTAGAGACCGAGCGGGTGCTCGCCGATGTGCGGCTGTTTCGGGACTCCGGGGCCGGTGGGCAGGGCGGTCGACGGCGCGCTCATCTTCGGCCGGGCGGCTTACACCCGCACGCACGGCGGCGCCAGTGACGGGCTCGTCAGCTCGTCACCTGGTCACCTGGTCACGACGGCGCTCACCGCACGAAGAACCAGCGCGCGTTCGCCGTCACCTCGAGGTGGAAGTGATTGCGGTGCGCCCAGTTGTAGTCGGGCGTGAGGAGCACGTTGAAGAGGCGCGCCTCGCTCGCCTCGCAGGCGATCCGCCGGAGCTCGCTCGCCGACGCCGGAGGAGGGCACGTCCTCGCGCCGATCGCCCCGTGGAAGTCCTTCTTCACGTCGAGCGTGCGGCCGTCGCTCGTCTTGAACAGCGCCGCGTCGATCGCGAGCGCGCCGCCGTGCCTCCGCCCGGCGCCGTTCTTGAGCTTCGCCTTCTTCGAGGCCGGCCGGTAGACCGAGAGATGCACCACCTCGACGATGTCGTGCCTGGAGAGGATCTTCGCGAAGTCGTCGAGCGCGAGGACCAGGCGGCAGTCGTAGATCTCGATCACCGCGCTCTTGCGCTTCGACGCGGGGAGGTTCGAGCGGAAGGTGACGCCCGACAGCGGCCCCGCGAGCCGCACCGGCGCGATCACGCCGCGCGCGCTGTCGACGCGGTCGAAGGCGATCTTCCGCTGCGCGAGCTCGGCCTCGCACGCCTTCTGGTCCATCGCGGCGTAGCGCGACGCGGGCGGCGGCGTCGGGCCGAACGCGGCGATGTCCGCGACGCCGTCGGGCGGCGTCACCGAAGGGTCGAGCTCGGTCTCGTCGTCGTGCGGCGCCTCGTCGGGCGGCGCCGGCGCCGCCGTCGCGGACGAGGCCGTCGAGGGCGCGGCCGGAGCGTCCACCGGAGCCGGCCGCGGGCTCGCCGGAGCCGCGGCATCGCCGGACGTCGGCCGGACGGCGCAGGCCGACGCCGCGAGGACGAGCGACAGGAGAGGACGGCGGTGCGGCATGCAAAAACGCCTGAGTTATAGCCGCGCTCGCGCCAGGCGCGAATTTGCTAGAATTCCCCGAGAAACATGCCGGAGCTGTCGCAACGCGCGAAGCAGATCCTCTACGCGTGCATCACCGAGTTCGTCGCGAACGGTGAGCCCGTGGGATCGCGCACCCTCTCGAAGAGGGGCATCGAGCTCTCTCCGGCGAGCATCCGCAACGTCCTCTCCGACCTCGAGGAGATGGGCTACCTCCACCAGCCGCACACCAGCGCGGGCCGCGTGCCGACGGACAAGGCCTTCCGCCTGTTCATCGACGCGATGATGGAGGTCAGGAACCTCACCGACGAGGAGAACGCGCAGATCCTCCAGCGCTTCGCCGAGATCGAGCCCGGCCCGAACTTCCTCCGCGAGACGGGGCGGCTCCTCTCCGATCTCGCCGGCACCGCCGCGGTGGTCGTGTCGCCGCGCGCCGAGACGATGACGCTCAAGCACCTCCGCTTCATCCGCACGATCCCCGGTGAGATCCTCGCCGTGCTCGTGATGTCGAACGGCTCGGTGCAGAACCGCTTCATCAAGGCGGACATCCCCGAGAACGAGCTGCAGAAGGTGCACAACCTCCTCGACGACGTCATCGAGGGGCGGACGCTCGGAGACCTGCGCGACCTGTTCGCGCGCCGGCTGCAGAACGATCACGTCCAGCACGACGCGACGAAGAAGAAGGCCTTCGAGCTCGGTGAGGCCGCCGTCGCGGAGGCGGTCGACGCCGGCGCCGACGTCTTCATCGAGGGCCGCGCGAAGCTCCTCGGGCTGCCCGAGCTCGCGGGCAACGTGCGCGACGTGGTCCACGCGCTCGACGAGTCCGAGGCGATCGTCCGGCTGATCGACGCGACGGTCGCCGCGACGGGCACCACCGTGGTCGTCGGACGCGAGGCGGGCGATCTCGCGGGCGGGCAGCTGTCGATCGTCGGCGCCGCGTACCGCAACCACGGGCGCAACGCCGGCTCGGTCGGCGTGATCGGCCCGACGCGCATGGATTACCCGAAGGTCGTTCCCCTGGTGACCGCCACCGCGAACGCGATGAGCTCCCTCATCGAGGTGCGCGGCGGCTCGCGGTCCGATTCGCGCGACGACGACGATTGAATGACCGCGACCGTCGCGGCTCCGCCACCCTCTTGATGTAGGGTGCCGCTGCGGCGACGTGTAGTATACGGGCGAACATGCGCACGGCACCGCCGGACCTTCCGGGAGCCCAGACCGTCGATTCTCCGCTCGACCGTGCGCTCGCGCTCCTCCTCGCCGGCGAGCGCGAAGCCGCTCTCCGGTGGAGCGCCGCGGTCGTGCAGCAGGACGCGTCCGTGCCGAGCGCGCTCATCCTCACGTCGCGGCTGCTCGCCGAGTCGGGGCGCACGGAGGCGGCGATCGAGGGCTGCGAGCTCGGCGTGAAGCGCGCGATCGACACGGGCAACCTCCCGCTCGCCGTCGCCGCGGTCGGCGATCTCCAGGCGCTCGGTTGCGACGTGTCGAAGCACCTCGACGAGATCGCGTCGGCTTTCTGCCTCGGATCGCCGCGGCTCGCGGAGGACGCGACGCCGCCTCCTCCGCCGCTCCCGCACGGCGAGGACTTCCAGCCGCTCAGCTCGTTCCTCAGC
>JBDHVD010000306.1:0-10811 GCA_039809525.1 Labilithrix sp. | reverse complement strand
CACTTCATTTCGCGAGGCGAAGCAGCACGATGAATCCGACGATCGACATTCTGCGCGGCGAGCTCGAACGACTCTTCACGCTCGAAGAGATGACCGCGATGAGCGAGCGCCTGCTCGGCCTGGCCCCGGACGACGTCGGCGGCGCGAGCGCGAAGGGGAGCTTCGCCCGAGCGCTGACCGAGCGCTGCGTCGACGGCGATCGGATCGAGGCGCTGGTCGACGTGATCCTCCACTCGCGCAAGGAGGTCGATCCGCGCGTGCGCGACATCGTCACGCTCCTCGGCAAGGAAGAACTGGCGCCGGGAAGGCAGGTGGCGGACTTCACCATCCAGAAGAAGATCGGCGAGAGCGATCTCGGCATCGTCTATCAGGCGGTCCGAACCGACGGCGACGCGAAGGCGACGTACGCGGTGAAGATCCTGCGTCGCGAGGCCTCGCGCGATCGCCGCTCGGTCCATCGCTTCCTCACGGCGAACCGCCTCGTCGGCACCGTCGACCATCCGGGCCTGCCGCGCCACCTCGAGGCGGGCGAGCTCGAGCCGGGCCTCTTCTACGTCGCGTACCAGTACATCGAGGCGCAGACCCTCGCGGCGCGCGTCGCGCGCACCGGGCCGGTGCCGTACAACGATCTCCGCCCGATCCTGCAGGGCATCCTCGAGCCGCTCGCGGCGATCCACAAGGCGCACCTCGTCCACGGCGACGTGAAGGCGGAGAACGTGCTCGTGACGGCGCGCCCCGGCGGGGAGCCCTCCGTGTCGCTCATCGACTTCGGCTCCGATCGCCTGCGCCTCCGCAGCGTCGCGTCGAACGGGCACACGGGCCTGCTCGCGGTGTTCGGCTCGCCGAAGACCGTCGCGCCGGAGATCGTGCGCGGCAAGGCGGCGGACGCGAAGAGCGACGTCTACGCGTTCGGCGCGATGCTCTACGAGCTGCTCACCGGCAAGCCGGTCTTCCAGCGCGAGAGCGCGACGGACGCCGCGTTCGCGCACCTCTCCGTCGAGCCCGAGCCGCCGAGCCACCGCGCGCCGCGCGGCCAGGTCTCGAAGGACCTCGACGCGCTCGTGATGGCGTGCCTCCAGAAGGACCCGGCGCGCCGCCCGAAGGACGCGCAGGCGCTGCTCGACGCGCTCGAGTCGCTCGGCCGCGCGTCGGCGATGATGCGCGCCGCCGGCACGATCACCGCCGAGAAGGCGCAGGCGATGATCGACAAGCTCCTCGCGGCGCCGAGCGATCACGAGGCCGCGATCGACCTCGAGATGTCGGTCGAGGAGGGCGCCGAGCCCCTGCGCGTGGGCGAGGGCTTCGCCGCGGCGGCCGCGCAGGTGCGCGGCTCGTCGGACGACGAGCTCGAGACGAAGAAGGCGCTCCTGTACCGCGCCGCCCGCATCTTCGACGGGGCGAAGGAGAAGGCGCGCGCCGAGCAGATCTACGCGCAGATCGTCGAGCTCGACCCGCAGGACGACATCGCGCTGTCCGCGCTCGAGGAGGCGCGCAAGGCGCTCGGCAAGTACGAGGAGCTCGTCGAGATGCTCCTCGAGAAGAGCCAGGCGGCGCCGCCGGGCGAGGAGCGCGGGCGTGCGCTCGCCGAGATCGGGCGCCTCTACGCGCACGAGCTCGAGGACTCCGAGCAGGCGGTCGTCGCGTACACGCAGGCCCTCTGCGAGGCGCCGAACAACGACGAGTACGCGCAGGAGGTCGAGCGCCTCTGCGGGACGAAGGCCCAGACCTGGGGCGAGCAGCTCGAGACGATCACCGAGGCGATCAAGGGCGGCACGCTCTCGCCGGGCGATCAGACCGCGCTCCTCGCGCGCGCCGCGAAGTGGTGGGAGCAGAAGGTCGGCCGTCCGGACATGGCGCTCGCCGCGTTCCAGCAGGCGCTCGCGATCGATCCGACGAACGAGATCGCGGCCGACGGCATGGCGGGCATCTACCGCCGCGCCCAGCAGTGGCCGGAGCTCGTGTCGCTCCTCATGGCCCGCGCCGACGTGACGCCGGCCGCGCCGAAGGCCCGTGACCTCCGCGCCGAGGCGGCCGACATCCTCGAGACGCGGCTCAACGATCTCCAGCGCGCGAAGAACCTGCTCGCGGCGATCCTCTCCGACGATCCGGGCCACGCGAAGGGCTGCGATGCGATGGCGCGCATCGCCGAGCGCACGGGCGACTTCCAGACGCTCGCGCAGATCCTCGAGAAGAAGGCCGAGGCCCGCCGCGGCTACGAGAAGGCCGAGGCGCTCGCGAAGGTCGCCGAGGTCTACGAGGATCACCTCAACGACCTCGCCGAGGCGACGCGTCGGTTCGAGGCGGTGCTCGCGGTCGATCCGACCAACATGACCGCCCTCAAGGGCCTCGACCGCATCTTCAACCGGCTCGGCAAGTACCGCGAGCTGCTCGAGGTGCTCGAGCGTCAGATCGAGATCGCCGCGACGCCGCGCCAGAAGATCAACCTGTTCGAGCGCGTCGCCGCGCTCCACGACGAGGAGTTCCTCGATCACGCGGCCGCCGCGTGGGCGCTCGAGCAGATCCTCGGCATCGACGCCGCGAACGACGGCGCGCTGACCGCGCTCGCGCGGCACTACCGCGCCCTCGAGAAGTGGGAGCCCGTCGTCTCGCTCTACGAGCGGCATGCGAGCCTCTCGGTCGATCCGAACCGCAAGATCGATCTCCTCCTCGCCAAGGCGCGCACGCTTGCCGAGCAGGTCGGCTCGCCCGACCGCGCGACGAAGGCGTACGAGCAGGTCCTCGCCATCGCGCCGTCGCACGCCGGCGCGCTCGAGGCGCTCGCGCAGCTCCGCGAGAACAGCGGCGACGCGCACGCGGCGCTCACCGCCATCGAGGCGCTCGCGATGAAGGCGCCGACGCCCGAGGCGAAGGCGGAGCAGTGGATGCGCGCAGCGCGCCTCCTCGAGACCCGCGGTGACAAGGACGGCGCGATCGAGCGCTACAAGCTCGCCCTCGACGCGAACCCGAAGGATCCGGGAGCGAGCGGCGCGCTCCGCAAGGCGTACGCGCAGCGCGGCGACTGGCTCGGCGTGGTCGCCCTCGTCGAGAAGGAGCTCCAGACGGCGGAGAGCGATCTCCAGAAGGCGCGCCTCCACGCGGAGCTCGCGAAGGTCTACCACTCGCAGCTCGTCGATCCGCAGAAGGCGGAGAACGCGGCGAAGAAGTCGACCGATCTCGATCCGTCGAACGCCGACGCGCTCATGGTCCTCGGCGATCTCGCCTTCGAGGCGAACCGCATGCTCGAGGCGACCAAGAGCTACGAGAGCCTCGTCGGCCGCACGGGCGTGCTGCCGAAGGAGGACGCGGTCCGCGTGCTCGTCCGCTTCATCGAGGCGTTCGGCAAGACGCAGCCGCGTCCGTCGTCGCCCTCGCTGTCCGGCCCCGCGTCGCAGCAGAACGTCAACGGTCCGCCGAGCAGCCGCTGGGCGACCGATCCCCAGAGCCAGTCGCGCATCTCGGTGGTGCCGTCGGCCCCGGGCTCGATGCCGCCGCCGCCGATGACCAACCCGCGCATGCTCGCGGCGGTCGACGCGCTCCAGCAGCTCGCGCCGCAGGACGTCGATGCGCTCGCGCGCGCGGCCAACGCGCTCTTCGAGTTCGGCGATCCGCAGAGCGCCTACCGGATGACCCAGGAGCTGTTCAAGAAGTACGGCGGCCGCCTGGCCGGATCGGAGCGCGCCGAGGCCCTCTACCACCTCGGCGAGAGCGGGCGCCGCTCGGGCGACCTCGACGCGGCGATCGCGCCGCTGCGCGAGGCGGCCGATCTCGACCCGTCCAACCCGCGTCCGTTCCGCTCGCTCGCGAAGATCTACGACGAGAAGGGCGACTGGACGCAGGCGCTCGCCGTTCGCAAGCAGCGGCTGCAGCTCGCCGTCGGGCAGGAGCGCTTCGAGCTGCTCCTCGAGATCGGCGACGTGATGTTCGGCAAGCTGAACGATCGCGCCGGCGCCTCGAAGGCCTACACCCAGGCGCTCGAGGAGAAGCCGGACGACCGCAAGCTGCTCACCAAGCTGATGCAGCTCTACTCGGAGGAGAAGGACTGGGCGAAGCTCGTCGACGTCGTCCTCCGCCTCGCCGACTTCGTCGAGGATCCCAAGCAGCGTGCGAAGTACATGCACACCGCGGCGACGATCGCGTCGAAGCAGCTGAACAAGGTCGACCAGGCGCTCGGCTTCTACCAGCGCGCCCTCGAGTTCGATCCGACGCTCGTGAAGGCCCTCAACGAGGCCATCGAGCTGTATCGCCAGAAGGGCGACCACAACGAGGTCGAGCAGCTCCTCAAGAGGCAGCTCGATCAGGCGAAGGTGGCGCAGGACCGCGAGAAGATCGTGGTCGTGCTCGACCAGCTCGGCGAGCTCTACCAGAAGTTCCTGAACGAGCCCGATCTCGCGGTCGACGCCTACGAGGCCGCGCAGGCCTTCGATCCGGACAACCGCGCGCGGCTCGAGAAGCTCGCGGACATCTACGCCGCCGATCCGAAGCAGTACCTCGACAAGGCGGTCAAGGCGCAGGCGGGCATCCTCCGGAAGAACCCCTACCGCGTGGAGAGCTACAAGCTGCTCCGCAAGCTCTACACCGAGTCGAAGAAGGCCGACCCGGCGTGGTGCCTCTGCCAGTCGCTGTCGCTCCTCAAGCTCGCGGAGCCGGACGAGGAGCGCTTCTACCGCAAGCACCGCGCGGAGAACGCCGCGCCGGCGCAGGCGGTCCTCGACGAAGAGGCGTGGTCGCGTCTCATGCACTGGGACCTCGACCCGCTCCTCACGAAGATCTTCGCGATGATCCAGCCGACGATCATCAAGGCGCGCACGCAGCCGATCGAGCAGATGGGCTTCGACCCGCGCTACGCGATCGACTGCTCGATGCATCCGTACCCGGTCTCGCAGACGCTCTTCTACGTGCAGGGCGTCCTCGGGATGCAGCTGCCTCTCGTCTTCCAGAACCCGAACGACCAGGGCTCGCTCGGCATCGTCCACGCGCGCACGCCGGCGATCGTCCTCGGCCGCGCGGCGTTCGATCAGCAGGTCAACACGCAGGCGCTGGCGTTCATGGCCGGCCGCCACATGGCGTCCTTCCGTCCGGGCTTCTACGTCCGCCACCTCGTCCCGACGGGCACCGGCCTCAAGGCCTGGCTCTTCGCGGCGCTCAAGATGTGCGTGCCGCAGTTCCCGGTGAGCGCCGATCTCCAGGGCCCGGTGAACGAGGCCATGCAGTTCATGGCGCAGGACTTCCAGGGCGCGGAGAAGGACAAGCTCGCGAGCATCGTCTCGAAGCTCCTCCAGGCGGGCGGCGCGCTCGACCTGAAGAAGTGGGTGGCGTCGATCGACTCCACCGCCGATCGCGTCGGCTTCCTCCTCGCGCACGACCTCGAGATCTCGACCCAGGTCGTCCGCTCGAACGAGGAGGCCTCGAGCGTCCCGGTGAAGGAGCGGATGAAGGACATGGTCCTGTTCTCCGTCAGCGAGGAGTACTTCGACTTGCGCGCGAAGCTGGGCATCACGATCGACAGCTGATCGTCCAGCAGCCGCGGAGCGGGAGAGGAGAAGGGCCTCGGTCGGTTCGCCGACCGGGGCCTTTCGTTTCGGCCGCGCGGCGATCCACGGATCGTGCGCGGTCCCGCGGGAAGTCCGCGCCATCCCGATGCGCGCACGAGGCATGGCACGTGCTCGAGGGGCACGCATGGCTCGATTCCTTCTCGCGCTGATGACGATCTTCGCGACGATCGCTTGCGGCGCCGCCGATACGGACGGCCCGGCCGCGCGCGGCCAGGCGGGCGACGGCCCGTCACCGGCTCCCGCGGAGGGCGACGGGGGCAGCGGTTCGACCGCGGCGCCCGACGCCGGCGCCACGCTCGCGACGCCCGAGCATGGCCGGCTCGCGGACGCGCCGCTGCCGGCATTCGCGCACGACGTCGGCTCGGGGCTGAAGATCGGCCTCGTCAGCGGTCGCATCTACGACGATCTCGCGAGCCACACCGACGAGCGGATGCGCGACCTCGCGGCGCTCGGCGTGCGCACGCTGCGGCTCGAGATCGAGCAGGGCACGCCGATGACCAGCTACGCGAAGATCGTGCACACGGCGAAGGCGCAGGGGATCGAGGTGCTCGCGCTCGTCACGCAGAACAGCCTCCCGGGCTCGCCCGATCCCATGGCCGGCACGCGCGCGGACTTCGACGCCTCGTTCGTGCCGAAGGTGGTCGCCGCGATCGACGCCATCACCAAGGCGCTTCCGGAGGTCCGCTACGTCGAGGTGTGGAACGAGCCGGACGTTTATTCGTTCCAGCCCTTCTTCTCGTATGCGAACGGCACGTGCACGCGGCTCGAGGGCGCCTTCCGCTACGCGCTGCTCACGGTGCGCGTGTTCGAGACGATGAACGAGCGGCGCAAGCAGAAGCTGCCGACGCCCACGCTCGTCGCGTTCGACTTCTCGCGCCAGGACGACACGTGCGTCATCGACTCGGTGATCGACGCGCAGCCGATCCAGGCGCACCGCGCCGGCTACCGCGTTCCGAACGGCCTTCCCGACGGGCTGCCGGCGGACATCGTCTCGATCCATGGATACGGCCTGCCGAACCGCATCCCGGGCGAGGCCGGCTACACGTACGCCGGCGGCACGTTCGCCGACGGGGTGTCCGCGTTCCTGAGCCACACGTTCGCCGACGGCAAGCCGATGCTCGGCGCGGCGCCGGTCTGGTACACGGAGGTCGGCTTCTGCCTCGGCGGCATCGGCGGGGGCGCGGCGGCGATCGATCGGCAAGGCATCGCGGTGACGCGCGCGCTCGAGACGCTGCGCAGCCATCCGCGGATCACGGCGGCGTTCGTCTACTCGTACCGCGACGACGAGCCGGGGGGCGCCGAGCGCTGCGGCCTCCGCGACAACTCGGCCACCGCGTTCGCTCCGCATCCCGCATACGCGTCCTTCCAGGCGCAGGCCGTCGCGGACGGCGACGTCGTCGCGCCGGGCGGTGCCCTCGAGGCGAAGGTCAGCGCGGCCGCGGTGGATGTGAAGGGCTGGGCGATCGACGCGGACGGCAAGGCGCCGAAGATCGAGATCGCGGTCGACGGAGCGATCGTCGCGACGCTCACGGACGGGAACACGCCGCACCCCGACGCCTGCAAGGTCGCGTCGTCGTCGCGGTGTCCCTCGGTCGGATTCGCGACGTCTGTGCCCCTGCCGTTCGCGCCGGGCGCGCACGAGATCGCGGCGCGGGCGACCGATGCCGCGGGCAATGCGCGGGTGATCGGACGGGTGCTCGTCGGCGAGTAGATCAGTCGCCGAGCGCGCGCCGCCAGAGATCGGCGCGGTCGTCGCCCGGCGAGCCGGCACGAGCGAGCGCGGCGCAGACGCCGGCGGTGAGCGCGTCGCCTTCTTCGATCGAGCGCGGGGAACCGGTGGCCGGGACGGTGACCTCGCCGAACGGTCCGGTGGCGATCGCGTCTCCGAGCTCGCCGGTGACGACGAGCACGGCATCGCGCCGGGACGCCGCGCGTACGTCGCCGACGTCGAGGTGGAGCGTCGCGAGGTCGCGTGCGCTGCAGCGCACGACGTCCGCCTCGCGGAGGAGCATGCGGATCGCGCGGGCGTCGCGGCCGGCCCACACCTGCCAGCGCGCGTTGATGTCGACGACCACGATCGTCCCCGCGCGTCGCGCCGCGCGCGCCGCCTTGCACAGCGCGGCGGCCTCGGCCACGACGGGCGACAGGCCCGACAGGAGGAGCACGTCGGAGGACCATCCGTCGGGGACGTCGACCGGCTTCTCCTCTTCCCGGTACGAGACGAGCTCGCCCGCGGTGCCCGTGCCCTGCACCACGACGAGATCGGTTCGCGGCCGGGCGAGCATCACGCCCGCGACGCCGACGCCGGCCGCCTCGAGCCGCGATCGGAGCGCACGCCCGAAGCTGTCGTCGGAGACGACGGTAGCGAGGCCCACGCGGAGGCCACGGCGGGCGAGGGAGAAGGCCGCGTTCACCGCGCCGCCGCCCGGCCGGAGCCTGGGCTGGAGGCCGATACCGTTCCACAGCGCGAGCGCCTCGCCGGCGCAGATCACGTCGAACCGCTCCCGCGGAGCGTCGAGCACGAGACCGCCTCGGCGAGTCATCGATTTCATTGTACGCTGAGGACCGATGGAGCGGCATGTCCTCGTGGTCGGCTCGTTCGTGCTCCTGGCGGCGTGCGGGGAGGCGGTGCCCGGGGCGAGGAGCCGGGTGATCGACGACGGATCGATCGCCCGCGCGTCGGTGCTATCGCCGTCCTGTCGCGCGTGCGCGCGCGCGCGACCTTGATCGAGCTGCCCGATCACTGCGCATGGCCGGAGAGCGCGCGGCGTTCGAAGGTGCTCGAGGCGAAGGCCGACGTCGTCGTGGACGTCGACGAGCACGACGTCGCGCGATCGGCGCGCGTGGTGCGCGGGACGAGCGACGACGAGCTCGACGCCGCCGTCGTCGCGTGCGCGATGCGAGGGCGTTACCGGGCCGCGTGGAGCGGGGCGGGGCAGACCTGTCCGGTCACCGTCCGCCTCGCGCGCTATGCGTCCGATCTCGCGCCGCGGCAGGCGCGCCTGCCCGGCGACTGCGTGCAGGTCGGCGGCTACCCGTCCTCGATGGCGTCGTTCAGCGGGTCCTGCGCGCCCGACGAGACCGCGCTCCGCTGATCGGGCGTCCGTCCTACGCCACGCCCGCGGGCGGCCTTCCCTTGCGCAGATCGCGCAGGAAAAAAGGCGTCCTCGCGATGAAGCCCAGCCGTGGGGTGCCCGTCTGACGGCCCGATGCGCCCGCCGTTCGCCCGCCTGCCTTCCGAGCCCGAGAGCCGCCGTCCCGCGTCCGGCTTCCCCGAAGCGAGCGCCGGCGGCCGGACCGATCGCGTCCTCGGAACCGTCGCCGCGATGGCGGTCGGTTACGCGCGGATCGGCGAGCTCGAGGCCGCGCGCCGCGCCGCGGACGACGCGCTCGCGATGTTCGGCGGCGCGTACGACGGCCCGATCATCGCGCGGGCTTCGCTCGATCTCGGCGAGGCGCTGGTCCTCCTCGGCGATCCGACGTGCCGCGAGCTGCTCGAGGACGCCGGGACGCTGTTCGAGGACTTGGGCGACGAGGACGCGGTCCTCCGCGTCGACCGGCTCCTGCGCGTCGCGCAGGCGACGATCGAGGAGTCGCCGCGATCGTTCCAGATCCGCGGGTTGCGCGGCTGATCACGGGCCGCGGCGTGCGCGCGTGAAGCACTGCCCGATGGGGCCGTAGTCCATCGTGACCCCGCGCTGGATGTCCGCGCAGGACAGCTCCTCGAGGCAGGCGGCATAACGCCGCGCAGCGTCGGGATCGTCGCCCAGGCCCGACCGGCACGCGCGGAGGCACTCGCCGTCGTCGGCGATCGCGCTGCACGTGCTCGTCATGCGGTCGCATGCCCGCGTGCAGCCGTCGCCGCTCGTCGTCGACGCGGGGGCGTTCGAGGCCGGAGCGGCTACGGGCGCCTCACCCGAGTCGTCGATCCGACCGCCGCATGCCACGAGCGCGCACGAGAGGAGCAGCCACGACGTCCGCATCGCGTCCCTTCTTTAGCACTCTCGGCCGCGACCACCTACGATGGCGGCGTTTTGAGACGCCTCGCATCCTCCGCGATGTTCCTCGTGTCCGCGCTCTCTCTCTCCGTCGGGTGCCGGGTCGGCAAACGTGCCCCGGCGGGAGACGCGCCCGACGCGTCGGCGAGCGCCACGCCCGCCGCCGAGGCGACCCCTCCGGCCGCGCCGAAGGAGACCGCGAAGCCGGCGTGCCCGCCCATCGATCCGGAGAAGGTCGCGAAGCTCGAGTGCTCGACGAAGGTCGTGAAGACGCCCGTGCCCGCGATCGTCGACCCGAAGGAGACGATGGCGCCCTTCTACGAGAAGATCGCCGAGCTCGCCCGCGGGACCGCGAAGAAGCGCGTGCGCGTCGCCATCTACGGCGACAGCAACCTGACGTCCGACTTCATGCCCGGCCACATCCGGCGCGTGCTCCAGGGCCGCTTCGGCGACGCCGGCCACGGCTACATCTCGCTGTCGCGTCCGTGGGGGAGCTATCGGCACGAGGACGTCGAGAGCAAGGGCTTCTGGCCCATGTTCAAGCTCTACGCGCCGACCACGCACATCGCGCGCGACAAGCAGTACGGCTTCGCGAACATGGCCGCCGAGAGCAAGGAGATCGGCGCCGCGGCCTGGGCGGGGACGTCGAAGGATCCGAAGGCCAAGGTCGGCAAGAGCGTCACCAAGTTCGACATCTACTATTTGAAGCAGCCCTACGGCGGATCGTTCAACGTGCTCCTCGACGGCAAGGAGATCAAGAACGTCAAGACGCGCGCCGAGGCGTTCGAGGCGGGCTTCGAGGAGGTCGAGACCGAGGACGGCCCGCACGAGATCCGCCTGCAGGTGCGCGGCGACGGCATCGTGCGCTGGTTCGGCACCTCGCTCGATCGCGACATCCCGGGCGGTGGCATCCAGATCGACTCGCTCGGTGCGGGCGCGCTGAACTACGAGCGCCTCACGTGGGTCGCCGATGGCACGCGCAAGGTGCAGCTCGAGCGGCGCGCGTACGACCTGGTGATCGTGTGGCTCGGGATGAACGTCATGTTCGTGCCGCCGAACAAGGGCTACGCGAAGGACTTCATCGCGCAGCTGCGCTCGGCGCTCCCGGAGACGCCGATCCTGATCCTCGGCCCGAGCGATACGGTCAAGGAGGGGAAGACGACGTCCGATCCCCGCATCGTCGCGGTCGCCAAGCAGATGCGCGAGGTGGCGGAGGAGGCGGGCACCGCGTTCTGGGACTTCCGCGAGGCGATGGGCGGCG